>JAIKZX010000155.1 GCA_024681935.1 Fretibacterium sp.
GGTGTCTTACACCTACAGCGACAATCTCTTCAGCCTGGATGACGATGACTCCGGCCTGCTGTCCGCGCTTGGGCTGGATCTGACGGACGAGGAGCACTACACGGCGGCTCAGGATGCCGTTGTGCTGATTGATGACGATGAAGTGACAATCTCTGACAACTACATCGACTATGATAACGAAGTCCTGAACGGTGTTCGGCTGGACTTCAAAGGCGTGGGCAAGGTGTCCGTGGACGTCACCCAGGACACGGACAAGACCGTCGAGAGCATTGAGACCTTCGTGGAGAGCTACAACACGCTGATGGACTGGATCAACACCCGATCCTCGGAGAAACAGGTCAACACGGACTACTCTGAGGACAGCGACAGCAACTATCTTTCCCGCAGCTCAGACGACTTCCACACAAGCTGGGGCCTGCTGTACGGCAACTCGTACCTCCGCAACACCAAGTCTGCCCTGCGCTCCATCATCTCCCAGGACTACGCTTTCACCTTCAAGGAACGCACGAGCGCCGAGGCCATCTATGGTGATATGTCGAACAACGGCATTAAACGCACAACGCTCAGCAACGGCACGGAAGAGGACGGTAGCGCCACTCTCAGCATCAAGGTCGGGGACCACTCTGCCAACATCACCATCACCTCGTCGGATACGCTGGAAACCATCGCGGCAAAGATCAACGACACTACAGGGACTGAGGATTCCAACGAGGCATGGGGACTTCACCATGATAGTGCAGGAACTCTTCAGAACTACGTCAAGGCCGAGGTCGTAGACAGCAAACTGGTCATCAAGCAGGGGTCGACGGCCGGGACCGACGAGATATCCCTGTCAGGCACGACGGCTCTGAACGCCCTGAAGATGAATACCACTTACAGAGGACTCTACCAGATTGGGATAGAGACCACGTCGGACAACTATGGCATGAGCGGCGAAATTGAGTTCGATTCCCAGGCGTTCCTCGATGCGATGGAGGAAAACCCGGAGGAGACAGAACAGCTCATGCTGGCCTTCGCCAAACAGATGGACTCGCAGGTGAAGTCGATGCTCCAGTCGTCCAGCACCTACTCCGGGACGCTGAAGACGGAGATTACGAACATCGAGACGCAGATCACCAGCATCGACGAGTACCTGAGCAAATTCCAGGAGCGTCTGGACCGCATGGAAGAGAGCCTGCGCTCGCAGTACGCTGCGGCGGAGGAACGAATTTCGGAGCTGTCCCAGCAGGCCAGCTCCATCTCCGGCATTCTGAGCCAGCTCAGCGGCGGTGGCAGCGCGTCGTAACATTCAGCAGAATTTAATGGGAAGGGATAGCCGACAGAATGAGGCTGTCCCTTTTATTTTTTTGAGGTGAGCTGCGATGAAAAAGTTAGAGGCAATATTCTGCCCTGATTCAAAGTACAGAGCGTTTCTGCTCTCCGCTGTCACCTTTGGACTGGCCTGCGGGCTGTACAAGGGGGTCATGGACAATTATCTGGCCGAGGTTGTTGCCATGACGAAGTTTGACCGCGGTGTGCTGGAATTTTTCAGAGAACTGCCAGGGCTCATGCTGATCTTTATCCTTGCGGTGCTCTACACCTTTTCTGCGGAGAGAATATACAAGACCGGCGCTTTTATCATGGTGCTGGGAATGGGGATGCTGGCTCTTGTCCCGGCATCCCGTGCCCTCGTTACCCTGTCGATTTTCACCTATTCACTGGGGGAGCATATGCAGTTTGGCATGAGGAGCACACTGTCTCTGGAGTACTCGCAGGAGGGGCATGGAGGCTCGGCGCTGGGAGTCCAGACCTCGGTGTACGAGGGGGGAACCCTGATGGGTTACATCGCTGTCGCTGCGGTCTTCTTCCTCATAGGCCGAACACCTGGGCTCTTCCGCCCCATCTTCTGGACGGCCACCGCTATTTTTGCGCTTGGCTTTGCCGCGTCCCTGAGATTGACAGGGCACAGCGGCGCGGACAGGACCAAAAGCCGCTTCTATTTCCGCAGAAAATACAGCAAATTCTATATGCTGGAGGTCTTTTACGGAGCAAGGAAACAGATATTTTTCACCTTTGGTCCTTATGTGCTGGTGCTGTTCTATGGGGCAAGCGCCATGACCATCAGCCTGCTCTTCGCCGTGTCCGCAATCAGCTGCTTTATCGCTTCCCCTGTCATAGGCAGAATTATCGACCGGCTGGGTTATAAGATTGTGATGATTTCTGACACGCTGATTCTGGTGATTGTGTGTTTTTTCTATGGTTTTGCTCATCATATATTCACCATGCGCGTGGCGTTTGTTGTCTGCTGCCTCAATTATGTTCTTGATTCGGTCATCTCCCTGGCGTCGATGGCATCCAACGTTTATGTACAGGATATCTCCGTCAATGCCGAGGAGGTAAAAGCGACGATTTCAACAGGACTTTCTGTCAATCACCTGATAAGTATCCTCATTGCGCTGTTTGGCGGCTGGATATGGCAGACGCTGGGCATTGAGACGCTTTTTGTCCTTTCCGCGATTTTGGGGCTCTTCAACAGTGCCTACGCCGCGACTATTAAGGTGGAAAAGGTTTGTAACGACGAAAAGGCACTGGCGTAAATCGGATATACTATCATTATTTATGGATTTGGAGGCGCGTTGCCATGTCAGGTCTGTCGGATGTGAAGGCGGAGAAGGCCGCCGCAAAACATTATTTTGACGAAATTGTGGACATCATTGAGCGGCTCAGGGCGCCGGACGGCTGTCCCTGGGACCGCAAACAGACGCTGGAAACCCTGCGGACCCCCATCACCGAGGAGGCTTACGAGCTGGCTGATGCCATCACAAAAGGTAAAATGGACGCGGTGAAGGAGGAGGCCGGGGACCTTCTGCTGCAGATCGTGTTCGTGGCGTCTCTGGCCCGCGAACAGGGGGCCTTTGGGATGAAAGACGTGGTGAGGGGAATTTGCGACAAGCTCATTCGCCGCCATCCCCATGTCTTTGGCACAGCGGACGCGCGAGACAGTGAGGAGGTCCTCCGCAACTGGGAACGTATCAAGTTAGAGGAACGGCGCGAGAAGCAGGAGGACCTTTCCATTTTAGCCGGTGTCCCGGACGGACTGCCGCCGCTGCTGAAGGCTAACCGGCTTCAGGGCAAGGCCGCGCACGTAGGCTTTGACTGGCCAAAGGGCGACGCCGCTCCGCTGTTTGACAAACTGGACGAGGAAATTGGAGAGTTCAAAGAGGCCGCCGGGCGGGGTGACGCCCATAACATGGAGGAAGAACTGGGCGACGTGCTGTTCATGGCGGTGAACCTGGCGCGATATTTTAAAATTGACCCGGACGCGGCGCTGTCGCGTGTCTGCGGGAAGTTCAAGGCACGCTTCCAGCTCATGGAACAGATGGCCGCGGAGGAAGAGCGGCGGGGGGGCAAGCCGCTGTCCGGCCGTTCGCTGGATGAGCTGGACACGCTTTGGGACCGTGCGAAGGAGAAGCTGAAAGCTCAATGAATGAAGGCGTAAGAGAGCCCCGTCCTGTGCTAAAATAGGATAAACAGATTAAGATTACCTTTTTAAAAGGAGGTACGAATCGATGAAATATGGCATTTACGCGCCCTATTGGACGCACGAATGGACATCGGACTACGAATACTACATTCCCAAGGTGAAGAAGCTGGGGTTCGATGTACTGGAGATTTCCTGCGCGGCGCTGATGGAGAAGTACACCACGGATGCGCAGCTTCTTGAGCTGAAACAGCGGGCCGATGACAACGGCATTACCCTGACCGCTGGTTACGGCCCCACCAAGAATGACAACATCTGCTCCAGGGACCCGGCCATCGTATCATGCGCGATGGACTTCTTCCAGAAGCTTCTTCCCCGCCTCATGAAGATGGATATCCACATCTTGGGCGGCGGGCTCTACACCTACTGGCCCCTTGATCCCACTTTGCCCATGGACAAGGAAGGCGACCTGGAGCGTTCCATCAAGAATATGCGCATCCTTGGCAAGACCGCAGAGGACTGCGGCGTCGTGCTGGGCATGGAGGTTCTGAACCGTTTTGAGGGCTACATGATCAACACCTGCATGGAGTGCAAGAAGTACATCGATGCGGTGGGCAGCCCCAACGTCAAGATTATGCTGGACACGTTTCACATGAACATTGAGGAAGATAATATGGCCGCTGCTATACGTTACGCCGGCAAGGATCTGTGCCATCTGCACCTGGGTGAGCAGAACCGGCGTGTGCCCGGCAAGGGGACGCTTCCCTGGGCGGAAATCGGCCAGGCCCTTCGGGACATCGGCTATCAGGGTGCCGCTGTGATGGAGCCCTTTGTGCTTTCCGGCGGGACTATCGGCAAAGAGATAAAAGTTTGGCGCGACCTGGTGCCGAACGCCACTGAGGAAAAACTGGACGAGGATGCGCGCGGCGCCGTGCAGTTTGTGCGCCACGTGTTTGGGGAAAGATAGCCATGTGGCTGGGCTTGAGTTTTGTTATCCTCTCAATTTTCCTTTTGGGTCTTTTCCAATGGGCACGCAGCGGGGCGGGTATCTGGAGGATTTTTTCGCTCAGGCAAGAGCATAAGGCGGATCCCCTTGGCAGTGCGGAGAGGAAAGAGGCAGAGGAAGAGGTCAAACGTCTGGAGCGGGCGACGGACCGGACTCTGCTCATCAGCTTTAAGCTCATAGGCATCATGGCGCTCCTTGTGTGGCTGGTTCTGGGGGTGTCGTTTGTGATTGATGCCTTTGGGCTCAATGATTGGCTGAATGAAATGTCGATGAGTGCGCATCGGTATTGGTCCAGCGGGGTTACGGACCGTGGCCCGCAGTCCAGCGTTGAGCGAAAGAATATGCTGCGCAATATCGGTGCGGGCCTGAGGAAGTAAGGTAATCGACAGTAATGCCGCCGGTGCCCCCTGGGGGGTCAGGCTTTCTGGCTCAGCGGTGAGGCAGCAAAGTGGTCAATTAAACGGCGGGAGATGCTGGCAGCGTCCGGAATATTTTGAGGGAGGCTTTGGGGGGCAAACCAACCGGCCTCCCCAATTTCTACGCCATCAGGCTTCAGTTCTCCCGATTTCCACCGGGCCGTGAAGCCCAGCATCAGGGAGTGGGGGAATGGCCAGGGCTGGCTCTTAAAGTAGCGGATATCCTGAACTTCTATTGAGACCTCCTCCCGCACCTCGCGGGCCACTGCCTCTTCAAGGGTCTCTCCGGGCTCCACGAACCCGGCCAGGATGCTAAAACGTCCCTGAGGCATCCCCGTGTTGTGGGCAAGAAGCAGTTTCCTCTCCCCATCAAAGTCGCGTTCAATGGCAACGATGACCGCCGGAGAAATCGGTGTATAGAAAATCCGCCCGCACTTTGGGCAGCGCCGTCCATGGTCCGTCTCGCTGGGAACCAGTTTCTCACCGCAGAAGGAGCAAAGCCGGACGTTCCACCACCAGTTGGCGAACTGCCACGCCCCGCCCACCTGGGCAAAGACCGTCTCGCCGTAGCGGTGCCACACCTGGCGCAGACCGATGAATTCCTCTCCCTTGCCTGGGGCGTAGTCCTCCTTTAACTCGCACCAGGATGGCAGAGCCTGCCAGATTTCAGGGAAGTCCCTCGAACAGAGGACGGCCCCCACCGGAACCTCTTCGCAATCCAGAAGCCCGTTACGAATCAGCACGTTATTTCCTTGAAAGACGAACATACGCACACCTCCAAAAGGCCAGATAAAAAAAAGGAGGCCGCCTTT
The DNA here is from genome assembly GCA_024681935.1 of Fretibacterium sp. Classification (GTDB taxonomy): domain Bacteria; phylum Synergistota; class Synergistia; order Synergistales; family Aminobacteriaceae; genus JAFUYV01. Next base: position 5,695 of record JAIKZX010000155.1, read on the forward strand.
GGCCTCCTCACTTTTCTTAATGGTCGGGGCGAGAGGATTCGAACCTCCGACCTCTTGGTCCCGATCCAAGCGCGCTAGCCAGGCTGCGCTACGCCCCGAACAACGCTGGATATCTTACCATTTTCTCTCCCTGGCGTCAAATGGTTATGCCGCCTCAACGGAGAGCACCTTGTAGCCTTCGTCCACCACCGCCTGGGTCAGAACACCGTCCGCCACGTCAGAGGAGAGCGTTACCGCTGCCGTCTTTGCCGCAAGCTGGACATCCACTGCCGTCACGCCGGATAGCTTTTCCAGCGCCTCTTTGACGTGCTTTGCGCAGTTGGGGCACATCATGCCCTCCACGTGCAGAATCTTTTTCATCGCTATCCCCCCTTTCCAGGAACAGAGCTTTCGTTACAAAAAAAACCGCCCTCAAAGGCGGCTGCATCGAATTCCCCAAAATGGCGGAGACGTAGAGATTCGAACTCTAGGAGCATTGCTGCTCAGACGCTCTCCAAGCGCCCGCCTTCGACCACTCGGCCACGTCTCCGCAGGAAGAACACGAGGGGTATTATACACGAACATCCCGTTTTTGCCAACAAGGACTTATTCCCATAAAGTAAAAAACGCCAGCATCAGAAGAGCCCGGAGGACATATTTTTAAACTGTCCCCATGACATAACGTAGTGAAATGCATAAAGGAGTCCGCCTGAAGGGGGAAGCGGGGACGTTTAGAAATTTCAGAAAAGAGATATTGCTGTTAAGGCAATTCATATTATTAAAAAAGGCACCGGCCGCGAAGCCGGTGCCTTTTAAGTGTCCACAGGTGTGCGCGGTTATTTCTCCAGGATTACTTTGTACCCGCCCTCGCGCTCCTCTGTTGTGACACGCCAGCCCTTGTTCTCGCCGAAGCGGGAGACGTTATTCCGGGACGTGGCCGTGTCCACCAGCACCTCGACCCGCCCGGAACTCAGGCCGGAGAGGGCCTTTTTTGTTTCAATCACTGGCTGCGGGCAGGAAAGCCCGGAAGCATTGACCGTAATCGTATCGCTCATGACAGGACCTCCCTTAACTATTGCTGGGCCGGAAGAGGAACCCGACCGCCAGACAGAATACCAGACCAATGACCGTCACATGTGCGCCCATAGGGCCAATGCCCGCCCCGCTGGAGGCAGCGGCGAAGTTATGCGCCACAGCGGCACCCACCAGCATCCCAAGGACGAAGATGCCCGCGTCGCTGTCGCCCTCGCCGGCCATGATGAGCTGACGGCCGGGGCAGCCGCCCGCCAGGGTGAAGGCCAGACCGGAAAGGACCATGCCCAGGAAGTTCCAGAGCTGGTCTGTGTGCGCTACAGGCTGGGGAACGGCCTTGACGCCCTCTGCGGCAGGGGTGATGACGAAGCCGGGGTGGAAGTACCCGAGGGCGTAATTGGCGGCGAAGGCCACAACGGTGAAGGCCACAATGCCCTTAAACAGGTGGGCGTCGCCCATCATGAAGAGGTCGCGCAGGGCGCCGACAGTGCAGAAGCGGCTGCGCTGCGCAAGCCATCCAACGATGAGCCCTGCCCCCAGGGCCATAAAGATGGGCGCGTGCTTGGAGCCGGGGCCGGAGGTGGAAAAGAAGATGGGGGCCTTGCCCGCCTCGCCAAAGGTGGGCGCCAGGAACAGGAAGGCCAAAAGCGCAACGGCGATGAGCGGCATGATGAGGCCCGCCGCCTTGGGATTGTTCTCGGCCGCGCCGAGGCTGAAGCCGTGCCACAGGAACCCGATGCCGATCAGAACGCCAACGGCCAGTCCCGCGACACCGTAAAGGGCATTCCAGTCACCGCCCGCTACACGCAGGTAAGCCCGCCAGGGGCAGCCCAGGAAGACCAGCGCGCCCAGCATGGCAAAAATGCCCAGGCCAAAGCGCACCGCAGGGGATGAACCGCCGCGGGGTGAGTATTCGCGGAACAGGAGCGCGGAAAGGAAAGAACCCAGGATGAAGCCGGGAATCTCCGGCCGGATATACTGAACAACCCCGGCGCGGTGAAGCCCCAGGGCCCCCGCGATGTCGCGGGTGAAACAGGCCACGCAGAACCCCATGTTGCCGGGGTTGCCAAAATGAGCCAGCGCAACGGCGATGAGACCGATAATCCCGCCGGCAATCCAGGGACCGTGGCGTGAAGTCAAGACCTTATCCATAAAATAACCTCCAGATTATACAATAAAAAACTTACCTCCCTCCGCTCCGGGGCGGAAGGATGTCACAGAAAGCGCAGAAAAGCCGCACACCCTGGCGGGCGCAGGCAAAAAGCCTGAACTACATCACGTCATCCTGTCCACCCTCCTTTTTTAACCTGTTTCCCGCTAATCGTCGCTTGAACGGGGCGCCAGCATCTGTCTGAAAGTCTTGGACGTCTCGCTCGACAGGACACGGTAACCCTTTTTCTCCTTTGTCATCCACAGGAAGTAGTCCTTGTAGAATGAGTCAGCCATGGCAATCAGGTTCTTCTTCCTGTTCTCCTTTATCTGTTCGTATGGGTTCTTCAGATGACGGTCCTCATCGCTGTCCCAGCGGTACGCCGCGAGCGCATAGCTGAGAGATTTGCTCGCTCCTCCCGAAGGGAAAACAGGGATAAGCAGGCTGTTGTCTGACCAGTCGTAAGTTCCCAGCCCCTGACCGGGCACGAAGATGACCCGGGGAATGCCGTACATACGGACGCGCGGCACATTGAACATATCTATGTCCATCGCGCTCATGGACTCAAGCTCCGCAGCGGACGCCCTGAAGTCAATGGGGGGGGCATCCGTGGGGCAGAAAGGCGACTCGTCACAGCGCGCATGCTTGGCAGGGACAGTAAGATATTCCTTCTTTTTAACCAACAGGGAGCGCAGCTCGTGCCACCGCATTTGAGTCGAAAAGTCAGTGCAGGATTCGGCAAGCTTCTTTGCGCGCCGTTTGATCTTCTTCTCGTCATTCCGGCTGTAGAGGAGCTTCTTGGCCAGGACCTTTGTATTTTCCTGGATATCGATAAAGCGCTCCGCGTACTCCGGCGGCAGAACCCCATTCTTCTGAGCCGAGGAGATCATGAGGAGTACAGCTTCTTCCGCCTCATAATAAATGACCCGTTCCTGGCGGATCTGATGCCGGACGGACTCCTCCGCCTCACGGTATTCCGGCACGCGCGTGAAAACCTTCATCGCCGAGAGCAGGCAGTTGTCCATGTCCCCCGACAGCTTCCGCAGATCCAGAGGGGTGTCGGGCAGAAATTCCTCCCAAATCTTCTTAAGCAGGGCAGCGCGCTGGTACTGAGCCCTCTCAAGCTGACCCTGGAGGATCATTTCACGCTCCGAGGCCTCAGGCCCCGCCAGGGGAACCGGGCCGGGGGTTTCCATGAGCATTGCCCAGGTCTCCGCAATATAATCCGAGAATGAGAGATATGGAAAGATTCCCCCATCGCTCCGGGAGCTCATGAGCGTACTCATGTCAAGGTCCCTGTAGAAGGGCAGTGTCCAGTCGGCGAGGATGCCAAAATCGATGAAAAGCCGTTCCGTCTTGTCAAAGGCGAGACTTGTAGGGGAATGGCTCGCCTGAGGATCAATCTGGGCCTCCAGGAGGGCGAAAAGCACATCCCAGTAGCAGCTTGACATGTCAGACCATATCTTCTTGGCCTGGACGCGGTCATCCGTGTTCTTGGACGTGAGGAGCGGGGCACGTTTTTTTGCCAGCCCCTTAAGCTTGGTGACGGCCTTCTGGACCACAGGAACTTCTCTCCAGCGGGGAAAGAGGACCGTCCCCCGGATATCCTGCATTTTATCAATAGTGCTCTGCATCTGGGCGATGCTGGGAATTTTAACGGGACCAGATTTTGGCATTAATAAAACCTCCTAAATCTTTCGCATCATCGGGACAGCAGGGCATCCCGCATAAGGGCAAGGCCCTTCGAGGCCCCCTCGTGGAAGACGGTGAAGTGCAGACTGGAGGGCACAGATACCTCTTTGGGGTCAATCAGGAAAGCGCGGGTGCTGCCGCGCAGATCATGAACCAAACCCGCAGCGGGATACACGTTCAGAGATGTGCCCACAACGGCGAAGATGTCCGCGGACCTCACCCACCGGGAAGCCTCGGAGATCATGGGGACGGCTTCGCCAAACCAGACGATGTGAGGGCGCAGCAGGGCCCCGTCCTCTCCCCTTTCGCCATACTCCATCCGCCGGTAGCCGATGTCGTATATTTTGTTCTCGTCGTTTACGCTTCGGGCCTTTGTCAACTCGCCATGGAGGTGCAGGACATTTGTGCTTCCGGCCCTCTCGTGGAGGTCGTCCACATTCTGCGTAACAATCCTCACTTCGAAGAAATCCTCCAGCTTCGCTAAGATATAGTGCCCCTCATTGGGCTCCGCTTTTTCAAGCTGAGTGCGCAGGCCATTGTAAAAGTCGACCATCAGACGGGGGTTTCGGTACCACCCGTCGATACTTGCAACGTCATCCACGTTGTAGTTCTCCCAGAGCCCTCCGGCGTCGCGGAAGGTACTGAACCCGCTCTCTGCGCTCATTCCCGCCCCGGTCAGTACAACCAGGCGTTTTTTTTCATCCTTCGTGGCGCTCACACTCCATTCTTCCCATAATCTCGAATACGCTATAATAATATAGAAATTATCGCACACTTTGGCGAAAAAAACAGCGGAGGCATGGCATGAAAGGAAGAAAAATAACAAATAAAGGGCAGAAATCCCACCTTGGGCAGGACATGGTGTTCCTGCGGCGCTTTTTTGGAGCCCCGCGACAGGTGGGCAGCGTCGCTCCCAGCTCACGTTTTCTGACCCGCGCAATGCTGGACCGTGTGGACTGGGTCAACGCGCGCAGCGTGGCCGAGCTTGGGGCGGGGACAGGGGTCTTTACCCGCGAGATTGTGAAACGCGCCCACCCGGATGCCAAGATTTTGGTCTTCGAGGTGGATCCCGCGCTCCAGGCCCTGATCCGCGCGGAACATCCCACCCACCCGGGCCTGCGGCTCTACGGCGACGCACAGGAGCTCACCGCCATCATGAAGGACGAGGGCATCGAGACCCTGGACTTCGTGATCTCCAGTCTGCCATTCACAGTGCTGCCGCAGGAGGTCTCCGAGAACATCCTGAACGCCGTCCAGAATGCGCTGAAGCCGGACGGACGTTTTGTTGCCTATCAGTACTCCTCAATCATGAAGTCCAGGCTGGCCGCACGTTTTTCCGACATTCGGACGAAGTTTGTCCCCCTCAACATTCCGCCGGCCTTTGTCTATGACTGCGGGGCACAGCTCCGCTCCTGACGAATCAAAGACGAACGCCGCCAGACTCAAAGCCGATTAAAAGACCGGTCCTGAACAGGGCCGGTCTTTTATCTATCCATTATAATAATAGTATAGAAAGACGACGGATATTATTACGGAGAGCGAAGGATGGACCAGAAGGACGTGAGGACGAAACATATCAACCCGGCGTTGGGCGCCGCCGGCTGGGAAGGCGCAGACTATCTTCTGACGCATCGCACCACGGCCTGGAAAAGGAACGGAGCAGACTGTGAGGAGGAATCAAAATGCGGATTAAGAACATCCATCTTTTGAATTACCGCGGCATGGAGGACCTGACCGTGGACTTCGGCCCCGGGGTCAATCTCATCATAGGCGACAACGCCGCGGGAAAGTCGTCGCTGCTGAGTGGGCTCAGCGTGGCGCTTGCTCATTTGCTGACAGGGAACGGGGAGCCTTTTTTCCACATGGACAAGGAGGATGTCCGCGCCGCAGTCCATCCCGCCGGTGACGCGACGACGAGCGTGGAATATTATACGCCGACAATCGTCGAGGGTGAATTTGAATTTCGCGGCGGTTCCTGGCATTATTCCTGCAGAAAGGACAACGAGGTGAGCGTTCCTCATGTCGATATTCCATCGGGTAAGGCCGAATGGGATAAAATGCAGGAAATGTTCAACGACAACAGCGCCACCCTGCCGCTGATCAGTTATCAAAACGATGAGCGGAGCCTGATTCCATTCGATGAAGCGATGCAGCCGGACGGCCAGATTGAACGCCGGCAGGGCTATCATAACTGCCTGAGCGGAAAGCCTTTTTTTGAAAGCGTGCAGAACTGGTGCGCCCGGATGGATTACATCGGGTACAAGCTGAAGCATGAGCCCGTGGAGTATGGGCTGTTCAAGAGGATCGCGTCAAGGTTCATAACGGAGCTCACGGAGAGCGCAGACGCTGTGCAGGTCGACTTTTCACCCGCGCTGAACCGCCTCGTGTACTCCGAGGGCGGAAACAGCTACTTTATCCACAACCTCAGCGCGGGGTATCAGAGTGTTCTGTGTCTCATCATGGAACTGGCCTACCGGACGGCTCTGCTGAATCCCCGTCTGGATAACCTGAGCTCTTTGGAGGGAGTTGTGCTGATAGACGAAATAGATCTGCACCTTCACCCCCGCTGGCAGTGGAAGATTCTCGGGGCGCTGCGGGCGACATTCCCCGGCGTCCAGTTCATCATCGCCACGCACTCGCCCATTGTCATCTCCTCGGCGGAGGACGCAAAACTGATTCTCATGGAGGGTTCCGGCACGGTTAAGGAACTTCCGGACGCCTACGGCTATAACATCGGCGACGTTCTGGAACTGGCACAGAGCAGCATGGATATGCCGCAGGAGGTCATGAAATGGCGGCGTGAGATTGAACAGGCACTTGACGAGAACGATCTGCCCCGGGCCGAGGGCATAGTCCGGGCGGCGGAGGTTAAACTGGGGAAGGACTCGTCCGCGGTAAAGAGAATGCGGGATTTTCTGGAAGTCAACAAGTGGATTGTGGATGAGTAGCCATGCTGTACATCAAAAAATCTCAGCCTTCAGGAAGGGTCATCAATGACATCAGCCGGATTAAAACTGAGCATAAGGACCTTCTGGACAGGCACAGCTCCTCATTTGGGCGGAAAGCCTTTGACTATCTGGACAAGTCCCTGATCCGGAAGTGCCTTCTCAGAGAACAACATGGGCTTTGCGGGTACTGTATGAGGCGCATCAGTGAGGATAACACAACGATAGAACATTACGAGCCCATAGATAAGAATCCGGACGGCGCTCTGGATTATGAGAATATGCTTGGAACCTGTGACGGGGGCAGAACAATAGACAGAGCGGACTGGGTGGATGGCCGCCATATCTTATGCTGTGATGCGGCAAAAGGGAATCGGGAGCTTACAATAAGCCCATACGACAAAAGCCACATGGACAAAATCCGATACAGCGAGGACGGCAGGATATACACGCACCCAAAGGACGAGGCGCTCGAAAGGGATATCAACGAAATCCTCCACCTCAATGGGAGGGATGGCCTCGACACATCGACAGGGCTCCTTCGCGGAAGACGGGAGGCGTACAGGTCGTATGCTGAAAAAATGAGGCGTCAGGGCAGGGACCTCAGCCGGGCTTATATTGAAAGGCGAATAAAAGCCATAGAGAGCCAGGAAATCTATCCGGAGTTCGCCGGGGTCATCCTGTTTCTCCTGAAAAGGAAACTCAGACAGATTTTGTAGTACACAGGACATCAGGGGATAACAGCTCTTTTGTGCCCCCATTGTCCATCATGAGAAATCGTTATTGAGGGCCTTGCCGGAGAATCTGTTGCCGTTTATGGGGGGCACTCAGTATCCCGGCGATTGTAATATAATAGACATAGAGTGCAACATGGCGGCAGGGAAAAGACCGGGTGTTTCGCCAGGGATATGCTGGGCCCCCGGGAAGCGCCCCACGCTTCCCTACGACATAGCCGACCGGCCGAACGCCGCCCTCCCTTGGGGGGGTGCGTAAGCTCGGCCGTCTGGCCAGAGAGGAGCTGTAAGATTTCCGATGAGGCTCAATGCCTACGTGGCCTCGTGCGGCGTGGCTTCGCGGCGTAAAGCGGACGAGCTCGTCCGGGCGGGGAGGGTGCAGGTCAACGGAAAGATTATTCTTGCTCCGTTCTTCGCTGTTGGGGCGGAGGATGAGGTGCTGTGTGACGGACAGAAGCTGAAACCCTCCCGTCTGGTGTACCTGGTGATGAACAAGCCTGCCGGAGTGGTTTGTGCAGTGAGTGACAATTATGACCCTGTGGTGGTGGATCTTCTGCCGGCGGATGTGCGGGCTCTCCGCGTCTATCCGGCGGGGCGGCTGGATCGTGAGAGCGAAGGGCTCCTTCTCCTCACGAATGACGGTGCGTTCGCTCAGAGCATTCTCCACCCCTCAAAAGGGGTTCATAAGGAGTACGAGGCTCTGCTGAATATTGAGATTAACGAGCGCCAGCTTGAACGGTGGCGGGCCGGTTTCGATTTTGAGCTGGAGGACGGCGGGCATCCCGGCGAAAGCCGTCATGTGGCGCCTCTTTCCCTGACCGTTTTGGAGCGGGCGCCGCAGGGCCGATGGGTCTCCATTGTCATCGGAGAAGGGCTGAAGCGGGAGGTTCGCGTCATGGCGAACCGGGCAGGCTTTTCCGTGCAGAGGCTGATTCGGCGGCGTATTGGGAAACTGACTTTGACTAAACTTCGTCCGGGAGAATTTATGGATTTGTCTTTTTCCGAACTCTCTACTAAAATAGTCAACGGAGGAGAAGTCTAAACCACCTGTATGGGGGATGGACGTAATTAAGGAGGATGGGGCATGAGTGGAATCGATGAGCACTCGAGAGAACTGATAAAGACTCGGATCCTCAGTAAACTGAAGGATGTCAAGTCCTTTCCTCAGTTTGTCCTGGAGACGATGCGCAAGCTGAACGACCCCACCAGCAGCGTGTCGGACGTCTCCAAGAGCCTGTCGAGGGATGAGGGCCTTGTTCTGCGCGTCCTGAAGCTGGCTAACTCGGCTGCCTATGGCATGACGCGCAATATCTCCAACATCTCCGAGGCAATTGCCCTTCTGGGATATAAGAGTGTGAGCAATATCGTCCTGGCTGCTCAGGTTTATTCCGCCATGGACAAGGGGCTCTCCGGCTACGCCCTCGACAGAGGGGAGCTCTGGCGTCACTCCCTGATGGTGGCCTACGCTGCCCGCTATATCGCAAAGAAGACGCCCAACGTCTCTTCAGAGGATGCCTATGTTGGCGGGCTGCTTCACGACATTGGAAAGATTATCCTGAACGACTACGTTCGGTTCGGCTACGGAATCATCGTCAAAATGGTGGAGGAGGAGCAAATCCCCTTTATCGATGCGGAACTCAAGGTCCTTGGGTTTGACCACGCGATGGTGGGGGCGATCCTGACGGAGAAGTGGGATCTGCCGGAGTCCTATCAAACGGTGGTGGCCTACCACCACAAGCCCAACGAACTGCCGGCGGACAAGGCAGAGTACCAGCCGATACTGGACGTTGTCAGTGTCGCCAATTCCGTCTGCCTGATGCTGGGCATCGGTCTTGGGGTCGATGGGCTTCAGAACTATATGTTCCCGGAGCCGCTTGAACGCCTGGGGATTGGCAACATTGAGGAACTGATGGGAGATCTGGTGGACTTTGCGGGGAAGATCTCCCTGGAAATGTCTGGGATGGAAGATTCTAAATAGGAGGCATTCTCTTGGCCTACGTTCTGACGATTGACGGGCCTGCCGGAGCAGGAAAGAGCTCTGTTGCAAAACGTCTGGCTCAGCTATTGGGAATCCATTATCTTGACACGGGGGCGATCTACAGGGCGATCGCCCTTGTCCTTGCTGAGGAGGGGGTTCGTCCTGAGGAGTCGGAGTCCCTTACTCAGGCTCTGCCCGGTATCCGCATTGAGCTGAGGGGCGGTGCTGTCCTGGCCAATGGTGTGGATGTGAGCCGTGAGATACGAACGCCGCGTGCCGACAAACTGTCCTCCGTCTATTCTGCCCTGCCCTCTGTCCGCCGGGCCCTTCTGGGGCTGCAGCGGGATCAGGAGCAATACGGATCCCTGGTGGTAGAGGGGCGGGACGAGGGGAGCGTGGTGTTCCCCAAAGCCCCCCTGAAATTTTTTTTGACCGCGACCCCGGAGGCCCGGGCACGGCGCCGTTGCCTTGAACGTGAGCGCAGGGGGGAGCCAGTCTCCTACGAGGAGGTCCTGGCCGCAATCAGGGAACGGGACATCGCCGACAGCAGCCGTGAGGTGTCGCCCCTCGTCCAGCCGGAGGGAGCTGTCCGGATTGACACGTCGGACATGACCGAGGATGAGGTCGTGGAGTGCCTTCTGAGCCGCGTCCGGGATGCCCTGGCGAAGGGGGAAATCTCCGCATGAAACAGAATCGCGTGTTCTACGCAATCGTCCGTAATTTTTTTCGCCTGCTTCTGATGCTGTGGAACCGCTGTTCCACACGCTGGGAGGAGCCTCTGTCCGGGGATCGGATGATTGTCGCCTGCAATCACTGCAGCAACCTTGATCCCCTGGTGGTGGGGTGCTTCTTTCCAAGGCGTCTGCGCTATTTCGCTAAGGAAGAGCTCTTCCGGTCATGGTTCCTGGGAACCTCCATCCGCGCTTTGGGGGCGGTCCCTGTCTCCCGGTCAAGCAGCGCCTCTGCCGCGGGAGCTCTGAAGGGATTTATGAAGCTCTATCAGGAAGGGAATGATGTCCTGATCTTCCCGGAGGGAGGGCGTTCTCCAGATGGGAAACTCCAGCCTCTGGAGGCCGGTGTGGCCCTTCTTGCCTCCCATGAGCAGGCGCCCATTCTGCCTGTGTTCATCCGCGGCTCCTTCAAGGCCATGCCCCCCGGCGCGCATTTCGTTTGGCCCAGCAAGATTTCTATAACGTTCGGCAAGCCCCTGCGCTTTCCCGAGGAGGTCTACAAGAGCCGTAAGGGGCGGGAGATCATCATGGAGAGCCTGACGGAGGCTATGAAGGCCCTTGACTCAGGGGGCTCTGAGCCAAGGGGCTGTAAAACAGCTTCAGAATAGACGGAGGACAAAATAAGAATGTTTCTGAGCATGACGGGTTTCGGCCGGGCAATGCGCGAATTTCCGTGGGGGACGGTTACTTTTGAACTGACCTCTGTGAACCACCGCTATCAGGATTTTTCAGCGCGTCTGCCGAGGGAGCTCTCCTCGCTGGAGAGCTATTTGATTTCCCTGCTGCGGGGGGCGCTGAACCGGGGCAAGGTTCGTCTCTCTGCGGAGATAGCCTGGAACCCCGGGGCCCGAACCCCCACTCTGGATGAAGAGGGGCTGCTCCTTCTCTTCCGGCGTGTGCGTGAGCTGGCCGTTCAGGAAGGGGTGGAGACGCCTTCTCTGTCTTCTTTCCTTTCGCTTCCGGGCATCTGTGAGGCAAACCGGGCTCTTGAGCTGACGAAGGATGAGCCCCAGGTGTGGGACGAGCTCCTGAATGCTGCGCTGGAGTCCCTCATGGAGATGAAACGGGCCGAGGGGGAGAAGCTGAAGACCGTCATTGAGGCCGACCTGAATGCCTTCGCGGGTATCGTTTCAACCCTTGAAGCGCGTTGGAGGACGTCCTCCGCCGAGGCGCTGGAGGCGCTTCGGGCACGGATTGAGAAGGTCATGGAGCATTATAAGCTTGAGCTTGACGAGGCGCGGATTGCGCAGGAGGTCTCGCTCATGGCTGACAAATGGGACGTCTCCGAGGAACTGGCCCGTCTGGCGGCACACATTGAGCGCTTCCGCCAGACGATGGAGGGCACAGAGGCCAGAGGAAAGGACTTGGCCGGCCGCCGTCTTGATTTCCTGATTCAGGAGATGAACCGTGAGGTCAACACGATGGGCTCCAAGGTGGGGGACGCGGACTTCCGCTGGGGAGTTGTCGAGGCCAAGTCCTGCCTTGAGCGCATCCGCGAACAGATACAGAACGTGGAGTGAGACGCGATGGGACGGGGACGGCTGTTCATCCTGTCGGGGCCCAGCGGCGTGGGCAAGGGAACGCTTCGCAAGCGCGCTCTGAATGACATTAAGGACCTGGTCTATTCCATCTCCTGCACGACGCGCCGTCCCAGGCCGGAGGAACAGGATGGTGTGGATTACCGCTTTATTTCCAGCGAGGACTTTGAGGAGCGGGTGAAACAGGGGGCATTTCTGGAGTACGCTCATGTCCATGATGCCTGTTACGGCACGCTTCGCGAGGATGTGGAGCGCGAGCTGAGTGCGGGGCGTGACGTTCTGCTGGAGATTGATGTGCAGGGCGCCCTTCAGGTTCGCCGCCGGGTCCCGGGAGCGGTGTCTGTTTTTGTCTCTCCTCCCTCCCTTGAGGAACTGGAACACCGCCTCCGTGAGCGGGGAACGGAGGATGATGCGAAGCTCCGGCTCCGGTTGAAAAACGCGGCCGCGGAACTCCGGCGGGCAGGGGAATACGACCACGTCGTCGTGAACGGCGACCTGGATGAGGCGGCCTCGGCCCTGAGGAAGATTATTCTGGATTATCGAAATTAAGCATGGGGTGGAAGAATGAAGTTTTATGACCTTGAGGCGCTGTCCCGGAAGTGCGGGACGGACAATAAGTACGAGATTACGGCAAGGATTGCAGCGCGGGCGCGCTGGCTGGGAGAACACAAGACGGTGCTTGAGCACGACGTCAATGAGCGTTACCTCTCCATCGCGCTGAAGGAATCCGACCTGGGGCGGGGGATCCCGGCTCCGGGCGACTCCCTGATGTTGTCTCAAAGTGAGACAGAGTAGCCCCCTTGTCCCGGTCAACGTCGGCTCCCTTTAAGGGACGGCGGGTCCTGCTCTGCGTGACGGGCGGCATCGCCGCCTACAAAACGCCGGAGCTGGTGCGTTGCCTCGTGAAAGCGGGCTGCGAGGTCGAGATAATCCTCACGCGCGCCGCAGAAAAATTTGTGACGCCCCTCACGCTCTCCACGCTGTCGGGCCGCCGCGCCTGGCGGGAGGAGGATCTGCTGTCGGACGAGCGCGGCTTTGGGATACCCCATATCCGCCTGGCGGAGTGGGCGGAGGCTGTCGTTGTCGCCCCCTGTACGGCTAATACCGCTGCCGTCCTGGCCCAGGGCCTGGCTCAGGGCCTGATTGGCGCCGCACTCCTTGCGGCGCGCGCGCCGGTGATGGTTTTTCCCGCTATGAATGTCCACATGCTTGAGCACCCCGCGACGCAGGAGAACCTGAGGGTTCTGGCCGGACGGGGCGTGAGGGTGGTGGAGCCCGCCGTGGGAGCGCTGGCCTGCGGAGAAGAAGGCAGGGGCCGCATGCCTGAGCCGGAGGAGATTGCGGAGGAGGTCTTTCGCGCTCTGACGCCGAAGGACATGGAGGGATTGCACGTCCTCGTCACGGCCGGGCCAACCCGCGAGTATCTGGATCCTGTGCGTTTTATCTCCAATCCCAGCACGGGCCGGATGGGCCTGGCGATGGCCCGTGAGGCCTGGCGGCGGGGAGCGGAGGTCCGGGTTGTCCTGGGACCCATTGAGGCGCCCTGTCCCCTTCATGGATTTGAGGTCCTCCCTGTTGTCTCGGCTCTGGAGATGCGGGACGCAGTGACGGCGTCCCTTCCCTGGGCTCATGTCATCGTCAAGGCTGCTGCTGTCGGAGACTACCGGGCAAAGCAGCGGGCGGAGCGTAAGGTGAAGCGCGAGGGGCGGGAGGAACTTTCCATCGAACTGACTCAGAATCCTGACATCGCTGCGGAGGTTGGGAGCTCCAAGCGCCCGGACCAGATCTTGATTGGTTTTGCCGCTGAAACGGATGACCTGCTGCGCAACGCGCGGGCCAAACTGGAGAGCAAGGGACTGGATGCCATTCTGGTCAACGATGTCCTTGCGCCAGGCTGCGGTTTCGCCTCGGAGACCAACACCCTGCGCCTCATCTGCCGAAACGGAGAGGACAAAAGTTTCTCCGGTCTGAAGGAGGATGTGGCCCGCGCCGCGTGGGGGGCCCTGGCGGGGCAGGGCCTGTTCCCTCCTATGCATTGAGGGCCGCATGCCCCTCGTTGACGTTATCGTCCCGGGGCCATGGTGGAACGCGCTGACCTACGGGACGGACAGCACCCCGCCCCCTGGAGTGCGCGTGCGGGTCCCGGTGGGGAGGAGCGTGCGCGTTGGCTTCGTCCTTCGCTCCGCGCAGACGGAGCCTCTCAAAACCATTCGCCCGGTTATTGACATTCTGGATGAGACCTGTGCTTTGAATGCCGGACTGTGGGACCTGGCACTGTGGATGGGACGTACCTTCCTCTGCGGTTTGGGACAGGCCATTCAGGCCCTGTGCCCGCCGCCGTTCCTCAGGGGTGAGCCCGTCCCCCCGGCACCGGAGGAGACATCGGAGCCGGCCGCCTTTCATGAAGTTCATTGTTTTAATCCCTGGGATGGAGAGCGCCGGGCGTTCTATCTCGATCGCCTTGAAGAAGGGGGGCGGACGCTGCTCCTCTTCCCTGAGGCGCGCGCGGCCAGGGAGTTTTTCACGTCGCTCCCATCCACTGTTCGTTCTGAGGCGCTGCTCTGGCCCTCGACCGGCGGCAGGAGGCTCTGGGAGAGTTGGTGTGGTGCGCGGGCGGGGAAGGTACGTATCATCGTCGCCCCGCCGGGCGGAGTTTTTGCTCCCATGAGTGCAGATCGAATCATCGTGGAGGACGAGTCCAACCCGGCTTACGTCTTTCAGAGGCCTCCGCGCGTCCCCTCTCGCAGCCTTGCGGGCAAACGGGCGTCCCTGACAGGCGCGGAGCTTGTCCTTGGGGGACGCATCCCCTCCGCCAGAACCTTCCTTCGGACAAAGCCCTCATGTGAGATATTGCCTGAACGAAAAAAACTGATTTTTGCCGATGTGCGCCGTTCTCTCAGGGGAGAGGAGCGCGGGGTGGAGGGGACCCTGCCCCTGACGGTCTCTCTGCTGGAGAGGACGCGGGAAACACTGACAGGGGGGCGGCATGTTCTTTGGTTCCTTGACCGCCGGGGGGAGGCCGCGGAGGTTTTCTGCGCGGAGTGCGGCCACGCAGTCCGTTGTCCCCGCTGTGGGGGGACAATGCGCAGCGAGGAAGCCGGGCGAAGTCTGCGCTGTGTCCGGTGCGGGGCTCGAGAGAATCTGCCGTCGCGCTGCCCTGACTGTCATGGTGAGCTTTGGTCCGGTCGGCGTCCCGGGCTTGAGGCCCTGGCTTCGATGGCAGGACGGCTGATTCACGGTTTTCCTGTCCTTCTGCATGAGGGCAAGACATTTCGCCCCGGAGACGGGGCTTCTCCCTCTCTTATCCTTGGGACGCGGGGGGCGCTGCCGCTCTGCGACGGGCTGGACGTGGGACTGGCGGCCTGGCTGGACCTGGATGCGGAACTCCGCAGGGCCGGGTATGGCGCGCGCTTTCAGGTGTTCAGCATGGTGTGGGAATCCTGCTGGCGGGGACTTGAGCCTGGGGCGGGGGGGCGGACTGTGTTGGTTCAGAGCCTCCGCCGGGGCCTGGAGTGGCGGGAACTTCTCGCAAGGGGCTGGGGGCGTTTCTGGGAGAAGGAGCTGCCGCTCCGCATGGAGCTGGATATCCCGCCCTTTGGCCTGATGGTGCAGATCGACCTTCCGGCCAGACTGCCCGGCTCACGCACCCCTGAAAGGGGGGCGGCGTTGGACAGGCCGGCTGAGTCGAAGGGAAGTGCGGGGCACTTCCCGGAGGCCCCATCCGGGGATCGCGAGGAATTGAGACGTCTGCTGGAGGATGAGGGCCTCTTTGTTATGGACCCTGGGGAGCCGGGGGCCCCTCTGTGGGTGAACGCGCAGTCCGTCCTGCCTGTGGCGCGGGCGCTGTCCGCCCGTTTCAGCATTGCGCGGTCACGATCCGGTTATCCCTCGATTACTGTCTGGACAGAATAACGTCTGAATTAAATTCATTCAAAAAGGAGGGAAACGCTATCCCCGCGTCAGCGGATTCCCCTTCACGGCTTCCAGCTTCAGCGACAGATCCTCCCAGGTCTGGTAAGCTGCGGAAAGTTCTTTCTCAAGGGCGCTGCGCTCCACCATAAGGGCCTGAACGCGCTCAGAATCAGCCAGAACATCCGGAACGCACAGGGCTGAGTTGATTTCCTCCTGACGGGCCTCCACCTCTTCAATACGCTTTTCGAGTGGGGCCAGTTCTTTTTTGATCTCCCGCGCCGCGCGGAGGACACGCTCACGCTCCTCCGCCGCCTGACGCCGGCCCTCACGCGAGCGGTCGTTTTTGACGGGGGCCGTAAAACCATTCCCGCCGTGGGCTTCCGTCCTGCCTGCTCCCTCTTCGGATGGGCGCGCCAGCATCTCTTCGCGCTTCTCCAAAAACCACGAGTAGTTGCCGGGGTAATCGTAGAGCTTCCCCAGCCGGAGCTCCAGCACGCGTTCTGCCAGGACATCCAGGAAGTGCCGGTCGTGAGAGACAATCAGCAGCGTCCCCTGATATTGGAGCAGAGCGCGTTCCACCACGTCGCGCGTCGCCGGGTCCAGGTGGTTCGTGGGCTCGTCCAGCACAAGGAAGTTCGTCTCCTCCAGCATGAGCTTGTAAAGTGCCAGCCGCGCCTTCTCCCCGCCGGACAGGACGGACACGGGCTTGAAAATGTCCTCGCCGGAGAACAGAAACGCCCCCAGAAGCCCCCGCCGCTCCACGTCGTTCAGCTTCGACGGTGCCGCCCGGGCCTCCTCCCATATCGTGTGGGCGTAGTTGATGTTCTGAGCGCTCTCCTGAGAGTAGAAGGCAATCTTCACATTATGCCCCAGCTTTACCGTGCCGGACGTGGGCTCCTCCGTCCCGCTGAGAAGGCGCAGCAGCGTGGACTTCCCCGCGCCGTTCACTCCCACCAGGGCAGTCCTCTCCCCCCGGTTGAGGGTGAAACTGAGCTGGTTGAAAACCTCCAGCGCGCCGTAGTGCTTAGACAGATCCGACGCCTTCAGCACCTCCCAGCCGCTGGCGGGGGCCTCCGGGATGCGGAAGCGCACGCCCTTCGCCGGGCCTTCCAGAACGATGGGCTCTATTTTTTCAAGCTGTTTCAGTCGGCTCTGCACCTGAGCTGCCTTTGTAGCCTTGTAGCGGAAGCGGCTGACAAACGCCTCAATTTTTTCAATTTGACGTTTCTGTTCCTCCGCCGATTTCTCCAGACGCTCGCGGTTCAGCTGCTTCTCAACAAGATAGTGGTCGTAGCCGCAGGGGTAGAGCGTCAGGGTTCCACGCTCCAGGTCCGCAATCTGCGTGGCCGTGTTCTCCAAAAAACGCTGATCGTGCGACACAGCTGCTACGGCCCCCCGGTGCCCCCGCAGCCAGCCCTCCAGCCACTCCATGCTTTCGGTGTCAAGATGGTTTGTCGGCTCGTCCAGCAGCAGCACGTCCGGGGCTGAAAGCAGCAGTGCCGCCATTGCGATGCGCATTTTCCAGCCGCCGGAGAAGTCCCTGCAGTTCTTCGCACCGTCATCCCGGGCGAAACCAAGACCGTGCAGCACCTTCAGGGCCATGGACTCGAAGGCAAAGCCCCCCCGCTGTTCAAAGCTCCGTTCCAGCCGCGCGTGTTCGTCCAGCAGGGCGCTCATCTCCAGCGAACCCGGCTCTGCCCCGGCCATTCGTGTCTCCGTCTCCCGCAGCCGTGCCTCAACTCCGGCCACCCCGGCGCGATTTTTGAGGAAGTCCATCACCGGCACAGGCTCCAGCTCCACAAGGTCCTGAGGCAGATAGCCCAATGTGAGGCCGCGCGACCGTTCAATAATCCCATCGTCAGGCTCAACCTCGCCCGTCAGGATGCGCAGCAGCGTCGTCTTTCCAGCCCCATTGCTGCCTACGATGCCAAGGCGCGCGTTATCCGCAATCTGGCAGTTCACGTTATTGAAGATGACCTTCTCCCCAAAGGCGAGCTTCAGCCCCCTGATGTCGATCAGAATTTATCCCTCCCCATCAATCTTCCCAATAAAATATATTATACTAATAAACAGAGGCCAAAAAGGAAGGGTGAGGTCGTGAGATGAATAAAAAAATGAACAGTACCCTGGCGTGGACTGTGCTCCTTTGCCTTGTCTGTCTGGCGTCCGCCTTTCCCGCTCTGGCTCTGCCGGAGACGGCGGGGAAGTGGCGCTCGACGGAGGAATATGTTCTGGATTTTGTGCTGACCGCAAAATCCGGGGATGTGGGGCGGTGGACGCAGCGAATCTACACGCAGGCAGACAGGCCTGGCTCCGTCGAGGTCAACCTGATGGAGGGAAGCGGGCCGGGCCCTCTGCGCGTGCCGGAAAAGGCGGAAAGTTATGACGGGGTTATCAAGTCCCGGGCGGAGTATCAGGTTCTTGAGATAGCGGATTGCCGTGCTGTGCTGGAGCGGTATCCGTATCTGCCTCTGGCGCTGAGCGTGGCCGTCAGCCCGGATGCGGTGCTGACATTGGAAAGTCCCGTGGCTGATGAGAAAGAGTTGGCAGGACTGGCCGAAAAGATAATCGAAAACTTAAAGTAGGGGATGAGCTGCGTGAAAGTTGGGGCGGATATTTTCAGGGAGTACGATATACGTGGCGACGCGGACCAGGATCTGACGGACGGGGTGGTGGAGGCTATCGGCAGGGCCTACGGCACATGGCTGCGGCGTAAGGGGGTGAGCCGGGCTTCCCTCGGCGGGGACGTCCGCCTCTCGACAGGACGTATCCGCGCTGCCGTCACGCGCGGACTTCTCGTAGCGGGGATTGATGTTGCGGACATTGGGGAGGTGACGACTCCTCTGCTCTATTGGAGCCTCCGCCATCTGGAGCTCAAGGGCGGCGTGATGATCACCGGCAGCCACAACCCGCCCAACATGAACGGACTGAAGCTCTGCTGGGATAAGGGTACGCTCTGGGGCGACGAGGTGCAGGCTATACGGCGTCTCATCGAGGCGGATGACTTCGAGACGGGGAAGGGGACCTTGACACGGCAGGATTTATCCGGCTCGTACCTGGAGATGCTGGCGTCGAAGTTTCAGCCGTTCAAACGAAAGTTCCGTGTGGTCTGCGACAGCGGCAACGGCACGGCGGGCCCCCTGGCGCGGCGCTTCTTCGAGTCCCTGGGCTGCGAGTGCGTCCCGCTCTTCGAGGAACCGGACGGGCGTTTCCCCAACCATCATCCCGACCCGCAGAAGCGTGAAAATCTTCAGGCACTCATCGCAAAAGTGCGGGAGACGGGCGCGGACGTGGGGTTTGCCTTCGACGGCGACGCGGACAGGATCGGCGTTGCGGACGAGCATGGCGAGGTGGTGTTCGGGGACAGGCTCATGGCCCTCTACTGGCGCGACATTCTGAAGACCCATCCCGGGGCCGAGGCCATCATTGAGCCCAAGTGCAGCATGGCTCTGGAGGAGGAAGTGGTGAAGTGCGGCGGACGTCCGCTTTACTGGAAGTCCGGCCACTCAGTCATCAAGGCCAAGATGCGGGAGATTAACGCGCTTTTTGCGGGGGAGTACTCCGGACATATGTTTTTTGCCGACGAATATTACGGATTCGACGATCCGTTCTACGCGGCGGGGCGTCTGCTGCGCATCCTCTCGAACGAGGGCAAAACGCTGGGCGAGCTCATGAGCAGCATCCCTCTTTATCCCATCACGGAGGAGGTCCGCATTCCCTGTCCCGATACGCAGAAGTTTGATGTCGTGGCCCGCATCCGGGACGCGGCCCTGAAGGACCACGAGGGCATTACCCTGGACGGGATACGCATCCTTTACAAGGATGGCTGGGGGCTTATCCGCGCGTCGAACACCCAGCCGGTCATCACGGTCCGCTGCGAGGGACGGGACCGGGAGTCCCTGACCCGCGTCATGGATGACGTGAAGAGGCGGGTCAGGGCTGAGGGGCTGCCGGACTTCACATGGACGTTCTGACGGAAAACTGTCCCCGCTACGGGGTGATTCTCCTTCCCCAGGAGGTGCCTCTGCCCATTCCCCCTGAGGGGAACCGGCGTATGGAGCTGGAGATTGGGTTCGGCAACGGGGAGTATACGGTGAAATATGCGCGGGCCCACCCGGAGGTCATGTTGTTTGGCGTCGAGGTTTCGCCCGCGTGTGTGCTGCGCTGCGCCCGTCGTGCGGGAGGGCTGGATAATCTGCGGCTTATTCGCGCTGATGCCCGTCTCATGATGCGGGAGCTCTTCGCGGAGGGCACGCTGGACAAGGTGACGATGAACTTTCCCTGCCCGTGGCCCAAACGCCGCCATGCTCACCGCCGTGTTACGGCGCGGGATTTTGCCGACAGTCTGGCGGTGGTGCTGAAGCAGGGGGGGACCTTTGAGCTGGTGACAGACGATGAACCCTACGCCCAGGAGGCGCGGGACCGTCTGGGGGCCCATCCGGCGCTGGTGCTTGAAAATTTTGAGACGAATCCCCTCCGGCCCGTGACGACGAAGTACGAGCGCAGGTGGCTGGCGGAGGGGAAGTCGATTTACCGGCTGACATTTGTTAAGAACGAAGCGGAAACCGTAGAGAGCTCAACCCCGGCGCGGTATGCCTGGGGGCTGAATCAGAAGGAGTCGTTGCCCATGCACATCAGGACAGAGCGGCCCGCAACGCAGGGCTTTGCAGAAGCGCTTAACGGGGTATCAGGACAGAACGGCGAGGCCCGGTGGGCCTTCGGACGCTGCTATGCCAGCCCCCAGGGGGATGCTCTTCTGCTGGAAGTGTTCTCGATTGACGACGAGTTCGAGCAGCGTTATTACCTCCGTCTCTCCGAGCGGGACGGCGGGGGCCTCGTTCAGATGGACAGGACGGCGAACGCCTTTCTGACCCCTTCTGTGAGGGGGGCGCTGAGGGACGTGGCCTCGCGTTTGTCATGAAGGAAGTCCGGCCCACCTCAGGGCGTGTGCGGAGTGCCCTGTTCAATATCCTGGGGACGATGGAGGGCCGCAGTTTCCTGGACCTCTTCGCCGGGACGGGCCGCATGGGACTGGAGGCAATGAAGCGGGGGGCGGGGCCTGTCGTGTGGGTGGAGTCCCTCCGCGCGCGGGCCCAGGCCATTGAGAAGGAAGCCTGCGGCGAGGGCGGGGAAAATATCGTGCTGTCTCTGGAGCTTCGCCGCGCCCTTGCCTGGCTGTCGAAGCGCGGGCGGACCTTCGATTATATCTTCGCTGACCCGCCCTATCACGAGGGCTGGGGGGCGGAGCTTCTGAAGGTCAGGGGGCTGGAGGGGCTGCTGGCGCCGGAAGGGGTTCTGGTGGTGGAACACTCCGTCCGCGAGGCTCTGATTCTTACCCCGGCCTGGGAGCTGACCTCTGAGCGGGATTACGGCGAGACTCGATTGTCGTTTCTGTTTAAGCCCGCGGGGGAAAAACCCTCTGCCAGCGGGGCGCAGGCTGAAGCTCCCGGATTAAAGCTCACATGATAAAATTGTACGGGGCTTGCCCCAATATCTATCTATAAAAGATGGAGGGAGACGTTTAATTATGAAGCTGTTGATAGTATTTCTGCTTGCCTTTATGACCCTTTGGACCAACGCCGCGGGCGCGAGTTCCTCCTCGTCCATGCTCACAGCTCAGACGGTGGATTTCTACCCTTCAGGCGCGATTTTCGTGTTCGCCATTGAGCCCGGCGTCTTTGACGTGGAGCTTCCCGGGGCATTCCGTGCCAGCTCTGTGCGTCTGCTGAACCCTAACGATGCGGACGATTTCCGTGTTGTCGAGGAGGCGCGGGAGGGCTGGATTCCCCCCGCGCTGACGGACCTCAAGGCGAAGCTCGATGCTCAGCAGCGTACTGTGAGGGCGCTTTCCGCCCGCAAGGCCGCGCTTGAGCACACACAGGAACTTTTAAAGGGCGTCTGCCCCAAGGATGACGATGCCAAGGCTCTTCTTGAGTACATCGAGAAGTCTCAGGAGATGAAGCTCAAGGTCGAAAACGAGCTCTCGGAGCTGGTCTTCACAATAGCTGAAGAGGAGGAGAAGTGCAGCCGGCTTGAGGATGAGCTTGAGTCCCGCAGGCCCAAGGATTCGGACTCGGTCCTTCGCCTTACGGGAACGGCGCGCGCGCCGCTCAAGGTTGAGGCGTTCACCTCTGCCGCGCGTTGGATTCCCAGCTACACGATGGATCTGGACAGCTCCTCGGGCAAGATAACCACGCGGCTGGCCGCACGCGCCAGCCAGCGCACGGGCCTGAACTACACAGGACCTCTCACCTTCCACACGAAGCTTCCCGACGAGAAGGTCCAGACGCCTGTCCTCAATCCCCTGCGGGTCGGGCTCAAACCAAAGGAGAAGACCAGAGCGCACGGCGCCGCGTCTTATATGGCTGACGAAGTAAGGATGCTGGAGGAGCCCGAGATGAACGATGCTGTGATGGGGGCCGGTCTTGAAAGAAAAGCCCCGGCCGCACCGGTGATGGAATCCACGCTGGCAGACCGCGCCGTGAAGGGCCAGGGGGCTCTGTCCGGCGACGGGCGGGAGGCAACGTTCAGTCTGGGCGAGCTGCAGCTGAAGGGCGAGACGCGCCTGGTCCTCATCCCGGAACAGAGGGACAGCGCCTGGATTGTCGTGGAGATGGAGGACATCACGACCCCACTCATTCCCGGCACAGCAAACCTGCTGGTGGACGGCCAGCCTGCCGGCACGACGAAGCTCCCGGAATACGGTCTGGGGCAGAAACAGATCCCCTTTGGCTATGCTCCTCAGATTACCGCAAAGAAGGAGCCCATCGTGGAGAAGACGGGGAACTCCTGGTTCAGCGGCGTTTTCACCAGCGGCTACACGCTGGAGGTTGTCAATGGCTTTGGTGAGACGAAGACAATCACGGTCCGCGACCGCCTGCCCATCCCGACAGACGATAAGGTGAAGCTGGAGGTCAGCCGCATCGAGCCTCAGCCGAAGGAACAGGACAAGGAGAACCGTCTGACGTGGGAGCTGGAGCTGAAGCCCCACGAGACGGCGAAGATTGTCGTGGACTATACGTTGAGTTATCCTTCCGGTGAGGAGCTTCAGTACCGCCGTTGAGCCATGGGGAACAACGGAAGCGTGCTTAAGTGGCTTAGTATCCCGCCGGTCGTCTTCCTCCTCACGCTCATGCTGCCCCGTTTCCTGGGCAGCCCGGAAGATGCCGTCTTTGTGGACCGTTCCGTCTGGGCGATGGCGGTGCTTATGTTTGTCGTGTTCACCGTACTCTATGGCCTGTACATCATCCACGGGTATGACTCTGGCCTTGTTCCCCTGCAGTGCCTTCTCCAGGGGATGATGCTCTGCCTCCTCGCCCTGAGTTACGGGGCGAGGATGGTGGAGTGGCTGGGGGTCATTCTGGCCACTGGCGGGGCGGTGGCCCTTGTGTCGGCCTACTATCAGGTTCAGACGCAGTACGCGCTCGGGGCGGTCCATAAGACCCGGGAGGAGGAATCCCGCATTCCGGTTCCCTTCGCCATCACGGACAATTCGGGGAACATCCTCAACCTCAGCAACACCCTGTTGGACGTCTCAGGGTTTTCCCGTGCGGAAGTGGATGGACAGAGTATTGGTCTTATTCTGACGCCGGGGGAAGAGACGGTGGAGCTGAAGGGCAGGAAGTGGAATATCGTGCAGAAGCCTATGGAGGATGACCGTTTCTATTTCCAGCTTGAGGAACCGAAGATAGAGTCTGCGCCTTCTGTCGCCCCGACAGCGGACACAGATCCCTTTTTCGACACCACCACAGGCCTGAATACCCTGCGCTATGTGACGACCCGCCTGAACGAGGAGCTTTATCGTCTGAAACGTTATGGGAGCCCTCTGACGGTGTTCATGCTGCGGCTTGTCCTTCCAGGCAGTGAGGAGGATGCGAGGATTCCCTTCATCGCCTTTTGCTCTCTTCTGATGAAGAACCTGAGGGAACTGGATTTCGCAGCCAGTCCCAAGGGGACCGATGTCGTGATTGTGCTTCCGGAATGCCGCGCGGCCTCCGCGGAATCCGTACTCCGGAGGATACTCTCGCTCATTAACAGTCTCTGCTCCGCCCACGCCGCGTTCTATGATGCGACAACTCTTTCCGTTTCCGTCTCCCCTGAGTCCTCGGAGGACGCGTCGCCTGACGCCTCGATCCTGCTGGAGCAGCTGGAGGTTTCCATGAAGCAGAAATATTCCCTGGGGGCCTGACGATGAGCTTGTTCAGGCCCCGCCTTTCTGACCGCCTGATTCTGGGGGCCGTTGCAGGGCCATTCCTCTTTGGCATTTTGATTTTTACGTTGATTTTTGTCGCGGGGGACCTGCTCTTTCAGGCGGCGAAACTGGTTATTGAGCAGGGGGTTTCGCTGGGCGTGGTGTTGCGGCTGTTCTTCTACCGGCTGCCGGAGGTGGTGGCCATGACGCTCCCCATGTCCTCGTTGCTGGCCACGCTGCTGGGTATGTCCACCCTGGCGGCCGGCAGCGAGCTCATCGCGCTGAAGTCCCTGGGTGTTCCCTTCTCCCGGGTGCTGCGTCCTATTGTGACCGCCTCCGTTCTGGTTTCCGTCATCGCGCTTTCCTTCAACGAGACAGTTGTCCCCTTCACCGCCCTTGCGGCCGACCGCCTGATGAGATACGAGATATTGAAGAATCAGGCCTCGGCCGTCCAGGAAAAGGTCTTTTTGCGCATTGAGGAGGGGGGGGAACTGAGGCGCGTCCTCTACGTTGACCAGCTTGACACAAAAAAGGGCGTCATGAGCGGCATCATGATGCACGAGTTTGAAAAGGACCTCCTGGTGCGTACACTCACTGCCATGCAGGGGGTGTGGCGGGATGGTCAGTGGTGGATTGAGGACGGCCGTGTCTACGACGTTGACCAGGAGGGGGAGGTGCGTCTGCTGCTCCGCTTTGAGCGGCAGAAGCTGGCCCTGAATCTTTCGCCTGATCAGCTCCGGATGAGCACGCGGAAGCCTTCCAACATGAGCGCGTACGAGCTGTGGAGTTATATCCGTCAGGCTGGGGCCGTGGGGGCGGATTTGTCGAAGCTCTGGGTCATGTTTCACCTCAAGCTGGCTGTGCCCTGGGCCTGTGTCATCATGGCGGTGCTGGGGGCCGGGTTCGGCGCGTCGCGTCGCGGACGGTCCGGCTCCGGCGTTGGATTCGGGATCAGTGTCGTCATCGTCTTTGCCTACTATGTGGTGATGTCCATGTGCCGTGCCCTGGGCGAGGCAGGGACACTTCTGCCCGTCCTGGCCGGATGGGGCCCCAACTTTGTCTTTGCCGCCGTGGCGCTCTTCTTCGCGCTGAGGGTGGACCGGATATGACGGAGACAGTCAGGTCTCCTCTTGCCCTTATTGCCGGTGAAGGGGTTCTCCCTGTAGCTATCGCCCGAAAATTGTCAGAGGAGGGCAGGCCTCCTCTGATTCTCACTCTGCGGAATGATCTGGAGACCTTACGCCCCCTGGCGGGGAAGCTGATTCATCTGCGGGCGCCCAGTATGGGGCGTTGTGTGCGCGAGATCAAAAGCTGGGGTGCCACGGCGCTCATCATGGCAGGGCGGGTTCCCAAGCGCGTAATCTACTGTCTCCCCCTGCTGTTCGACCCTCTCACACGTTCCATCCTGGCCCGCAGCCTGCGCGACGACCACTCCCTCCTCGGATCCATTGTTTCCGCCTTTGAGGAGGAGGGAATTCAGGTGCTGCCCTATTGGCAGATACTTCCGGAGTTTCTGGCCTCTGAGGGCCGCCTGTCGGAGCGGGACCCAACGGAAAAAGAGTGGGCTGATGTGAACTGTGGACGGGAGATCCTGCGCGTAACGCTGCCCTGCTCCTTCGGCCAGGCCGTGGCTGTGGCGGACGGGGCCGTCGTGGCTGTGGAGGCGATGGAGGGCACGGACGCGATGATTGAGCGCGCCGGCGCGCTCTCCGGGACGGGCTCCGTCGTCAAGATGATGAAGGACGGTCAGGACCTCCGCTATGACCTGCCTACCATCGGGCCCGTCACCATTGAGACCATGCACAAAGCGGGGCTAACCTGTCTCGCCGTCGAGGCGGGGCGCACGTTGATTGTCAATCCGGACGACACCCTCTCGCGGGCGGGGAAATACGGCATCGCTGTGGTGGGGATAATCCCTTCGGTTTAAGATCAGAGGCCCTCTGTTATGAAAAAAAATATTTTAAGCTGTCCGATTTATGGAGGCCATTATGAATAACGCTGTTATTCATAATAATATATTTGTGAGCTGCGGCGAGGTCAGCGGCGACCTCTACGCGGCGGATTTTATCTCGGCGTTGCTGGCACGGAGGCCCGATATGCGAGGCCAGGTCTGGGGAATGATGGGGCCAAAAGCCCTTGCTGCGTGCGGCGGACCGGGCCTGTGCCCCCCGGCGGAAAAGGGCCTGTTGCCCCATTGGAGCTACGAGGCGCTGAAGATGATGGGCATAGCCGAGGTCATTCCCGCCCTGCCGCGCATCCTTCGCCTTCGCCGGGCAATGGTCCAGGCCATAATGGAACACCAGCCCGCCGCCGTCGTCCTCATTGACAGCCCCGACTATCATCTGGCCCTGGCCGCGGCGTTGCGCCGCGCGGGGTACAGGGGGCGCCTCATCAGCCTCATTCCCCCCACCGTCTGGGCCTGGCGCAGCGGGCGCGTCAAGAACCTGAGGCGGGACTTCGACCTCTGCCTGCCGCTGTTCTCGTTTGAGCACCGCTTTTTGCTGGAGCATGGGGTCCGCTCCCTGTGGATGGCCCACCCCCTTGTTCAGAGCCTGAGAAACTGTTCCGTTCCTGACGAACTGAAACATCGCCTGTCGGGTTCGCGGCCTGTGGCCCTCATGCCGGGCAGCCGCCGCTACGATATCAAATTTCACCTGGATACGCTGCTGGGTACGGCGCGTATCCTCAGGGATGAGGGCTTCCTGCCCGTGTTCTCCATCGCGCCGGGGCTGTCCGCGCCGTTGGCTGAGGAACTGCGCCAGCGCACCCGGGGCTTTGAGGTCTGGGAGGGAGAGGGACGCGAGCTGATGGCTGCCTCCCTGGCTGTGGCCGGGGTTTCCGGCACGGTAGCGGTGGAGGCCATGCTGCTGCGGCGCTTCATGGTGGTAATCTACAACCTCAACCGCGTGACCTATGCCCTGCTGAAGCTCATGGTTCGCACCCCGCACATCTCCATTCCCAATTATTTAACGGAGGCTGAGCCACCCGATGAGAGCTCTGAAAAACCCCTGTACCCCGAGCTGCTCTGCAGCCGGGCGACGCCGGAGGCCATCGTGACGGAGCTGCACCGTTACCTTGATGACCCTGCGAGAAAAACGGAGATAGACCGCCGGCTGGAGGATGCCCGGGGCGCAATGGGGGTTGATGATGCGGCGGCCTTCTGGGCGAAGTGTGTGGCGGAGGAGATGGAGCAAGGGCAGTCTGGCCCCTTAACGGGCAGAAAGGCTCTGTAGCGGAACCCAAAGTCAGGGCTGCAAAACACCTCTCATTTTTGCCCCCGTATTATGCCGTCACTGCCCCTTTACGGGACGGCATCACTCCCACTCAGTTACGCCGGGCGTCGGTTTTCATGAATTAAAGACAGGGGATAAAGCAAAAAACTCCGCGGCACGAAATCGCAAGGCGTTCAGGGGGGCGAAGAGCCCCCCTGAACTTTTTAATGTGTTTGTGGGGCGTTTTGTGTCCCTACAGCAGATGCGCGCACTCCTTGTCAAAGGAGATCCACGCGTCCTCTCCCACGCGGAACACTCTGCGCCCGATGGGGCAGTTGTCCGCCACCTTCACCAGCGTTTCGCCCACGCGCACATGGTAGTTCTGGTAGGAGCCCATGAAACAGCTCAGCTCCACCCGGCAGGGCAAAAGCCCGCTGTCACCGATTCGAACTGCCTCGGGGCGCAGCACGATTTCCCTGGTTTCTCCCACCACAGGCTCACCGCTGCAAACGACGCTGACTTTTCTGCCGTCCACGTCCATCACGGCCTCACCCGGCCGCTGCTCCGCAATGACGCCCTTCAAAAAGCTGCACTCGCCGATGAAGTCCGCCACGAACTCGCTGTTGGGGTGATAGTAGATATCAAACGGGGTCCCTATCTGTGATATCCGGCCTCCATTCAGCAGGATGATCCGGTCCGAGATGGACATGGCCTCGCTCTGGTCGTGGGTGACGTATATGGCGGTGATACCCAGCTGCTGCTGGATGCGGCGTATCTCGGTGCGCATCTGTACGCGCAGTTTGGCGTCCAGGTTGGACAGCGGCTCGTCGAACAGGAGCACGCCGGGCTCAAGCACAAGGGCGCGGGCCAGGGCGACACGCTGCTGCTGGCCGCCGGAGAGCTGGTTGGTGTAGCGGTTCTCCATGCCGCTCAACCCCACAAGGTCCATCATGCTGAATACCTTGTCGCGGATCTCCTGCTTGCTGAACTTGCGCAGCTTCAGGCCATAAGCGATGTTGTCGAAGATGTTGATGTGGGGGAACAGGGCATAGCTCTGGAACACCATGGCAGTATCGCGCTTGTTGGGCGTCAGCTCGTTGATGGGCTCGTCTCCGAGATAGATTTCACCGGCGTCAGGGCTCTCGAACCCGGCAATCATGCGCAGTGTGGTGGTTTTGCCGCAGCCGGAAGGCCCAAGCAGGGTGACAAATTCGCCGGGGGCAATATCTATGGAGATGTCGTCAACCGCGTTGAACTGTTTTTTTGTCTTCGGATCCAGATATATCTTGGATACGTTTTCCAGGCGCACGCCTTTTTTAACCTTACTCATGCCCACACTTTCCTTTCTGCGCGTTCCTGCCGGCGGCTGGTGCCAAAGACGCTCAGCAGCAGATTCATCAGCGCAATGGCGCAGTACACGATGGCCATCAGCATCGTGGCCCATGCGCAGGCCTCAGAATACTCGCCCCTGTCCACAACAGTCATAATCTGTGGCGTAATCAGCTTCCACGCTGGAGAGATAAGGAATATCACCGCGCTGGTGGCCGTGATGGAACGGGCGAAAGTCGTCACCAGTCCGCTGATAAAGGAGTCCTTGATCAATGGCAACGTGACGGATGTGAACACCTTTCCGCTGTCAGCGCCCATGTCGTAGGCGGATTCCTCAAGGGACTTGTCAATCTGCCGCAGCGCTGCCACACCGGAGCGGGTGCCGACGGGCAGGCTGCGCACCACAAACGCGATGACCAGTATGCTCCCCGTCCCGGCCAGAACCATTGCGCCGCTGTTGAATATCCCCGTGATGTAGCCGCGCAGCAGGGCAATGCCCAACACCGTGCCGGGCACGGCCATGGCGAACATGGTCACGAACTCCATGGCACTGCGGCCTGGGAACCGGCGCTTCACCACCAGATAGGCAATGATCATGGACATAAAGGCCGTGATGAAGGCCGCAATCAGGGACAGCAGCATGGAATCCCAGAAGGGCTGAAGCCCGCGGTCAAACACCTTCTGGAAATGGGTCGTGACCAGCGTGAAACGCCGGCCCCACTGCTGGAACAGCGCTCCAAGGGGGATCAGCGCGTACAT
>JAIKZX010000203.1 GCA_024681935.1 Fretibacterium sp.
GACGGTGGAGAAGGCCAACGGCGCGAAGGAGTCCCTGAACGAGGCTATGAACCAGATCGACAAGGCAAACGACCGCATCCAGAACATCGCGGCGGTGGCTCAGGAGCAGGCGGCGTCCAGCCGTGAGATTGCGACGGGCATTGACAACGTGACAAAGGCCTCCACGGAAATATTGGAGCACCTTGAGGGCATCAAGGTATCGATGGACGAAACGACGCTTGTGGCGCAGCGTGCAGCCAATATCTCCGATGAGCAGTCACAGCTGGCCGGAGATCTGCACAAGTCTCTGTCGATGTTCAAGATTGAGAACGAGAGCAAGAACAAGAACAAGCCGGTAAAAGGCTATAAGGCGCTTCCCGCAGCAAAGTAACGCAGGAACAGTAGAATGAATCGGCGGGCGGAGACATCTCCGCCCGCCTGTTTATCGAATCATGAATGGGGGGAGGACGGGAAAAGCATGCATACTACAGGGAATCTTTATAAGAGAACGAAGCACCCCTCTGTCCGTATTCTTGTTACGGGGACACGGGGAAAAAGCAGCCTTGTACGTTTGCTGTACGCCGGTTTGAGCGCAGCGGGCCTGCGGGTGTGGGCCCGTGTGACTGGCGTTTTGCCTCGTTCTCTTTCCCCGGATGGCATTCAGGTTATTCGTCGCGATGCCCCTGTGAGCTTTCAGGAGATGCGCTGGTGGCTGGAACAAATCCCCGGTGATGCGGAGGCCATCGTGATGGAGAACAGTGCTGTCTCTCCGGAGCTTCAGGCCGCGGCCGGACTGTGGCTGAACCCCTCGCTTATCGTCTGGACGACACTGAGGTCTGACCATGAAGACGCCTGGGGACCAGGGCGTCTGAACGCAGCACGCGCCCTTCTCCGGGGTATCCCTAAAGGTGTGCCCGTGGCAGCGGGACAGGAGGTGGCGCCGTTCCGGAGAGAGCTCGAAGCGCGGGGATGTCCTGTAAGCCTCCTTGCCGCGTCCCCTACCGCATCGTTCCAGGAAGAGAACCTCTCTCTGGCCATGTCTGCACTGAAGCTTGTTCTGAAGAACACGACGACGCCAGCGAATCTTGATCCTGAGGCTGGAGCTTACGCTATGAAGGCGTTGGAGCCGGACATTGCGGACTTCCGCATCCTGGGTAACGGGAACGACCTGTTGGCGGCTGCCTTCTCCGCCAATGACGTGGAAAGCACAGCGAAGCTTTTCCGTGAGACGGCCTGGACTTCGCAAGAGACCATGCTTCTTTACCATCATCGCCAGGACAGGCCGGCCCGCCTGAAGGGCTTTTTGCCGTGGATTACCTCTATGCCCTGGCGCAAAATCGTTTTTACGAGGACGTCGCGTCCCCTGCTCCCCTTCTCCCTCAGTCCAGCGGTCCGACTGAAATGGGAGGACGACATCCGCAGCCCGGATTCTTTTATGGCCTGGCGTAAGGGGCGTGGACGAATATTTGCCTGCGGCAATGTTGCGGGGTGGCCGCTGGAGTATCTTATGGCGAATGGAGGCGCTTAGCGATGGCCGGAATGTTTTTTTGGGAGAGTCTTACCATTGGTTTGGGGATACTGTGGGGACTCGTCTGGTGCCGACGGACGGGGTGGAGCAGCGGAGGGATTATCACTCCCGGCTTATTGGCGCTCTATGCTGCTTCGCCCACAAAAGCCGTTCTCTGCCTTTTGCTTGGAATTCTCCTGTCCCCGGTCTTAATAGTTTTAAGCCATGTCCTGGGTCTCTATGGCCGCGAGCGGGTTGGGGCAGCGATGTTGCTGTCCCTGGCAGCACGCCTGGCCCTCTTGCCCCTCATCCCGGCCCCGCTCTGGACAGGCTGGGTTGTCCCCGGCCTCATTGCTGCCGAAATCGGACGTCAGGGAGCACTCATGACAGTCTGTGGGGCTGTGTCATGTTCTGCCGCGACAGTTTTTTCTGTTGAGCTGCTTCGGGGACTGCTGAGATGAGCGCACATCGTTGGCTCAGAGAGGGCCGGGCGCGGCTCTTCTTCCTCACCGGGCTGTTGGCTGCGCTGTTCTTCATGCTGGCTCCGCCTCTCACTCGCGAGGAAGAACGGCTCTATCATAAGATTGAGGCCGCTCAATCCTTCCTCTGGGAGGAACTGGGCCGCCGGGGACTGAAGCGCGATCAGGAGGCAGACCCCTGTCACAGCGGGTTTATCGGACTTGAATGGAGCATGACGACAACGACACTGGGCAGTCTTGAGGCCAAGCGCTGTTCCACAGATCCCCTTTGGGCGGTGCAAATGTTGCGCTGGTTTGACAAACTGGAGCTGAAAAAAGGGGACCGTATTGCGGTGCTGGCTTCCGCATCCTTCCCCGGTCTGGTCTGCTCTGTCCTGGCCGCTGCGGAGGAGCGCAGGCTGGATGTCGCGCTGGGCATCTCACTGGGGGCCTCGACCTGGGGGGCAAACCGACCGGAACTCCCCTGGCCCTCGCTGGCGGCCATTCTGCGGCGAGGAGGGTTTTTAAGGACCCGGCCTGTCCTCTACACCCTGGGTGGGGACAACGAAAACGGCGGAGGGCTGACGGACGAGGCCCGCAGTCTGCTGACCGCGGCGGCCGTTGAGGACGGGCTCGCGCCTCTCCAAAACAAAACGCTGGAGGAGGCCATTGACGCGAAAATGAGCCTTATCCGGGACGCGTGTCTGGTCATCAGCGTCGGGGGAAGCGAGGGGAATCTGGGAGAGGATCCAAGCGTGCTGCAGCTTC
>JAIKZX010000004.1 GCA_024681935.1 Fretibacterium sp.
GTCCTTTCCGCAGCGCTGGTCGAGAATGATGTAATGGTCCTTGGAGAAAATCACCCGGTATCCCGTCAGCCCCAGCATGTCGGATATCTCCCTGCAGCCCAGCCCGGCGCTGTTGATGACCCAGCGGGTATGGTAAACGCCTTGGTTTGTCGTGACACAGTAATTTCCATCCGCATCGCGGGATATCGCCGTGACCTCGTTGTCAAGAAAATACTTTACCCCGTTCAGGGCGGCGTTCTCGGCCAGGGCGATGGTGTACATGAAGGGGTCTACGATGCCGGAGTTGGGGGACCACAGGGCAAACTTTCCGTTGACGGTGGGGACCCTTCGGTGAAGTTCCTCTCCGTCAATCAGCGTCAGCCCCTCGACGCCGTTCCTCTCGCCCTGGGCCATGGTGCGCTTCAGTGAGGCCATGTCCTCATCGGAGTTCCCAATCAGGACTTTTCCCGTGCGGATGAATTTGAAGTTAAGATCCTCCGCCAGTTTCGTCATCCCGCGATTGCCCTCGACGCAGAAACGGGCCTTCAGGGACCCCGTGTTGTAGGCAAAGCCGCCGTGGATGACAGCCGTGTTTCTGCCGCTCGTTTCATAGCAGACGTCAAGGTTCTTCTCCAGTACGCCGACCCGCAGGGCGGGCTTTTTGCCTGTTTTCAGCCGGTGGCGCGACAGCTCGCGGGCAATGGCGCTCCCGACGACCCCGCCGCCGATCACCAGACAGTCAAATAAGTTGTCCATGGACATTTCCTTTCAATGAAAAATCAAAAGTTTGTGCCGCACGGTTTCTATTATACCCTCCTTCCGGCCCGTGAAAAACGAGGGGCCGTCGCGGGGCGCCGGATGAGGAGGACACAAAAGGCCCGGAGCCTTGACGGGCTCCGGGCCTGAAGTTTATTTCTTCGGGTTCCTCTACTTCGTGAAGACGGTCTGCTCTGTGATCTCCGTCTGAAGGGCTTTCAGCGCCCTCTCGACGAGTTCGCGGCGCAGGGCCTTCTCCTCCGCCGGGGTCCTTGTGGGATCACCCAGCGGGTGAGGAATGGCAATCGTCGGGACGATGCGGTTTGCCCCAACCGTCAGCGAAATGGGAACAATCGTGCACATGTGGACAACCGGCAGCTTGCGCTCAATCTCTTTCACCATCGTTGCACCGCAACGAGTGCATGTGCCTCAGGTGGATGTGAGAATGACCGCGGTTACCCCATCCGCCACCAGCTTGTCAACTATCTCCGCACCAAACCTCTTGGCGTTGGCGACAGCCGTGCCGTTTCCGACCGTGGCGTAGAACTTGTTGTGCAGCTTCTTGATGACGCCCTCTTTCTCCATGTCGCGCAGCACATCCACGGGCAGCACGCGGTCCGCGTCCTGGTCAGCGTAGGTGGCGTCGTAGCCGCCGTGGGCCGTGCAGTAGCCCTCGCTGGTCAGATCCATGACGCCCGAAATGTCGTACTCGCCGTACTTGCTGGCGCTGGAGGCCTCGATGTGGTCCGGGTTCCCCTTGGGGCAGATGCCGCCGGACGTAACGAGCGCGATGACGGCGTTCTTCATGTCCTTCACGGCAGGCTGCGGGGGCACGCGGTCGAAGGTCGGCATCTTGTACTCCGTCTCAAACGGCTGACCCTTCAGCTTGGAGACGAACATCTCCACGCAGCGCTCGGCTGCCAGCTTGTCATAGAACTTGTTCTTGCGGACGCCGCGCTCAATGTAGCCTTCCTCGGCGGGCGTGCCCAG
Organism: Fretibacterium sp.; assembly: GCA_024681935.1. GTDB lineage: Bacteria > Synergistota > Synergistia > Synergistales > Aminobacteriaceae > JAFUYV01. The sequence continues at coordinate 1,726 of JAIKZX010000004.1, forward strand.
CTTTTCGCCTTTGAGGAGCTTCAGAGCCAGCTTCGCCATGGCGGGGACGGCCTTCCTCATGTCGACGGCGTTGTCCTTGGTCTGGATGATGTAGGCGGCTTTCTTGTACATCTCCACGCCGGGGTTCTCCGGGTACATACCGCTCACCACGGGGATGCCCAGCTTCTTGGAGACGGCCTCGCACATAGCGCCGCATGCTGTGCCGTAACGTCCTGCGTTGAAGGCAGGGCCGGCGATAAAGGCATCGGGCTTGTACTTTTTAATCATCTCAATGATGTCGGCGCTGGCCTTTTCCATGTTGGAGGCGAAATAGGAGTCGCCGCAGATGACGGTGGCCACGACCTCGGCCTCGGCGCCCAGCGCGCCCTTCAGGGCCATGCCGGGTCCCACGACGCCGTCGCGAATCTCGGGCTGATAGTCTGCTTTCTCCTCACCGCCGATATTAGCGTAGAACTGGTTTATATAATGAACAACTCGGAATGCCACTTCAATCCCACCCTTCGAGATTTAGATTGTGTACGCGCCGAGCTTCGTGTAGCCCAGCTCACTGGTCGCGCCGGTGATGGCCTGGAGCTCAACGGTGATTGTGCCGTCGGCTGCCAGAGACCCGTTCCAGCCGCCCGCGATGACGTTAGCCTCCTCGGCGTAGCCGATGACCTTGTCCATCGGGGGAAGGACGATGACCTCGTTGGCGTTGCCCGCCGTGACGCAGGCGTCGCCCTCCGGGCAGGAGTCGGCCAAAGACTGGCTTGCGCCGTCCTGACCGGCGTACTCGTCCGTCAGCAGCGCGGTCTTGATGCCCTGGCGCTCGCACTTCCAGCAGTTCATGATGAGGTCCGCGTCCGGGTTGCCGAAGCCTTCCTCCGTGATGACCACGCCGTCAAGGCCCAGCATGGCGGCCAGCTTCGTGGCGTAGGTGGAGCTGCGGCGCTTGTCGGCCAGGGTGACGTTCTCGTTGGTGACGATGCAGGTGACGAAGTTGAAGTCCTTGCCGTGGCGCTTCAGCATATCCGCAATCACGGGGTTGTTCTGGTGCGAGTAGGTGTTGTTCTTGTCGCACGCGGAGACGCAGTTGCCCGACGTGATGGCCCCGTCCATGACCTCCAGCGGGGAGAGCAGCGTGGGCAGAATCTTCTTCACGTCCACGCCGTAGAGATAGGTGTCGTGCAGCAGACCCTGAGTCTGAAGCATATAAAGGTAGCCCACCTTGGGCAGGTTGGGCATGGCGTTCATGGCGTCCCGGAGATTGGCGAACTCGTAGGTCTCAACCTTATCCGCCTTGACGTCCGCGCAGGCCTTGGCCAGATAGCCGGCGGCCTTCAGGCCGGCCATGCGGCAGGCCTTCTCGTAGTCGTGCTTGTCCATGTTGGGATCGGACGGCTCCAGCACAAGGACCACGTTGTAGGTCTTGGAATAGGGAGTGTACTCCGCGCCGGGGCCGGACATATCGATGATGCCCTCCTGGAAGCGGACCAGCTTGCCCGCCGTAAGCACCGCCGCGCCGCTGAGCACCAGGGTCTTGCCCTCGCCCACGGTCTCGACGTCGCTCAGCATGCCGGGGAACACCTGTCCCTTGCCCTCAATCTTCCAGCGGGGCTCGATGACGTCCTTCACCGGCAGAACACGGGTCTTGTCGCCCGGAATGGCCAGGTCCACGTCAAGATTCTTGCCCAGCAGCGGGTCCTCCGCGATGAGGGCCAGCAGCTCCGCCTTATTGACCGTCAGGGTGCCGTTAGCGAAACCTGTCTTGTCGCCAAATTTCAGCGCCTTCACAAAAAGCCTGTGGAGCTCTAACTTCAAAGCAATTTCCTCCTTTCCTGTGGGGCTTGCCCTTTGTTGTGGGGCAGGCCCCCTCCGTCAAGCGAAACCTTCTGAACCTGTCTTTACGCGCTCAGCTCGTCAACCTTGGCTGTGATGGCCTCGATTGTGAGGTCGTCGCCGCCCAAACGCGCAACCTCCGCGCCGTCCTTCCAGAACAGAAACGTAGGCTGAGACATCACCCTGAAGGCAATCGCCACGCGGCGGTTCTGGGACGTATCCACGGAGCAGAACTTCACCTTGCCCGCATACTTGGGGTTATCCGCCAGTTCGTGGTACTTCGGCATAAGCGCCATGCAGGGCCCGCACTTGGGGCCCCAGAAGTCCAGTACAGCGAGGGTGGGGCACTGTTTGAAATCGGTGTCCATGTTTTCCTTCGTGATCTCGGTGATCGCCATGATTTTCGCCTCCTTTCAGTGTAATTTTTTTAAGGAAGCAGGGTGCAGCACCGCCTCGCGGCGAAGCTGTCCATACTGCTCAAGGCTCTCCCGCATCAGCTCGCCGTCGATGTAGGCATAGTCTGCGCGGGTCTCCTCCTGGAGACTATCCGGAAAAATGAGCCGGTCCCTGCACGCATTGTAAACAGAGACGGCTTCCTCGATGAGGGAGAGGGAGTCCAGGTCCACCAGCCCTCCCGGATGCTCCTCGATGAGAATGGAACGAAACGGCTGTTGATACGGCCTGAGATTGCCGCACAGAGGATGGGTTAAAAGAACGCCGCCCCGATGAACAAGGTCACGGACGGCGATAAGAACATCCAACGAGGAGCCGTCTATAAAACGCCCCCTCTGCACACAACAACACAGCTCCTCATTATTGGTAATGAGAATCGTTTTCATCATAGCCAACCCTCCGGACCTTGCCCTCTGTCGCCTCATAACATAATATAAATTATTGGGCTTCAGAGTCCTGTCCAGACACGGTTCTTTTGCCTGAGAGTTTCGCGCCGGCAGACGACAATTTTACCGGCCTTTGCCCCTTCGGCTCTCCGCTACCCCCCGTGCGGAGTCTCTCCCGTGCCCTTCCCTCAGGGTCTTGATGGCTCTATCACTCTATTATCTAAATTATATAGATAAAGAGGGTCAATCGTCAAGGAGGGAACTGCGGGGCATGGTCCCCGATGCGCCGCGTTCCCTGCAGAGCCATCACAGGGATATATGCGCAGGACAATAACAATATAGTATACTTTAGGCGGAGGGGATCATGTCATGCAGAATATTGTCATCATTGACTGTGGCTCTCAGTTTACTCAGCTCATCGCCCGGCGCGTGCGCGAGCTTAAAATACACAGCGTCGTTCTGCCCTGGGA
>JAIKZX010000054.1 GCA_024681935.1 Fretibacterium sp.
TGAAGGATGCTCCAAAGAAAAAGAAGGAAAAGGTGGACCGCGTGGCGCAGTTCCGCAAAAAGCCGAAGGAGCAGACAAAGAAAAAATGAGCGGTGTTCGCAGAGGTACCGCCGCCCGATGGTGGAGTCAGGATGAGAAGGGCGTCGTGACCTGCGGGCTCTGCTTCCGGGGGTGCCATATCCCGGAGGGGGCAGCCGGGGTTTGCGGCGTCCGCTTCAATGTGAAGGGAAAGCTGGTGTCCCCGTGGTTGGGACGGTTCGTCTCCTGCGCCGTCGACCCCATCGAAAAGAAGCCCCTGTCCCACTGGCGGGCAGGGAGCTTTATTTATTCTCTGGGGAGCGTGGGATGTACCATGGACTGCCCCTTCTGCCAAAATCACACCATCGCCAGGCCAGACAGGCACGTTTTCCGTTCGTTCGGCTCCGTGCCGTTCCTGCCGCCGGAGGCACTGGTGCGCGAGGTGCGGGAGCTGGGGCTGGAGTCCGTCGCCTTCACCTACAACGAGCCCACGCTCCAGGCGGAGTATGTCCTTGAGGCCGCGCCCCTCCTCCGCGAGGCGGGGATCGCGTTGGTGCTGGTCACCAACGGCGCGCTGTCACCGGCGGCGGCCCGTGACCTGCTGCCCTGGGTGGACGCCGCGAACATCGACCTCAAGGCCTTCACACCGGAGGGATACCGGCGTCTGGGCGGGGACCTGGAGGCCGTGAAGGCAACTATCACAGCCTGGGTGCAGGGAGGCGTACACGTGGAGCTGACGAACCTCGTGGTCCCGAAACTGACCGACGACCGGGAGAGCTTTGCCGCGATGGTGGATTGGATAGCCGCTCTCTCGCCGGACATCCCTCTGCATATCTCGCGCTATTTTCCCCGGCGAGATCACAGGGAGCCCCCCACGGATATTGGCCTGCTTCATGACTTTGCCGCTGTCGCCCGGGGGCGTCTGGCTCATGTTCATTTGGGGAACGTGTGAGCTTATCATTTCCTCAATTCAAGCCGGTATGATAAAATACCTCTATACAAATCAGTAAAAAGGGGGTGGACAAACGCGATGAAAAACGGCATAGCATAATGGTCTTGGATCTTGGATCTTGGATCTTGGATCTTGGGTCTTGGGTCTTGGGTCTTGGGTAATTATTGCCTTTTAGAAGGTAGTTCTTCTCATCTCACCGTCCAAAAAACAATTCAGCCTCCTTAAACTTTCCCTCGTGACGTGTGCGCGTGGGTTCTGTCGTCTTGGGACAGTTCAAAATTTTGAGGAGGTTTTTGTGATGAAGGGTATGGCGAAAAGGTTTTTGCTGGCGTTTTGCGTGGTGCTGTGCGTGGCTTCGGCGGGTTGGTGCATCGACCCCTTCAAGGCCAATAAGGATGGCTTCGGGCCGAAGATCAAGGGCGTCCAGCTTGGGATGAAGATGACGCTGCTGGATATGGTGGTGTGGGGAGCATCACTGGAAAATTGGCCATTATATCTCAAGGTCTTTGAGGATGGTAATAAATCTCGTTGCTTTATCAATTTCACCGGTGAGGGGCATGAACTCAAGGGTTTTGAGGTTACTGAAGTCGAGGGGAAATACGCCCCCATCAAGAACAAACAGGGGAAGTTGGGGGACATCCTTGCCGAGATAGAGAAATTGGGGCCGGAGGCAGCTGCCATGGCGTTAAAACTGGATTTTAATAATATTAATAATATTATCCTTAACAAGGACATGCGGGTTCGGTGGATGCATTTTACGCAATCCGACTTCGGCGCTGAGCAGATGACGCCTAAGGAGTTCGCTTTGGCAATTATGGACGCCTATCACATCCCCGGCATGGACGGCGAGCGTGATGGCTGGCGGCATCGCAATCTCTCCGATGGCTGGGAAATTTTCTGCAATAAGTATGATGGCAGCATTAGCGTCAGTCCCATCGTCACCCAGTCGAAGTTTGATTAAGAGTCTGAATGAAGGAGGATATCAGATATGTCCGAGATAACGAGCTTTGCGCCTGGCGTAGCGAAAGAACTGGACTACTATGTTTATCGTTTGATTGACCCCCGAAACGGCGAGACTTTCTATGTCGGCAAGGGGCGCGGCGATAGGGTTTTTCAGCACGTCCGGGCCGCGCTTCAGGCAAATGATGACGAGGACGCGCTCAGCTTAAAGCTGAAGACCATCCGGGATATTATAGATGAAGGCCTGGAGGTCATCCACGTTATCCACCGGCACGGCATGGATGAGGCCACGGCTTTTGAGGTGGAGGCCGCGCTGCTTGACGTTTACCCCGGTCTGACGAACATTCAGGGCGGGCACGGCAGCCTTGACCGCGGCCCCATGAACGCCAAACAAATCAACAATCTCTACGCCGCTCAGGAACTCACACAGAGTGAGATGGCTCAGGCTCACAGTGTCATCATTAAAATCCGTTCCGACACCGTTGAGGCCAAAGGCGGTGATATTTATAAAACCGTGCGCTACGCTTGGAAAATCGGCGACAAAACCCTTGGCAAATTAAATGCGACCCCGGATCACCTGATTCTGGCGGTCATCAACGGTATCGTCAAGGGCGTCTATCAGAACGCGAAGTGGAAGAAAGTAGAGGACGGAGTCGCCAACGGCCGGTATGAGTTTGACGCGGACGAAGCCGCTCAGACGATACAGGCGCAGTTTATGGGGAAGCTCATTGACGGTCAATACCGCAAGCGCGGACTGGCAAACCCGGTATTATTGACATGGTAAACAGCGAAGCGACGACCCACAGCGCGGTCTGGAACAATGGGCCGCGCTGTGAGTTTATCGTGGGGGGAGTTGGGCTGCTATTCGTGATAACCCCGCCGCATGGAGAGAAATTCACTCGGCGTCAACGCCGGGATTTCGCTATGGCCTCTAAAATCCTTCACATTTGCCGTTACGATGTAATCAGCCTGAAATGTTTCCGCGCAGCAAACCTGTAGGGCATCTTCAAAATCTTTGAAATCAGTATTTTTGACCGCTGAAAGAACAGATACGTTATCCGCTCCCGTTATGGTCAGGAGTTCGCACAACTGCTTTATCCATTCCCTGCGGGTTTCATCCGGCAGTTTCCGCGCCTGATACCAAATCGTGGATAACGAATGGAACGCCATAGCTCCTTTAATTTCTTCTCTGGCACACATCAACATGATTTTATCCACTTCATTGGAAAAAGGGTCTTCCCTGCCTGACACATAAGTCAACGCCACATTGGTATCTATCAGGATTTTCATGAGATGCGTTCTCGCCCCTTTAGCCGAATGTCCCATATTTTTCGTCCAGAGCCGCGGCCCTTTGCTCCTCCGATATCTCGTACTTTGCCGTTTCCTTCCTAAGTTCCTGCATACGAAGGTATGCTTTCATTTTAGAGGAGACAGGACCGGGCCTATCCTCCTCTGTTTTTACGTCATCATGTTCATGAGGCAGCATCCTCATCATAACCTGGATCAGCGCGTAAACGCTCTCATCTGAAAGCTGGTTTATCAATCCATAAGCCTGCTGCTGCAACGTCATCACGATCTCACTCCTTTCCATAACTTGTTTCCTGACGTTACAAAGATTATAGCATTTCCGCCGGCGGCTAAAATCGAGCAGGGAGGGTTTGCCCCTCCCTCTCGCACCACCGGACGTGCTGTTCGGCATCCGGCGGTTCAACTCAATTTTGCCGCGATGGTGGATTGGATCGCCGCCCTGTCGCCGGACATCCCCCTGCACATCTCGCGCTACTTCCCCCGGAGAAACTACTCTGAGCCCCCCACGGATATTGGGCTGCTTCACGACCTGGCCGCTGTCGCCCGGAGGCGTCTGGCTCATGTTCATTTGGGGAACGTGTGAAATACAGCAGTTATCAAAAAATATTAACATCACTGGCGGGAGCCCCCCTTCGGGGGCTTCCGCGCTTTTTCCCCATGTTTTTTCGGATGACCCCTTCCGTAAAAAACGGCATGAAGGAAACCCTTCACGAGGCTACAATAGCCTCATCGTTAATGAGGCAGTGTCGCTTCCTGCCAGCTACATTTTACGGAGGTGTTTTGAATGTTGAATTG
>JAIKZX010000071.1 GCA_024681935.1 Fretibacterium sp.
AACGTTCTTATGATAACACAATCCCAGCAGATCATGGTTCCTGAAATACTCTGTTGCTCTCCAGGGTGTCTACCGGGAACCTCGGGGAAGTGACACTTTCACTGGTCACTTAGAGGTGACATTTTCTCTGGCTATTGACACCCCTCATTAACTATCTGGTCTGTTATATAATAAAAAAAATTGCAAACTAAGGAGTGATGACAATGGGTTCTTTAAAAAGACTGCGCTGGACTCTCTACATCACGGGAGCCATTCTGGTGTTGCTTGGGCTGTGGAGTCTGCGTTACCCTCTGGAGGCGCTTTTGTCCCTGGCGTTTTTCCTGGGGCTGGGGTTCTGTCTGTCGGGGGTGAACTACATCATCCCCTGCATCTTCAGGGGGGGCATGAGCGTTTATCCCTGGTGGTTCCTGATTTTTGGAATTCTGGATTTGATGATTGGCATCGTCATGCTGGGACGAATCGGCCTGACGGCGTTCATGCTTCCGCTTTTCGTTGCGGCGTGGCTCGCCTTTAACGGAATCGCCCGCATCATGACCTCCTTCCGGCTGAAGGCACTGGGCCTGCCCAGGTGGTGGCTGGTTCTTCTGGATGGCATCGTCGTCATTCTGCTGAGCTGCCTGATGACTGCGTCACCTCTGGTGGCCGGAATTTCTGTGGTTCTGGTTTTGGCCGGCACCCTGATTGTCAAGGGGATCATGCTTATCGCAGAAGGGCACGTAGTCTTCTCAGAGCAGGAATAGGCCGTGGGACCGATACCCTGAACGGGGCAAATGTGCTATTCTTTAGGAGGGAACAGGGGCGTTATACGCGCCCTTCAAGTTAGACTGGCATCAATCAGGAGGCAGAATCATGAGCAAGGAATTTGAGAAAATTGAAAAACTTCTGGGAGCCGAGGCGGAGACGCTTCTGAAGCACGAATGCAAGACGGTGTCAAAGGATATGCTGTCGCTGCCCGGACCCGACTTCGTGGACCGCGTGGTCAGCCTGACGGACAGGCCCATCGGCGTGCTGCGTGCCATGCAGACGCTGTTTGGCCACGGCCGGCTGGCAAATACAGGCTATATCTCCATCCTTCCCGTGGACCAGGGTATTGAGCACTCCGCCGGCGCCTCTTTTGGCCCCAACCCCATCTACTTCGACCCCGAGAACATTATCAAGCTGGCGATGGAGGCGGGCTGCAACGCCGTGGCCACCACGCTGGGCGTGCTGGGCGCGGTTGCCCGCCGCTATGCCCATAAGATTCCCTTCGTCCTGAAGCTGAACCACAACGAGCTGCTGACCTACCCCAACAAGTTTGACCAGGTGCTCTTCGCGTCCGTGGAGCAGGCAAAGGAGCTTGGGGCCGTTGCGGTCGGCGCCACGATTTACTTTGGCAGCGACGAGTCCACCCGTCAGATTCAGGAGATTTCCAAAGCCTTCCATGCCGCACACGAGATGGGCATGGCAACAATCCTGTGGTGCTACCTCCGCAACAGCGCCTTCAAGGTCAAGGCGGACGACAAGGTGACGGACTATCACGCCTCCGCGGACCTGACGGGCCAGGCCAACCATCTGGGCGTCACCATCGAGGCGGACATCATCAAGCAGAAACTGCCTGAGAACAACGGCGGCTACAAGGCCATGGGCAAGGGCTACGGCAAGACCTCCAAGGAAATGTACGACAAGCTGACCACGGAGAACCCCATCGACCTGGCCCGTTATCAGGTGGCGAACTGCTACATGGGCCGCGCCGGTCTCATCAACTCCGGCGGCGCTTCCGGCGGGGCCAGTGACCTGGCCGAGGCTGTGCGCACGGCGGTCGTCAACAAGCGCGCGGGCGGCATGGGCCTTATCCTTGGCCGCAAGGCCTTCCAGCGCCCGATGAAGGAGGGCGTTGAGATCATCAACGCCGTGCAGGACGTCTACCTCTGCAAGGACGTCACCATCGCCTAAGGGACGCCAGGCCTTTCATACGAAGCCATAACGAAGAGGGGCCTTCCGGCCCCTCTTTTTCCGTTTCCCCGCTGAGCCGGGTCACCGCCGGCCCACGGGACTAAAAACTATCGTTCCCGTTATATTGATCTCAGCTCACAAACTCATCCCGCATGGGGGTGAAGACATCCAGCAGGCTCCCCGCCTCCAGACAAAACGTGGCGTGGGGGACATCAGGAGGGAACGCCAGCGTGTCTCCCGCGGAGACCTCGACATCCTCGCCATCCGCCGTGAAGCGGAACCGGCCGGAGAGGATGTAGGTGTTCTGACAGTGTGGATGGCTGTGCACGGCAATCGTACTCCCCTTCTCCAAAGAGACCTCCGCGGTCATCAGTTTGGGAGTGTAGGCCAGCACCCTGCGAGTCATTCCCCCGCCCAGATCCTTCGCCTGGGAATCCTTGTGGTAAACCACATTTGCTTTCATATTACGAATTCTCCTTTCGGCAATCTATCCGTTGAAGTCTGTCCGTGACTTTTGGCATCAGTTCGCTGTCCTCAAGGATGATGTCGATATCGAACCTGCCCTGCATCCCGTAAACATCGACAAGAGCATCCAGGACAGAGCCCCGAAGCCCCCGGATATCCCTGTCCGGCTCCGGCAGGACCTGCACCCGGTATTCGCCGCGCCCCACCTGCCCAAGGCGATAATCCCTGAGAAGATCGACGCGGGCAAACCTCTCATCGACCGTTTCCGGCATCACAGGCCTGCCTGTGGGAGTGAATGTGACGTTGGCGGCCGCAGCCTGCGCCGCCTGGTTTTCACCGCTGTCATACGCTCTCATTTGGCCCTCCTCTCCGGCTCATCTGCAGCCAGACCGGCTCTCAGTTTCCCTGAATGACGCCGGTTTTTTCATATCCGCTGCCGCTCGCCGCGATACGCCAGAGCCCGGGAACAGGGCAGTGCATCCCCGCCACGGGAATTTTTCTCTCCGCCGCCATGTCCAGGATGGTTTTACGCGCCTGAGGAGCCTTCTCCTGGTCCGTATCGTATTTCACAGCGACCTGCGGCAGGGGAAGCTGTATCTCAGCAAAATGCAGGATATCTCCCGCAACAAGCAGTTCCCCATCCCCCGCTTTGACATGGAACGCCGTGTGTCCCGGCGTGTGGCCGGAGGCGTCCATCGCCGTGATGCCAGGCAGCGGGGTCTCCCCGAACTCAAAAACGTGCAGCCTGCTCTCGTAGGGTGCGAAAGCCTTTCTGACGTTCTCATCCTTCTTTTCGCCAAGCCACCAGTCCCGCTCGACCCGGGCGACATAGAGCGCGGCCTTTGGAAATACGGCCTTGCCCCCGGCATCCGTCAGGCCGCCATAGTGGTCCATGTGCAGATGCGTCAGGAAGACGGCGTCGATATCCGACGGGGAGACGTTCGCTTCTTTGAGCGCCTCCATCATCTTCCCGCCCCTGGCAGCGCCCAGCCCCGTATCGAACAGAACCGTGCTGTCAGGCAGCTTCACGAGAAAGGCCAGGACCTGGCTCTGCAGTTCTCCGCCTGGGACGAAGCGCACAATCTGATCTTCCGTCGCCCCGACGAGCAGAGAGACCGGGCTTTCACCCTGCATATCCAGCAGAGGGAAGACCTGCATACTGCCAAGTTCAACGGACGCGGCGTGTGCGGCGGCGGCTGTGAAGAGGAGCAGAACGGCGAAGAACAAAACAAAAAATTTCATTATCCATCATCTCCTTAAACTATATTTGAACTCTATTATTCACCACTCTCTGTTTTTTTACAATATCTCAAAATTGAACGGGATTGACCTCCATCCGGCTCACAGGTCAGGAGCATGGGACGCGGGACGATGGATTTGACCGGCCGGAGGATAAAGGCCAGGCCCGCAGACCGCGTCACATTGGGTCGGGATTGAAGGATGCCCGGCCGCATTTGCCGGGTCACTTTCCCTCTATCAGTTTCAGGATGGCTTCGACGTCCAGATGTTCGCGCACCGCGGCGGCAAGGGCGTCAAAAGCGGCCTCCTTCATGGCTCGGGTGTCCGTCACCGGCCGCTCCGGCAGGCCGCGGGAGGCGCGGACAGCGTTGAGCCAAAGGGTTCGGAAGCGGTCGCACTCAAGAATGCCGTGAAGATACGTTCCCGCGACGCTCAAATCGGGCCAGGCCAGACCCTCTGGCCCGTCTTCGAGTTCAAACAGCGGAAGGACCTCGCTCTCATCCCGGGGGTGCGTGAGCTGGGTCGTCTGGCCAGCCTCTGTGAGGCTGGACGCCTCACTCCGACACAGCCGACCGACACAACGCCGCTCCCCCTCCCGGGGGTGCGTGAGCTGAGTCGTCTGGCCGAAATGAATTTCATACCCTGATACAGGGACAGTCTGCGGGGAAAACTCCGGCCGCAGCGTCCCGGAGGCCCAGGCCGTCCGCTTTGGCCTCTCCCGGAAGTCCGTCACCGCCGGCAGGAGCCCCAGGCCGTCTGTCTCCTTCAGCTCCCCGTTCTCCCGAAGCTCCGGGTCCAGCAGGCGGCAGCCCAGCATCTGATATCCCCCGCAAAGCCCAAGGACGAAGCGGCCGGAGGCGCTGAGCTTCCGCAGCGATTCCGCCAGCCCCGTACGATGGAGCCAGGCCATGTCCTGCATCGTGTTCTTGGTCCCGGGCAAAATCACCGCATCGAGAGCGTCGAGCGTCCGGGGGGGCGTTGCCGCGTCAAGGGCAATCAGGGAGACGTCCGGCTCCATTTCCAGGGGGTCGAGGTCGGTGAAGTTTGCAACGCTGGGGAAGCGCACCACGCCGAGTGAGAGCCCGTCCAAAGCGGCTTCACGGTTCCAGCGGAGGCTCAGGGAGTCCTCTCCCGCGATGGCCGCTCCCTCCACCCAGGGCATCACGCCCAGGACCTTGACGCCGGTGTATTCCTCCACCCAGCGCACGGCGGACTCAAAGAGCCGGACATCTCCCCGGAACTTGTTGAAGATAATCCCCTTCACCCGGTCGCGGTCCGCCCCAAGAAGTTCCAGCGTGCCCACGATAGAGGCCAGAGAGCCGCCCCGGTCCACGTCCGTCACCAGCGCCACGGGCACATCCGCCTCGCGGGCCACGCGCATATTCACGATCTCCGCGTCGTTCAGGTTCACCTCCGCCGGGCTGCCCGCCCCCTCGATAATCACGGCATCAAAGTTTTCCCCGATATGCTGCAGCGCGCGCCGCACGGCCCTGATGCCAGGCCCCTGGGCAAAGGTGCGGTAATCGTTCCACGACCCGCCCCGGGGCGTCTCCTGTACGCGGCCGTCCAGCACGATCTCCGACGACGTGCCGGTCCGGGGCTTCAGGAGAATGGGGTTCATGAACGTCTCCGGCCGCAGGCGCGCCGCCTCAGCCTGGACGGCCTGGGCCCGGCTCATCTCCCGCCCGTCCCAGGTGACGCAGGCGTTGTTTGACATATTCTGAGACTTGAATGGGCAGACGCGCACGCCCCGATCCGCAAGGAGACGGCACAGCCCCGTCACGAGGAAACTCTTGCCCGCGTCGCTGCTTGTGCCCTGAATCATGAGCCCCTTCATCAAAAAACGCCCTCCTCCCTCAATATCCGCAGCGCCTCCGCCAGGCGGTCATTCTCCTCAGGGAGGCGCGTCGCTGCACGGATACAACGGCCGTCGAGCCCGGGGAAGTTCCGTGTGTGGCGCACCACCAGGCCGCGCTCCATCAGCCTCCGGATAAGGAACTCATCGTCCGCCGCATCAATCAGGAAGAAATGAACGGAGGACGGCCGCACGCTGACCCCCGCGTCCTCCAGCGCCCGCCTGAAGCGCGGCGTCTCCCGGCGGTAAAAGTCCCGGCTCCTTTGGGCAAAGCCCCCGCCCCGCAGAAAGTCCAGAGCCAGCGCCTGGGCGACGGCGTTGACGCTCCACGAGGGGTGTCTGGCCTTCAATCGCTCCGTCCAGGCCTCCGGCGCGAGGACATAGCCGATGCGCGCGCCGCTCAGGTGATAGAACTTTGTCAGCGAGCGCAGAACGATCAAATTCTCCGGCAGATCCCCCCAGACGGGGCGTTCCTCTTCCAAAAGAAAATCAATGTACGCCTCGTCCACGATGAAAAGCGTATCCGGCGCGCCCTCAGTCAGAACCCGCAGCTCTCTTTGCGGAACGTACTTCCCCGTGGGATTGCAGGG
>JAIKZX010000092.1 GCA_024681935.1 Fretibacterium sp.
GAGTCCATCCACAAACCGCCGTATTGACTTAACAGGGCAAAACGGATGATGTCCGATAAATGGGTAATCGTGATTGCGCCCGCCTGAAACTTCTCCATGACGAAGCCCGGCAGGGTAACATACTCCTGATAGTTGTCCTGCGTCAGGACTTTGAAGGGATGTTCTCCGCAATGCCGGCGGACGCTTGCGTGACACATTCTGACGACTTCAGGCAGATGCTCCTCTCCCTGCCACCACAGGGTCCAGATCGTGCCGGGAACCTGAGAATCCGGGCAGGTTTTCACTGACCGCTCCTGCTGATACCGTGCGATGAGGGGAGCATAAGTTTCCCTCAGGTAGCGGAGGATGCAGCGATGCTTCCAGGGGGCCAGGCTTCGAAAGCGTGAAGCGCCGGCAGCGGAAAACGCGATCTCCGGGCCAAATTCCCTGTAAAGCATCTTTATCTGACTCAGTTTCATGGCAACGCCCCCTTTATTCTCACGGCATATCTGCTTTCCGCCCGCGGAACAGGCTTTCTTAAAATCTTGTCTGTTATTATATCAAAATGATTACGTCGAAATATGATAAAACCAGCGGGCAGGAACTGATAGCTTCCCACACCCCCCTCCGGAAGAACCGGCATGAATCTGTGATATAATAAAACCGTTGTGAGAGATAGCCGCGCGGAATATGTGTTCTGCGGGGATGAATAATTGAAACAGAATCACCCTGCGGTATGCGTGATCATGACAATGTCTTGAGCCAACACTCGACTCCACGCCGGACGTTTTGTTCCTGTGGGGGGAGACAGTTCTCCTCTTTGAGGATGTTCAGCCGGAACCATACAGGATAGTCCGATAATTTTATGGGACCGGGTCAAGACTTTCAGGACACGGTATCTGCGGGGATTTTATTTGCTGAGGGGCACTGCCCCCCTGAAACCCACAGGAGGCTGAAATCAGCCTCCTGCTTTTTATCAGGATTCCCTGGGCTTCATGTGGTTCACCCGGCTGGCGAAGAAGCCCGCGCCAAAGCCGTTGTCGATATTGACCACTGTCACGCCGCTGGCGCAGGAGTTCAGCATCGCCAGAAGTGCGGATATCCCCCCAAAGGACGCGCCATAGCCAACACTCGTCGGCACAGCGACGACCGGACAGCCGGCCAGACCGCCAATTACGCTGGCAAGGGCTCCCTCCATGCCCGCGACGGCAATGATAACGCTGGCATCCATGATCTCGTCCATGTGGGCCAGCATCCTGTGCAGCCCCGCAACGCCCACATCATAGAGCCGTGAAACCTGGTTGCCAAGGACCTCCGCGGTCAGCGCTGCCTCCTCCGCCACAGGGATATCGCTGGTTCCGCCGGTGGCAACGACGATACGGCCAATACCATCCGGCTGGGGCAGAGGCCCCACGATGGCCACGCGCGCCTCCTCGTGATACTCCAGGGCCGCCGGTGGAACGCACAACTGACCGACCACCCCGGCGGCTTCCGGAGACAGCCGCGTGATGAGGATTGTTTCCTGCCCATGCCGCCGCATCACGTCGATGATGCCTGCAATCTGCTCCGGCGTCTTCCCGGCTCCATAAATGACTTCCGCGGCCCCCTGCCGAAGCGAACGATGCAGGTCCACCTTAGCAAATCCAACATCCTCAAAGGGCTTCTCCTTCAATTTTAAAAGCGCGCCGTCCACGGACAGCGTTCCATCCCTCACAGCCTGAAGCATCTGCCTGATGGGTTCACTCATTTCCATCCCCTCCCTTTTTCATTATAACCGCAGGCAGAATTCCTTTCTTCTGCCGACCCCGCCGCCCGAAGAGGAGTTTATAATGGATAAGTTCATATTTGGACAAAAGGAGGTCATAAGAACGTGAAAAGAATATTGGGAAAAATCCGGCTGCGCATCCCCGTGACCGTCCTCCTGATTCTTCTTCTCCATTCCCTCACCGCGGGGGCGGTGACACGCGGGGAATTTCTTTCGAGACTGCTTCAGGCCCGCGGGTTGAGCGGAGAACTGATGAGAGGAGAAACCGCCGCGGCTTTCGTGCTGCGGACGGGCCTGGTTACGGACTCGGTATCAAATCTAAACACACAGACAACGCGCCGGGAGGCCCTGAGGTGGTGTGTTCAGTCGCTGGGACTCTCCTTTGAGGCGGAGCTTTTCTCCAACATGGGGTCAGGCTTCGGGGACACAGGAAAATTGACAGACTTTGAGCGGGGCTGTCTTTTCGTCGCGGCGCACATGGACCCGCCGCTTTTAACAGGAAACGGAAACTTCCGCGGGGGGCAGCGTTTGACGGAAAAAGAGGCAGCCGCTTTTCTCCAGAGGGCAGAACGCGCCAGCCAGGGCCTGACTCTCGATGTGGCACTCACGCCGCTTGAGGGAATGACGGTCTATATCCATCGCGACGGGGTCCCGACGGGCATCCCCCGGTGGCGGGTCTGCGCCGATGGCTTCAAGGATAAGGACGCAGCGGAAGGAGCACGGAAATATTTCAAGGCACGCGGCTTTGATATGTCCCCCCTCCACCCTCTGTACGAGTGGTTTCTGCGAACATCACTCCTGGACGACTACGGTGAGGTGAAACGTTTAACGGCGCTTATCAAAAAACGGGGGCTGAAGGCCAGAGTCCTTCCCTCTCTCTCCAACGCCAGCCTGGACCTTGCACCACGATATTGGGCTCTCCTGAAGATTGACCCTACATACTGGCATATTGCCCCCATCGTTCCGAAGGACGGGCCCCGCGCACTCACTCCCCTCTCGAAGATATCCAGGGCGGAAGGCGTAAATGCCGCTATCAATGCCGGTTTTTTTGCCGTGACGGGGAAAAATCTCGGGTATCCCATCGGGGCACTCCGTGTGAACGGAGAGCTTCTGAATGCTCCTTACGAGGGGAGAAGCTGTCTCGGCTGGAACGATGAGGATGAAGCCATGTTTGGCATCATGGATATCTTCGATAGAGAGCTTTGGGAGGAGATGCCGCACCTCATTCAGGCAGGGCCTCTTCTTCTGGATGACGGAGAGCCCCGGAGGGACTCGGAAGGCTTTGGCAGCTCTATCCTCTCTGCCCGTCATCCGCGCTCTGTCGTTGGGCTGACGGAAGAGGGGGAGTGGTTCTTCCTTGTTGTCGATGGAAGAAACGGCCTGCACGCGTCGGGGGCTACGATGGCGGAGCTGACGGAGCTCCTGCAGTCATGCGGCGCCTTCTGTGCATTAAACCTCGACGGCGGCGGGTCAACAGAGCTCATCATAAACGGAAAGCTCTACAACTCCCCTTCCGAGGGCAAGGAACGCTCCATCAGCTATGGGCTGGGGGTCCGGGAGCGGGAATAAAAAAGTTTCCCCGTCAGTTTTATGGATTGATTACGCGGAATTAACGGGGCGAAAAAAGCTTTATGTGTTACAATATTCTGCGAATATGGGCGTGAAGATTTGACGAATGTCAGCTTGCGCCTGTGTTTCTTTGTTTCTATTTCATTGGAGGAAGGACTGTGCGTTTTATGAAGAAGTTTGTTCTGTGTGCTTTGCTGTTGGGCCTGACGATTGGAGCAGCCTCCCCTGTGCTGGCGTGGGACGCTGCCAAACAGAAGAACCTTGGGCAGGACCATGTCAAGATGACGTGGTACATCCTTGATTACGGCAAGAACAAGAATGTCCCCTACGCCATTGCCAGGAAATACTACACGAACACGGCTATCAAAGAAGAGACTGTCGATCTGCTGATGTCCAAGTTCGGCCTGTCTCCTGAGGTCGCCGGCAGCCTGTACTTCACAGAGTATGGTTATGAGTACACCCCGGACGGCAAGCAGTTTGCCGTGACCTATCTGCGTCACTATGATATGCTGGGCAACGAGATTTACGGCACGGTGTACGATGGCAGCACCGAGGCCACAAAGAAGACCTTCGTTGCGCTGGATCCCAAGCACGCAGCGGGCAAGGGCGCGGCTTACGCGCTGGGCAAGGCCGTCTCTGGCAAGAAAGCCACGGTTGTGAAGACCAAGACTCCCACCAGGCGCGTCGTGCGCAAGAAGAAGAAGTAACAGCAGCCCAAGAGAGGGTACACCTACATATTTAATGTTGAAGGAGCCCGGACTTTTCGTCCGGGCTCCTTCAATTATATTTTGGATACTTCCCCGTCTACTTCCTTGTGTAAAGGAACGGACCTGCGGACTCAAAACCAATCTGCTGGTAGCCGAAAATCTGCTCCGTCGAGCCCACAAGGAAATAGCCGCCGGGGGCCAGGGCTTTGTAGAACTTCTCATAGAGCTTTGCCTTGGTCTCGGCCGTGAAGTAGATGACCACGTTGCGGCACAGGATAAGGTCGAAGCCGGTACCAAAGCTGTCCTCGATCATGTTGAAGCGCTTGAAGGACACGCGCCGCCTGATATCCGCGTTGACAGTGTAGCTCTCGCCGTCGGTCGTCGTGAAGTACTTGCCCAAATACTCCTTGGGCACATTGATGAGGTTAGGCGTCTTGGAGTACGTCGCCTTCTGCGCGATGGCAAGCGCGCCCTGGTCGATATCCATCGCAAGCACAGGAGTCGATGCATCCAGCCCACAGACGGCAGAAAGGATAGCCAGAGAATAGGGTTCCTGCCCCGTGGCGCAGCCAGCGCTCCACAGCTTCAGCCGACGGCCCTTCCGCTTTTCGATCAGATCGGGAATGAGCTTGTCGCGCATCTTCCACCACTG
>JAIKZX010000128.1 GCA_024681935.1 Fretibacterium sp.
TCGCGCTGAATGGCACGGTCTACCAGGCGCTGGGGGACGGCAGCGTGAAGATTGCGCCGGATGATGAGACGGTGCCCTTCTCCAGCGTCACATTCTTCGACGCGGACATCAGGAAGGAACATGTCAGCGCTGCGTCCATCGGAGAGCTGAGGGGCCTCCTTGACGGGGTGGTGGAGGAGCACGGCAAAAACCAGTTCTATATGGTGAAGGTTACGGGTCTGATGCCCTCCATCCTTGTGCGGAGCGTGCTGAAGCAGAAGGAGCCGTATAAGCCGCTGAATGACGTGGTGAAGACGGATCAGCGGGAGTTCACCTGCTCGGACATCCGGGGGACAGTGGTGGCGCTGTACTGCCCGGACTACATGGACGGCCTGAACGCGGCGGGATGGCACATGCACTTTATCTCAGAGGACGGCAGGAAGGGCGGCCATGTGCTTGCCCTGTCGCTTCAGGACGGCACTTTGGAGCTGGACGTCATCAGCAGCTTCGCGATGCTTTTGCCGGACCGCGCGAGCTTCAACAGCAAGAATCTGGCGATGGATATGAAGAAGGAGATTGAGCAGGTCGAGGGGAAATAATAAACGTTTATGGGGCAGGGGACAGGAAGGGTTCACGAAGCGGGAATACCCCTGTCCCTTTTGGGAAGAATAAGGGAGCATTTTGCGTTCTTCCCGGACAGGCGCGTTCAGTCGTTCCCTGTGCGTCCCGCTCAGGGAAAAGCGGGGGGAAGTTCCCGCACTTTTTGTCTCCTGTCAAAAATAGGGCCGCCGCGCTTTTTGTGTGACGGCCCTCAAATCACTCTGCCCCGGAGGGAATGCGCCTCATGCCCCTGGCAGGCCGGGGGTCAATGCTGTCTATGGTGTCAGGCCCAGGGGGTCCCGGTGGGGTATGGAAGGGACCTGGGCCGGTTGTGCGCGATATCGCAGACGCCGGGGAACCTGAACACCTCAAGCAGAACTTTTCCATCGTGCCCAAAGGCCACCGCGCCGTGATGCGGCTGCCTGTGCCCTGCGGGTATGTCGGAGCGAGGCACAGTTGCCTTGCGGAGGCTTCTGGAATGGACGCTGTCGCCCGTTTTTCCTGTTGCATTCCTGATACATTGCTTAATTTGATTTCTTAATGCGCAGGAGGGGTCAGAACTTCTCCTGCTGTTTTGCGGAAACCAGGGCAGTCCCCCCTTACGGGGGGGCTGCTTTTTTATTTTATGCGGCCAGCGCTCCGGTATAAAGATACTTCAGGAGCTGCTCTCTGTCCATCTTGCCGATGCCCAGATAATCCAGGGTATAGCGGGTCTCCTCGAAGAAGTTTTTCTCGTGTATCGCTCCGCCGAGGGTGATCATGGAGTCAATAATGGGCGTGGGCACGCCGTATTTCACGCCGAGATCGTGGTATATTTTGCAGCCCACCGGGATATCTTCCGTAAAATACCGGTGGTGGATGTTATTGGGCCCGGCATTGCCCTCATCGGAGGGCTTGTCCAGGGGGAAGACCACATTGTCCTTTCCGTCGTCGTCCAGCCCCATATATTCCTGGGTCAGGATTGAGCGGCGGGAAAAAAACATCTCATACTCGTAGGTGGGGATATCAATGCCGATCGCTTCGGCAATGGCCTGCTCTTCCATGTAGAACTGATACTGCACGCGGGCGATGGAAGGGCAGAGGCCGTGAGAGTACATGGAGTAAGTTTCCGGCTCTTTGCCGTAGATCAGGGTCCAGTTTTCCATGCTGGAGACGCCCAGAAGCGAGGCTGGAACGTGAATGACCGGGTTGACGTTTGAAAATCCGATATCCAGCATGGTATCGCCCTTTTCGGGGCCGTTTCCCCGCGTCACAGAGTCCAGGCAGGGCAGATATTTGGCGGATTCAATAAAGGCGTCAATGTCCGTCATGGGCTGCGTGGCGCCGCGGAGAGTGATTGCCCTGTACTTTACGGAGACGTGAGGCAGGGTGAAACTGCCGATCTTCTGCACGCGGGTTCCAAAGGGAGTTGAGCTCCATCCGCCAATAATCACATTTTTGCTGCATCCCATTTCTCTCATGTACTTGCGGAGCAGAAGGCTTGCGTAATTGTCGGCAAAAATATGGACCACCTGCCCGTCCTCAAGAAGCGGAACCAGGGTTTTGAGATAGTACTCATGCGCGTGTGCGGGAACGCCGATGACGATGATGCCCGCGCCTCTGACGGCCTTTTCCATATCGGTGGTGATAATGTCAAAATGGGCTCTGCCGGAGCGTTCAAAACCAAAAAGGTTATGCTGAACGCCATCCAGAAGAATTCCGGCCAGGCTGACCCCCTCGAGGGATCTTTTGTGCCGGGAATAAAGGCGGACCTCTCTTCCGGCCAGTTTGCAGTCAGCAGCGCAGGTTTTCCCCACGGCGCCTCCCCCCAGAACGGCAATGGGACAATCCTTCAGGTAGCTCATATCTCTTGTCATTAGCATTCTCCTTTCGTTTTTTCAAAATCGAAATATATACAGGCTCCTTTCATCCTGTCTGAAATTCCTTTTCAGTGTTTTCCGAAGAAAACCGGCGTTCATCCGCTGACTGAAATGCGGATTTTGCGGGCTGCGTCAGGCAGAAAAATCAGTTTTCATGAAAATGTACGCAAAAGAAGCCGGAGCTTCCTCCGCAGCTTAAAGAAATGATGAACAACACAGTGGAATCAATCAGAACTCCGTCAGCCTCCGCGCGTCCAGCGGCAGCTGAGCCGTGACGTCACGGCCGGCAATCGTCAGGGACTGTAAAATTTCCCCGGCATCACCGGTGAGCGGCTTTTCAGCGGGAACAATGATGTCTTTGCAGATGGACTGTTGCTGCGGACGATAAAAATCAATCTTCTGTCTGGCTTCAGGAAGATTCATCCCTGCGGAAAAAAAACCCAAAAAACCAAAAAACACCTTGCTGCCCTGAACATGGATCCAAATCATGCGCTCATATTCCCTCAAACAGCATTATAACATAAAGCGGACCTCATCGTTTTGACGGAGCCCGCCCGGGGCCGAAATTGCGCCGTTCCGGCGGCC
>JAIKZX010000132.1 GCA_024681935.1 Fretibacterium sp.
TATGCTTCTGGATGTGATAAAACTTCTCGATAAGAGAACACCGGGTGTAATCGAGAATCTTGCCAAAGAAAATTTCTCGTATAACGTAACTAAGAATAAGCATTCGCATCTTAGCTTATCTCCTGCTGGAATGAGATGGCCGTGGGAAGTTAAAGAAGGTATTTTCATGGAGGCAAATTTGTCAGCATGGGGAATCATGAAGTTCATTGATTCTTTGATGGAGCAGTATAACCTTGATAAGAGCCTATTCTCTGTTTCGGTGGTCGCAGAAGATGAGGATGAAGAGGAGCAGGAATAGCTATTCGAATGAGGAGCGTTATGAAAGTAGTTGACTCTGAATATAAAATTGACCTGCATATTCGGAGGTTTGCAGCGGCTTCGCAATCTTCACAGAATCTCCTTGGAACTTTCAATTCCGTCCCACATTTCTCCTGTATCCTGTCAGTGTTGAAAGAGATTCGCCCAGCTGAGAGGCGGGGGCGAAAGAAAAGGAGACAGGTAAGATGAAATCATTGAAGAAGTCGGTTATTGCGGGGCTGGTTATCGGGACATTGAGCGTTGCGGGCACGGCGTTTGCCTGCCATGGACAGGGTTTCAATGGTCAGAACTTTGCTCGCAGAGGGTGCCCTCCGTTTGAAAGCCGGGAGGCATGGCAGGCTTCCCGCGGAGGAGATTTCGCTCATCACGCTCAGTTTTTCAACGAGACGCCTCAGGAAATCCGCGACAAGGAAGTTGAGATTCAGAAACTTCGTATTGATCTGAGGAATGTTCTTTCCGGGAATCCGCTGGACCGCGGGAAGGCCGCTGAGCTGAGCGGACAGATTGATAAACTGCGTCAGGACGTCCGGACCTGGCGTTTCGAGCAGAAGCTCAACCGTATCGAGGAGGTCAACAGGAAGGCTGTGGAGGATGCCGGGGCCGCACAGGATAAGTAACAGGAGATTTTACACAGGAATAGTATTGACAGGCTGGGGCTTCGGCCCCAGCTTATTTTATGCCTGACACCCAATCTCCGGCTGCCGGATACCGTCCCTGCGGCAATTGTCTGAGAGAAAAGTACAGGCAGTACATGGAAGATCCGGATAAATACAAGGCACAGTTTGGGATTGAGCAGCACCGGTAATTATCACCACTTTGTTGGACACTGGATATACTGTGGAGAACGGTTTTTCCACAGAAGACATGCGAACGGGGAAAGGCGTTGCAGATCAGATTCTCCGTCAGTGATAAAAAGAGACGACACATGACAGAAGAGCAGATTTATCATTAACAGACCGGTTTAAAAAACTGACCTGTATTGACTTTCATTTTGGCCCCAAAAGTGTTAAGATAACAAACATATGTTGAGGATATGCGGTAAAGCATCGCTTTTTAATAGGGAAGCAAGGTGCAAATCCTTCACAGCTGCCACTACTGTAAGCGACGACGAGAGGGCGTTGAATCCACTGCTGTTTAGCGGGAAGGAGCCTTCGAGGAAGAATCGCAAGTCAGGAGACCTGCCGCGTATCTGTCTGAAACAAATTTCCGGGACAGGGAAATGGCCGTTTCTTTTTGCATGGAGATTGCCCTGTTCCTGTTGTAATGGAGCAGGGTTTTTCATTTGCCCTCTCCCCATGGGGGGTGTCACAGGGAAGAGCCAAACAACACGATGCGCGGGTGCGGGTTTCAGCGGGAATGACTGAAGGTTGAACTGGAGGTAATTTTTATGAGGAAATCTTTAAAGTTCATGTTTGAAGTGGCGTTGTGTGTTTGTCTGCTGGCGGGGACCGCGTTGGCCGCGTCCACCGTGTATCCTGTGACCATCGATAACGGCAATCGCAGGATCACGTTCGATTCCGCGCCAAAGCGCGTCGTGACCAACTGCGACAGCAATATCATTGAGCTGATGTTTGCCCTTGATCTGGACGATAAGCTCATCGGCTATGCCGGCTTCCCGGAGTATGGCAACAATGTCTCCCCGGAGTATCAGGAGAGGCTGAAGGCCATTCCCATTGTCGCGCCGGGGTACATAACTCTGGAACCTCTGCTTGAGGCCGGTCCGGACTTCTTCCTGTCGGGCTACAATTATGGGCTTGACATTCCCGCCGCCGGAGCCGGGGACGCCGTGACGCCTGAGGAGCTGGAAAAGCACGGGATTAAGAGCTACGCCATTACGGAATCCCTTGTCCGTGTCATGAAGAAGCCGCCTGTCAGCCTTGAGGACGTTTACACGGACCTCACCAATCTCGGCATCATCTTTGATGTGCAGGATCGGGCACAGAAGGTCATCCGGAGCTTGAAGGACAGGGTGGCCGCCGTCGAGACGAAACTGGCTGGCGTGAAAACGGAGAAGCCCCTTGAGGTGTTCATTTACCCGACCTGGAATGCCCCGGATCAGCCTCCGCGTTCCACCGGCGCTCAGGCTATGCCCAACGCTCTGGTAAGCATGGTGAAGGCTCACAACATCTTCTCGGATATTGACGACAGCTGGATCCGCGTCACCTGGGAGGAAGTGATCGCCCGTAACCCCGACGTGATCCTGATGTTGGAAGCGGGGAACTCTTCTGGTGAGGAGCGGAAGGCGCTCATGATGAAGGATCCCGCCCTGCAGGGAGTGAAGGCTGTCAGGGATGGCCGAATCTTCATCATCCGCGTGGAGGAGGGCTATCCTGGTCCCCGCGCCGTTCGTGGGCTTGAAAAGACAGCAAAAGACTTTTACCCGGAGCTGTTTAAATAATGCTGCGAAGACCTGCCTCATCGGGCTGTTCATTCTGGCCCCTGTTTGCTGTCCTTTGTGTCCTGCTTTTCATCAGCGTAACGCTGGGTGTCTCGCTGGGGTCGGCGTCATTGTCCCTGGGGCGGGTATGGGGCATTATCTTTCACCAGCTGTTCCCCGGCTGGGAGGCTGTCAGCCGGGACTGGCCGGGGAATGAAGTGAGTATCGTCTGGCAGATACGCCTTCCGAGGGTCCTGCTTGGGGCTATCGTGGGAGCGGGGCTGGCGACAGCCGGAGCGGTGATCCAATCGCTGGTGCGTAACTCTCTGGCTGACCCCTATCTTTTGGGGATCTCCTCCGGGGCCTGCACGGGGGCCGTCTTTGTCATCCTTTTCGGCCCCCGTCTGCCTGACGGCCTGTTCTCCGGCGTCGTCGGCGTGTCCCTTATGGCTTTCGCTGGCGCTGCGCTGGCTTTTTGTTTTGTGTTCATCATCGCCCGGCAGGGGAGGGGGCTGACGCCTGTGCGGATGATCCTCTCGGGGCTTGCCGTGTCTTATATCTTTACGGCACTCACCAACTTCCAGGTCTATATGTCCCAACATAACGGGGCGGAGTCTGCCGCGTTCTGGATGCTGGGGGGACTGGGCGGGGCGCGCTGGGGGCGGCTGTGGCTTCCCTTTGCCGTCACCCTCGGCTGTCTTATTGTCTTCATGCTGACGGCCCGCTCCCTGAACGCCCTGCTCCTTGGCGAGGAAAACGCTGTGGCGCTGGGCGTGGACGTGAGGATTTTCCGGCGGTTTCTCTTCGTCATGACCTCCCTGCTGACGGGGGCTATCGTCGCTGTCAGTGGTTCCATCGGCTTTGTGGGACTGATTGTTCCCCATGCGGTGCGTCTTGTGGTGGGAGCTGACCACAGGCGTGTCCTGCCCCTTGGAGCGCTGAGCGGTGCCGTTTTTCTGATCTGGGCGGACGTCTTTGCCCGCACCGTTCTCGCACCCCGTGAACTTCCACTCGGTATCGTGACCGGCTTTGTGGGCGCTCCCTTCTTCATTTGGCTGCTGAGGCGCAACAAGGACGGGTAGAAAATGATGAAACTGCGGGTGGAATCGCTTTTCTGGGGCATGGGGGAGCGCGAGATAGTGAACGGCGTCAGCCTCACGGTGGGGGATGGGGAGTTCGTGGGGATAATCGGGCCAAACGGCAGCGGGAAGTCCAGCCTTCTGCGCTGTGTTTACCGCATGAACAAACCCCGATGCGGCATTGCCTTTATAGACGGGGAGGACGTATGGAAGATGAGTGTCAAGGATGTGGCCCGTCGTTCCGCCGCCGTACCCCAGGAAATGCCCGGCCAGTTTGACTTCACCGTCCGGGAGATTGCGGCGATGGGGCGTTATCCCCATAAAGGCACGATGGAAAGGGACAATGAGGAGGATAAACGTCTGACAGGTCAGGCGCTTGAGCGCGTAGGGATGGCGGAGTATGCGGAGCGGAACTTTAACTCGCTGTCCGGCGGTGAGAAGCAGAGGACGCTGATCGCCCGCGCCATCGCGCAGAATACGCAGCTGTTAATCCTGGACGAGCCCACCAATCATCTGGATATTTATTATCAGCTTGAAGTCATGGATTTGATCAAAGGGCTCCATACCTCCAGCCTCATTGTGATGCACGACCTCAACCTGGCGGCCCGGTATTGCGACAGGCTCTATGTGATGAAGGACGGAAAGGTCTTTGCTCATGGGACTCCGCAGGATGTGCTGACACCGGAACTGATACGGGATGTTTATCACGTTGAGGCATGCGTCACACTCCAGCCCGGCATTAATTTGCCTCAGATTATCTTCCTTGGCGCGATGCAAAACTGAAGCCCGGCGGCCCCGTGGCGGCGTCCTGACCGGAAGGAGAGGTCAAAGCCAGCGGGTGGAGGCCTTAGGAAATCCCCCCGCCGGGTGGGGCCTCCTTCCCCTTCTTCAGCCTGGCGATGTCCGCCCTGTACTGCCGGAAGCTGATGCCCTTCTCAGGCAGCGCGCCGTCCGTCATCGGATGGTTCTCTGTCCTTGTCATTTGCCGTTCCTCCCAGGAACCGCTCCGGTATTTTGGGAGTGTTGCTGGCTGTTTCCTGTATTTTCCGGATGTCATCCAGGGGACTGGCCTTCCGGATTGGCTCCCCCGTCCCTTTGACGCTCAAAATCGGTTTTGTTTTTCTGGTTTTGATTTCCCCCCTTTCTTTCTTTTGGAGAAGGATAAGGATAAGGATAAGGATTAGGAGCAGGAGCAGGAGCAGGATTAGGAGCAGGAGCAGGAGCAGGAGCAGGAGCATTGGTACTGCCTGTGGTGTACCTTAAAGCCTCTTCCTATCCGGGTTTAATCAGCATGACGCTCAAAATCGGTTTTGTTTTTCTGGTTTTGATTCCCCCCCTTTCTTTCTTTTAGGGGCAGGGGCAGGGGCATTGGTTAACGAAAACCCGCTTTGCTGGCCGCCTGACCAGTGAAGATAATCCGCGTACTCCTCCTGACCGTCCTTCTCCTGCCGGGACATCAAACACAGGATAAAACCCTCCCGGCACATAGATTCCGATTGAAGCTCATGGGGAAAAACCCTGAAACCCCCGGGATTGAAGCTCAGGGGGAAAAACCCTGAAACCCCCGGGATTGAAGCTCAGGGGGGAAACCACCTCTGAAACCCCCGGGGCTCAGGGGGAAAGCAGCCCCCTGAAACCTACGGGCTCAGGTTTTTGTTGCCTGCATATTCAGTTGTCAAGTTACATCGCTACGTACCGTAGCGCAATTAGTATAATACGCAATGGTTTTCTTCTTGTCAAGAGGGGGAGGGGTTGCAAAAAAGTTCTACCGGTGATATAATTCTTTCCGCCGGGGAAGCAAACCTGAGGCTGGCGTCCGGAGGGAGTGACCATCAGAAAGCAACCCCGGCGGAAAGCCC
>JAIKZX010000139.1 GCA_024681935.1 Fretibacterium sp.
CCTGCGGCATCACCACCGGCCTGACGCTCACCCTCAGCGCCCCCCAGAACCTCACCTACGACGGCAAAGCCAAGGAAGCGACGCTGAACACGGATTACAACAAGACCGCGTTCCCGGGCACCTATGCCATCGAGTACTGGCAGGGCAGCACAAAGCTCTCCGCCGCGCCGGTGAATGTGGGGGCCTATCAGGCAAGGGTGACGGTCGGAAGTGCCACGGCCGCGCTGGACTTCTCCATCGCGGGGCAGACGCCGCAGATCACGATTTCCAAGACGGAAAAGATCAGCAATAACTTTATTAAGAAGACGATCCAGACCACAGGCCAGTACATCGTTCTGGAGAACAACCCGAACGACATTTCCTACATGGAGAACGGCAAAATCTACGTGGTGAGAGGGAATGTCACCGTTGGGGCGCTGGTCTATAGCGGCAAGATCACACTGGTCCTCTGCAAGGGCGCGAAATTGACCGTTCGTGCCGGCATCTACCGCATCGAAAGCAAGACTAAGGTCTACACGGCGGACGGCGGGGAGGACTCCGCTCTGGATAAGCTCGAGGTTTACACGGAGGACGGCGGAGAGGACGCCACTCTGGAGGTAACCGGCACGAGCGAACGGCCCGCGCTGAGCGGAAACATCGCCCTCTATGGAGGGAACCTGACCGCGGCGGCAGCGGAGGGCGGAAAGCTGTTTGCGGACGATATCACTCTCACCATCGGAGCGGGAGTGACGATTGCGGGCCTGACCGACGGAGAGGGCAAGAATGTGACCGGCGGAAAGGTGAATGAGGACGGGTCGACAACCTTCACGTTCGAGGAGCTATCCAATGTCGGGGACAAGCTCATAACCAATCCCACCCACGACACCCCTGATAGCCCCACCAGCAACAAGGGCAGCGGCGGGTGCAACGCGGGGCTGAGCCTTGCGGGGCTGCTGGCACTGGCTGGGCTGGTGGTGGCAAGAAAGCATTGAGGTACGTAGGAGAGGGGCTCGCGGCGACTCGATACCCCATAGGCGCATCCTCCTACGCCGTCATGCCGTGGGCGTAGGCGAGTGCGTCCCCGGTGAGCCAACGTCGGCACATGTTGGCGAACGGGGACGCCTCGTCCTAGCCCAGCCTCAAACGCGGCGCACCGACCTAGCGCCGTGGTGGCGCGAGGCGGCGCAGTTAAATAACCAACACCTCTTAAACGATCCCCCGGCACAGAGCCGGGGGATTTTTGCTAACGCCCACGGCGCCTGTTGTGATATCCTTCTCCGTAAGGGAAACAGGCACATTGCCAAATCCCCCGAAAGGAAGATCGAAAGATTGAAGACGGACGCAACGGCGCTCTTTCTGCCCGTGTCACGGGCGGACATGGAGGCGCGGGGATGGAAGGAGCTGGACTTTCTTTTTGTGAGCGGCGACGCCTATGTGGACCATCCTTCGTTTGCCGCGGCGCTGCTCTGCCGCCTGCTGGAGGGGCGGGGGTACCGCGTAGGAATCCTGCCTCAGCCCGACTGGCGCCAGCCACGCGGCGGGAGCGATTTAACGTCCGACCCCTTCCTGAGCATGGGCCGTCCCCGGCTGGGGGTTCTGGTGGGCGCGGGGAACCTGGATTCCATGCTGGGCAAACTGACAGCCGGGAAGAAATCGCGCGGCACGGACGCTTATTCTCCGGGGGGACGGCGGGGCCTGCGCCCCGACCGGGCAACCATCGTCTACGGACAGCGGGTGCGTCAGGTTTTCGGCGGGGATATGCCCGTCATCATCGGAGGGATCGAGGCCAGCCTCCGGCGCTTTGCTCACTACGACTATTGGTCGGACTCGCTTCGGCGTTCTATCCTGCTGGACAGCCAGGCCGATTTGCTGGTGTATGGCATGGGAGAGCGGGCCCTTTTGGAGATCGCCGCAGCCCTGGCGAAGGGCCGCCCCGCGGGGGAGATCCGGGACGTGCGCGGGACGTGCTACGCGGCCCGGCCGGGCGAAGAGCCGGAGGGACCCTTTGTGGAGCTGCCCTCGTGGGAGGCTGTCGTGAGGGATAAGGGTCAGTTCGCCGAGGCCTTCCGCCTGATGTCCCTGGAACAGGACGCCGTGAGGGGCCGGACGCTCCTTCAGCGCTACGAGAAGGGGCGCATGGCGGTGCAGCTTCCCCCGGCATGGCCTTTGTCAGAAGCGGAAATGGACGAGGTCTACGATCAGCCCTTCACCCGACGGTGGCATCCCATGTACGACGCAGCGGGGGGCGTACCCGCTCTGCGCGAGGTGGAGTTCAGCGTCACAAGCCACCGGGGATGTTTTGGGAGCTGCGCTTTCTGCGCAATCCATGCCCACCAGGGGCGGGTCATTCAGGCGCGAAGCCACGCCTCCATCCTGCGGGAGGTCCGGAATCTGACGCGGCTCTCTGGATTCAAGGGCTACATTCACGATGTGGGCGGGCCCACGGCGAACTTCCGCCACCCCTCATGCAAAAAACAACTGGAACACGGCGTCTGCCGGGGACGGGAGTGTCTGTTCCCGGAGCCTTGCCGGAACCTGGACACGAGCCACGAGGACTATCTTAATTTGCTGCGGGAGTGCCGGGCGGTGCCTGGAGTGAAGAAGGTATTCGTGAGGTCCGGCCTTCGATACGACTACCTGCTGCTGGACGGGGCGAAGGGTCGGGAATTCCTGAAAGAGTTATGCGAACATCATGTCAGCGGTCAGCTCAAGGTCGCACCGGAGCACGCCTCCCCCACTGTGCTGCGGCACATGAGGAAGGGAGACATCGGGCAGTACCGCCAATTCATGGCTTTGTATGAGAAGTGCAACCGCAAACTGGGGAAGCGTCAATACCTGGTGCCGTACTTTATGACCTCTCACCCCGGCTGCGGCACAAAGGAGGCCATTGAACTGGCGCTGTTCGCGGCGGAGCTGGCTTTCTGCCCGGAACAGGCGCAGGATTTCATCCCAACGCCGGGCAGCCTCGCCACCTGTATGTACTACACGGGGCAGGACCCCTTCACGGGAGAACGGGTGGCCTGCCCCAGAACGGAACACGAGCGGCAGGCCCAGCGGGCCCTTCTCCAGCACCGGATGCCCAAAAACCGGCGTCTGGTGCTGGAGACTCTGAAAAAGGCCGGCCGTATGGACGCCGTGGCAAAATTGTACCCGGAGGGGCGAACACGGGGTTAATCCTTCCCGCCGCACAGCCCCCGCCGGATCAGCAGGCCCACTGCGGCCGTTGTTGGGGCTATCAGGAAGAATATCTGAGGGATATCCCAGCCCCGGGACAGAAGCAGCCCCGCTCCAAGGGCGGAGCCTGCCATGAAGAGTGAGTCCATGATGTTGGAGCAGGCGATGACGCTGGACACGCTCTCCTCCGGCGCACGGCTCTGCATCACGGCATAAAGCGGAACGATGTAGAGCCCGCCGCAGAAGGCAATCGAAAAGAGGCAAAGGGGAATGAGCCAGTTGGCGGGGCTGGCGAAGAAAGCCCGCGCCCCGAGGAGCATCGCAGTGGAAGTGCCGTCCGCGGCGACGGTCAATTCATGCGTTTTGCTGAAGTACCACAGCAGGACGCTGGCCAGCGCAATGCCCCAGGCGGCCCGGGGGACAAACCGTGCCGTGATTTTCCCCCTGAGCAGGGCGTTGCAGGCGGTGGACCCCAGCCCGATCCCCAGAGAAAAAACCGCCAGAAAGACCGTCGCCACGTCCTCACTGGCCCCAAGGACCAGCCGGGCAAAAGTTGGGAACTGCGCCAGGAAGGTGGCCCCCACCAGCCAGAACCATGAGATGGCCAGCATGGCCGCAAAGACGTCCCGCCTTGGCGTCACATCCGAGAACATCTCCCGCGTCCGGCTGACAACATGAAAAGAGATGCGGCGCCCGGGGTCAATGGGGCGCGTGGGGGGGATGAACCAGCTGCTGATCCAGCCCGC
>JAIKZX010000140.1 GCA_024681935.1 Fretibacterium sp.
CCACCAGGTAAGCGGACAATGCGGAAGTAGCTCAGGGGTAGAGCACAACCTTGCCAAGGTTGGGGTCGCGGGTTCAAATCCCGTCTTCCGCTCCAAAATAAAGCCTGACTCGGGCTGGACGAGTTGCGAGGCCCTGCAACACGCAGGGCCTCGTATTATAAAAGGAGTGCCTTTGCGTACAATCCGGGGATTTTTTTGGCGGACTCATTGTAGGGTATTGAAGGAGGCGTTATAATAATGATTAAGGTGCATCGTCTGAACGGTGAACTATTTCTTCTGAACTCTGATATGATTGAGACGATTGATGCGACGCCGGATACCGTGGTGCGCCTTCTGAATGGTCATCGTTATCTCGTGCGGGAGGAAATGCAGGAGGTATACGATAAAGTGATAGAATTCAGGAGAAGCGCGGGGTATGCCTGTATCGTATCGAGCTCTGTCGGCGAGTCCAGGGAACCAGATGAGCTTTAAATCTGCCCTCCGGGGCGGGCCTGCGGAACTAGGGGTGAATAGGTTTTGGATTTAACAAGCCTTATTGGGTTTCTTGCAACGTGGATTTTGGTCCTAGCCTCCATGGCGGCGGGAGGTAATTTTGCCGCATATATTGATGTCCCCTCCATGATGATCACGTTTGGGGGCGCTGTGGGGGCCACGATTATTTCCAATCCGGGTGAGCGCCTGAAAACTGTAGGCGGGAGCCTCAGGAGTGTGTTCCTGTTCAAGGAGCCTAACCTTGTCGCAATGGTCCAGATGCTCGTCAGCTTTGCTGAGAAGGCCCGGCGCGAGGGATTGCTGTCTTTGGAGGGTGATGTTGCCGAACTGGACAACGACTTCCTGAAGAAGGCAATACAGCTTGTTGTGGACGGCACGGACCCGGAGCTGGTGCGTGCTATTCTTGACACGGAGATAGGGGTCTTCGAGGACCGGCATTCCGCCAACAAATCCATTTTCGATACGCTGGCCGAGTTCGGCCCCTCTTTCGGGATGATCGGGACGCTGATTGGTCTTATCGCCATGCTGGGAAACCTTCAGGATGTCAGTGCCCTGGGGCCCGGTATGGCTGTCGCTCTTATCACGACAATGTATGGCTCCATGCTGGCTAATATGTTTGCCATTCCGACAGGCAAAAAACTTGCGGCCCGCTCCGCCCAGGAAGTCAAGTCGATGGAGCTGATGGTTGAGGGGATTCTGGCTATTCAGGCCGGTGAGAACCCCCGCATCGTCGAAGAGAAACTTAAGGTCTACCTGCCTCCGAAGATGAGGACGGCTTTTGAGCAGGAGGAGGGGGGTAACGAGTAATCATGGCTCGTCAGAAGAAGCCTGAGGAACCCGGTCTGAGCGCTCCTTTCTATATGGGAACTTATGGGGACATGGTTACGCTGATCCTCTGCTTCTTTATCCTGTTGTTCGCCATGTCCTCCGTCGATTCACAGAAGTTTCAGAAGGCACTGCTTTCTCTGAAGGGGTCGTTGGGGGTGTTGCGCGGAGGCAAAACACTGGAAGAGACGAGCAACGATACTCAGAGCGGTGAGGTGGGCCAGGATGCCGGGAAGTCAAAAAAGATCGAGATGGATACGCGCCATGTCGCTTATACGCTCAACAGTTACCTCCGGTCGGAGGGGCTGGATAAATATATTAATGTGACGATTAACCAGAGGGGTGTTGCCGTCTCTATTGCCGATTACTTCCTTTTTCCCCCTGGCGGCGTGGAGGTACGGCCGGAAGGACAGCGTGCCATCTATAAAATATCTACTCTGGTGCGCGATAAGGTTCCTGCTGCCGCAGTGGAGGGCCATACAGACTCCAGCCCTCTGCGAGGGGGCATCTACCGGGATAATTGGGGACTCTCCTCCATGAGGGCGGCTTCCGTGGCGTCGTACATGGAGACGGCGGGAGGATTTGATCCGGTGAAGTTGCAGGCTGTCGGGCTGGGCTCAAGCCAGCCGATTGTGCCCAACGATTCTCCTGAACATCGGGCGCTGAACCGCCGGGTCGAGATTGTGTTTCTTTCCGAATATCCCAAACGCTAAGAGAGGTTGAGCGGATGAAACGGATTATTATCTTTGTCATTGTAGGATTGGTGATGTTCGGGGCTGGCTTTGGGGGCGGCGTGTTCCTGGGGCGCTCAATGTCGTCGGGAGAGAGTGATGGAGGACAGTCTTCGGTACGTGTGGTTCCGGAGCCGGGGCCCATCGTCTCCCTGGGAGAATTCTCCGGGGTCTTGGCCGGAGGGGGAAATCATTCCTTTACCATCGCCTTGTCCATGGAACTTGTGAGCCGCGAGGAGGCGGTATCCATTGTCCAGGCGCCGGGCTGGTTTGCCAGGATCAGAAACGAAGTGAATCTCCTCCTTAAGGACAGGACCTATACTGACATGAACAGTGCGGAAGGTGCGCTGCAGTTTGCGGGGGATATCAAGAGGGTGCTCAATTCCATCCTGCCGGATGTGAAGGGTGAGGCCCCGATTGCTCAGATACTGTTCGACTCTTTTACGGTTCTGTAAGGAAGCTTTATTATATTTAAGAAGGCAGGTGATGGGTCATGACTCCTGATGTGTTGTCACAAAATGAAATAGACTCTCTTCTCAACGCACTGTCAAACGGCAGCGTGGACATCAACACGGTGGCGAATGATTCGAAGATGGATGAGTGGGAGAAACTTAAGGTCTATGACTTCAAGAGGCCTGATAAGTTCAGCAAGGATCAGCTTCGTGCCATTCAGATGATTCATGAGTCCTTTGCCCGCCAGATCACGACGGTGATGTCGACGTTGATTCGTTCCATCGTCTCCGCTGAGGTCGCTTCCGTGGAGCAATTGGCCTATGAGGAGTTTGTAAACTACATGGTGCAGCCAACGGTCATTGGCATGATTGAAATGCATCCGTTTGACGGCAACATGTTGATGGAGATCAATCCCAATCTTGTCTTTGCGATGATTGACCGGATGTTGGGCGGCAAGGGCAACTTCTCTGGGAAAACCCGGGAACTGACCGACATCGAGAAGACGGTCATTGAGCGTGTCCTGATGCGCATTCTGGAGCTTCTCGAGGACAGCTGGAGTACGGTGGTTGACGTTCGCTTCCGGTTTGAGAGCATGGAGAGCAACCCATTCTTCGTGCAGATCTGTTCCCCTACGGATATGGTCCTGGTGGTCATTATGGACCTGAAGGTGGGGGATGTAGAGGGGATGCTCAGCCTCTGTTTCCCCTACTTCCTGATGGAGCCGATTATCGACAAACTTTCTTCCCAGCAGTGGTTCGCATCGACGAGCCATAAGAAGGATGAGGAGGTTCAGGCTAATCTTCTCACCTCGATGCAGCATGTGAAGATGCCTTTGGCTCTTGAGCTGGGGCATACTGTCCTGAGCCTGTCGGAAGTCTATGCCCTTCAGGCGGGGGATGTGATTAAACTTGATGAAACAAAGGACAGCGATGTTTCCGTCCGCGTGGGTAACCAGGTGCGCTTTATGGCCAAGCCGGGTACCGTTGGCGGTCATCTGGCTGTCGAGTTGACCAAAGTCATGAAACAGGACACACCCCCGGCGGAGGAAGGAGTGTGAGGAATAATGGATGACGGCCTTCTCAGTCAGGATGAAATAAACGCATTGCTCTCTGGCGGCGGCGATATCGGCGAAGATTCTGAGGCCCTCTCATCGAGGGACAATGAGCTGCTGAACAAGGTGGCGGATATCTTCTCCAACGCGGAGAACAGCGTTATTGGCATGCTGTCCGGCAAGGGGGTTGAGATCAGCCTCGACGATGCGGAAGTGCTGACACAGGGAGAGTTTCGTGAAAAACTGCCCGACTCGCCGCCTTTCCTCTTTTCAGCCACTTTTGGCGGCTTTGAAGATGCTCCTCTGACCCTTGCTGTTGAACAGAAGGGCGGTCTGACCCTTGCTGACCTCATGATGGGCGGGGGCGGGACGGATTTGCCGGAGCCCAGCGACCTCTATTGGAACGCGGCGCAGGAGGGGCTGAGTCAGGTCGTGGGGTCTGCCTTTACGAGCCTGAGCAGTCTTCTGGGCGGACGCCGCCTGATGCCGGAGAATACAGGCTCAGCTGTGGGAGAAGATGGGTGGCTGCTTTTTGCCACTCAACCCGAGGATGCAAAGGTATGGGTGAGCGGGGCTAATATTCAGATTGAAGGGCTGGAGCCCTTCCGTGCGTGGACGGCCCTGCCCCTGGACTCGGCGATTTCTCTGGCTGGTTTGATTGACGAAGTGGAGAGCGGCGCCAATAAGAAGGCTGCCGCACCGGCACCTGCAGTAGGTGGCGGCGGCGGTGCGTCGGGAGGCGGAGTGCCGCAGGCGGCGCCGGTAGTGGACGTTCGGCCGGCTGCGTTCCAGCCGCTGGACAGCGGCGGAGGCGGCGGTCCGTCAAGCCCTATCGACATGATTGCCGATATCCCCGTCAGGGTGACGGTGGAGCTGGGTAAGACACGCAAGAGCGTTTCTGAGATTTTGGCCTTGACGAACGGGGCTGTGATTGAGTTGGATAAAATGGCGGGGGAGCCGGTGGATATCCTCGTCAATGGGAAGTTGATTGCCAAGGGAGAAGTCGTCGTTATCGACGAAAATTTTGGAGTCCGCATCACGGATATAATAGGTGTGGGAAATGCCCGTGCGGCTTCATAGTGCCCGAAGTGGCATTTTCATGATATAATCGGTTTAACCGCGTGAGGGCCTTTTGCGTGAGCGTGGTTTGGGGATCTGAGATTTCAGAGTAAGCGAGGGATCAATATGGGCAAAAAAGTTCTTATTGTGGATGATGCAGCCTTTATGCGAATGATGTTGAAGGACATCCTTCAGAAGAACAATTTTGAAGTCGTCGCCGAGGCTGAAAATGGCAAGGCAGGGGTCGCCGCCTACCAGAAGTATAAGCCTGACATCGTAACGATGGATATTACAATGCCGGAAATGAACGGCATTGACGCGGTCAAGGCCATTAAGGCCCTTGATCCCAATGTGAAGATTGTTATGGTCTCCGCTATGGGGCAGCAGCCGATGGTTATTGAGGCTATTCAGGCCGGTGCGAATGACTTCATCGTTAAGCCCTTCCAGCCTGAGCGCGTTGTCGAGGCCATTACGAAGGTCCTTTCCTGATTCTGGACGGGCGGCAGGGGAGCGGGGGCGTTTCCCTTGCTGAATGTCCTGATGGTTTAGGATGGATTTGTGCTCTTGAATCTCCTGACTCAGGGAGGAAATGAGTGACGGTGGATTCCAGCCTTGTCGCTTATTTGCTTCGCGTGTTTGTCGCTCTGGCCATCTTATCGCTTTGTGCGTTTTTCCTCGTTCGTACTTTCAGAGGAAAAACGCAGAGGGCAAAAGATGGCTCGGCTGTGAAGCTATTAACATCCTTGCCCCTGGGTAAGGATGTCTTTTTTGTTGTTCGCTGCGGTCCGGATGTCCTTGCCTTTACGCTGGGTGCGGGCGGCGCATGTCTGATGGGCAGGTGGAAGTATGAGGAGTGGCTTGATGCACAGGGCGCTGAGGAGTGCCCTCCCAGGGAGGGCTAACCGGGCCTGTCTTTTATTCCTCATCTTCTCTTCCTTCTTCTTATGGATTCTACCTCCTGCAGAGGCCGCGGTTTCGGAGACGGCGCTCTCAGGTATTCCTTTGCCCTCTGTGCAATTTGGGCTGACGCCGGCGGATTCGCCGCGGGACGTTGCTTTGACGCTCCAGATCCTTGCGCTGATGACCGTCATGAGTCTTGTGCCGGCTATTTTGCTGATGCTTACGTGTTTTACCCGTGTCATTATCGTTCTGGGGTTCGTGCAGCGCGCCATTGGGCTTCAGCAGTCGCCGCCGCAGCAGGTGGTTTCGGGCCTCGCCCTCTTCCTGACGCTCTTCATCATGTATCCCACCTGGAACCGCGTTTATCAGGACGGAATCGCACCTTACCTTTCAGGAGCGGCGACCGTTCAGCAGGCGTGGCAGGGCACAATCACCCCTGTACGTGAGTTTATGTTTCGCTACACCCGGCAGGAGGAACTCTCCCTGATAGTATCTATGTCAGAAATGCCTCGACCGGAATCTCCGGCGGAAGTGCCGACGCGTGTTCTTATCCCGGCTTTTATGCTGAGTGAACTCAAGACTGCCTTTCAGATGGGAGTCGTTATCTACATTCCCTTTATCGTTGTGGACATGGTGGTTTCCAGCGTCCTGCTCGCGATGGGGATGATGATGCTGCCTCCCATGATGATTTCTCTGCCATTCAAGATATTGCTCTTCGTCATGGCTGACGGGTGGAACCTCGTTGTTCTCAGTCTGCTGAAGAGCTTTACCAATGTCCCCTGAGGACCTCTTCTGTTAGTTAGGAGAATGTGGTATGCCTGTTACGACCTTGAGCCTTTTTGACGTTTTGAGCAGCGCTATCTGGACGATGCTGTCCGTTGCCCTGCCTATCCTTCTGGTGGCGATGGTGGTGGGGCTCATGATCGGTATCCTCCAGACAGCGACCTCCATTCAGGAGCAGACGCTGATTTTCATCCCCAAGATACTGGCTGTGTTTGCGTGTGTCGTTCTCCTTTCTCCCTGGATAGGGCAACAGATGCTGGTGATGACCCAAAATATCCTGGGTCAGCTGGAGCGCTTCATTCAGTGAAGATGTCCGGAGAAGGGACCGCCTTATGAAGGGGATTGAGATTCCGGCCCAGATGCTGGTGGTTTACCTTCTGCTTCATCTGCGCTTCATCGGGCTGATGTACGGATCTCCGCTCTTTTCCGCCGCGATGTTCCCGACGCCCGTTCGTTACCTCTTTGTCGTTCTGCTGACCGCAGCGGCTCTCGGGGTGGTGAAGCCTCAGGAGATTCCGTTGCTTTACTTTGAGAACGCGGTTTCTCTCGTGATTCTTGGCGTGCGGGAGCTCCTGGTCGGCATTGCCCTCGGTTTTCTTGCCTCCCTTCCGCTGACCGCTGTACAGGTTGCGGGAGAGCAGACGGGGACGGTGATTGGTTTCTCCATGGCTCAGGTCATGGACCCCATGACCCAGACCCAGACATCTATTCTGGGACAGCTGAATCTCCTTATGACGATGTGGTTCTACTTTCATTGGAACGGACATCTTTTGATGATTCAGGCTGTGATTGAGAGTCTGAAACTGGTGCCGATGGGGCAGCTCTCGCCCTTCCCCGCCGGTGATATCGGGGCCGGGGCTTGGCTTCAGGGACTTTTCACTCTGTCGTTGCGGATGGTGCTTCCCTTCTATTGCGCGCTGGTCCTTTCGGATATCGGCCTTGGTTTCCTGGCGCGGACAGTCCCTCAGATGAATATCTTTGTCGTGGGGCTCCCTGTCAAAGTGATGCTGGGGTTCATGGTTTATGCTGTGGTCCTGCCGCTGATGGTGGACCTTGTCTTCGCTCATTTTGAGCGATGGATCGAATTTGCTCTGGGGGAGCTTTTGCTTTGGCGTCCTGCGTCATGAGCCGCATGCCCTGTATCCCCTTCGATATCCAATTCTTTGGACAGGAGAGGACAGAGCCGGCCACACCGCACAAGCGCAACAAGGTCCGCGAAGAAGGACGGGTCTGCACAAGCAAGGACCTCAGCGCGGCGGTGCAGATACTGACGGCCCTTGCAGGTCTGCTCATGCTTGGCCCCTTTATGTTTGGCATCCTTACCGAACTCATTGTCTTTGCAGTGCGTTTTATGGGGGATCAGGCGCTCCTTGAGGACGGATGGTTCTATTTCCTCTCCTGGGAGGCCGTGAAGCAATACTTCCTCACATGGCTTCCTCTGGGCCTTCTCGTCTGTCTATTTGCAACGGCCACTATCATCTATCAGGTGGGGTTGACGGTGACGACCGAACCCTTCAAGCCAAAGTTCGACCGCCTTAACCCTATCTCCGGAATGAAGAAGATTATCTCGCTCCGTTCCATCGTGGAGCTCCTGAAGGGGCTTTTAAAGGCGGCCCTTTTTGCTGTCATCATTTACACGGCTGTTCGGGACTACCTCCCTGTCTCCTCCAAGACTATGCAGATGCCTCTGGAGATTGGCAGCGCGGCATTCTGGGATATGCTCTGGACTTTGGCGATGCGGCTGGCGTTGCTGCTCCTGGTCCTGGCATTTGCCGACTATGCTTACCAGAAGTGGGACTTTGAGAAGTCTATCCGTATGAGCAAGCAGGAGATAAAAGAAGAATACAAGCAAATGGAGGGAGACCCGCAGATTAAGAGCAAGATCCGCCAGAAGCAGCGTGAGATGGCGAGACAGAGGATGATGGCCGATATCCCCAAGGCCGACGTCGTCATCACAAACCCCACACGGCTGGCCATCGCTTTGTCCTACGACCGTCAGCTTATGGGCGCGCCGCAGGTCGTGGCAAAGGGCAAGGACTATCTTGCAAAGCGTATCCGTGAGATTGCTCAGGCTAATGATATTCCCATCATCGAGGACAAACCCCTGGCGTGGGCACTCTACGAAGGCGTTGAAGTGGGGGAGGAGATACCGGAAGAGCTTTACCGCGGTGTGGCTGAAATTCTGGCGATGGTCTACCGTCTTAAAGCGTCGTGAGGATATATCGACAGTTTGAATGATATCCGCATGATGTTGTATAATACGAATGGCCTTTCTTTTAGGCTTTTCATCACTGAACGTCTACCCTCAGGGCACAGGCATAAGAAGTTTCAGGGGACATTCGCCCCCTGAGATTTAAGTCGGAAGCGTTAAAACCCTAACAAAAGGAAGGAATCGTGCATATGCTGAAAAATATTTTTTGTCGAAAAACAGTTTGGCTTTTGTTCTTCTGCCTTCTGACACTGCCGGCTTTTGCCGCTGAGAAGACGTCCCCGGCCATGGAACGATGGGTCCGGCGGAGCAACGTGTCGGACAGGGAGGGCACCCAAGATCTGAAGCTCAAGGTAACCTATTACGCTAACGAGTATGTTGAGGCACTTGTGAACTCCGAGGCGGAGAAGAACCTCTGGACTCAGGACGAAATGGAGAATTACCGTTACACGCTGTTGAAAACCCTTAATCTTCAGGAATCCATTCCTTTCCATATCGATCTCTACGTTACAGGGGTTCCCATGTACCCGGCCCCCTTTGACAAGCACATCTACCTTATGATTGGAAAAAAACGTTACACCCCTTCGGACTATGACAAACGCTTCAACTTCAAAATCAGTGGCGGGCGTGATGGAATGGTGTTCTTCCCGCGGTATGATCCCAAGACGGGGGCGGACGTGCTGAAGGGGGCCAAGGATATCCGGCTTTTCTTCGATGACGCCATCACATACGCCAAGGCGGGCAGAGGAGATTTTATGTGGGTGTGGGACATTACGAAGGATAAGCCGGCCTCGGCAGGGGACGGCAAGGCGGCGGCACGTCTTGAGATTGACCGTCTGCTCCGCCGCATGGACAAGCTGGATAAGGAACGGCAGGATCTTAAGGAAAAGCTGGACGTGATTGATAAGGAACTCAGCGAGATTAATTCCCGGGTGGATGAACTGCAAACCCGCTAAACTTCGGTTTTATGAAGAAAAAACGAAAAGATGAGCTGTGTTGACGTATTGACCAGCGTGAAGGGATTGCCTGGCATAAACACCGCCATTCGTCTGGAGGCGAATGTAATCCCGTGAAGCTCAAATCCCTGTTTCCGTGGCTCCTGATGGCCTTTGCCCTGGCTCTGACCCTCCTGGTGTTCTGGATGGTGGTGGGGAAAGGTAGCCTTAAGCCAAGGTCGGAGCTGATGATTTCGAACGTCTCGGTCGGTGTGGATTTTGAAGATCATCCGTTTCTTGCGGGGATGGTCTCCCGCTTTGCCTACGGGGCAAGGCAGGTATGTCTGCGCTTTGACTACAGCCGTCTGGAAGAGGATGTGCCGGTTGTGATCCTCTGGGACAAGGATGGCAGGCAGATACAGTCTGAGTCTTATGAGCTGGCGGCCCCTTCAGGAACCAAGATGTACTGTCTGCTCAAGGAAGATGGCGGCCCCCTTCCGCGGGGGGCCTATGCGGTCACGATACAGTGCGGCCCGGAGTTTACACCCACATTTCATTTTAAAATTTATTAAACTGCCCCTGCAGGGCATCTGATGAGGTGATTTTTGGATATGATGTACAGCGAACAGGACACGGACCGGTTATGGTAAGGGCACGTAAGGAAGATACAGAGGGGGCCCCGAGGAGAAGGGGGCGTCCTCCGCGCGTGAAGGCGCAGGAGGCGGAGTCGGAGCTTAAGCTCTCCGGGAAAGTGACGGAGCCGTCGGCTTCCAAGGGAGAGCAGGCTGCGGAGGCGAAGGAGCCGGTGAAGCCCCGGCGCCGCGGCCGGCCTCCAAAATCAGTCCAGGAAAAGAAGGAAAAGGCGCCGCAGGGGGCAGTGAAGGTCACTGATTCGGAGCCACTGCCTGAAGAGGAGTCAGGGGATATTCTGTCCGAGGTGTCGGATGTTCAGGACACGGAAACGGAGGAGCAGGGAGGGGGAGATTCCCTTCCGCTTGATGAGACAGAATCCCAGATACCACGGGCCTATGCGTCATCGTCTCGTGAATCCTTTCAGCATCCGAAGCCCAAGCACACCTATGCCTATCTCGCTGCGCAGAATCTGGCGGATCTCCGCAGGATTGGGAAAGAGTTCAACGTCGCGGGGCTCACAGCACTCCGCAAGGACGATTTGATTATCTCCATCCTGAGAGCTCAGGCTGAAAGTCTGAACTACCGATTCGGCGGCGGAACG
Organism: Fretibacterium sp.; assembly: GCA_024681935.1. GTDB lineage: Bacteria > Synergistota > Synergistia > Synergistales > Aminobacteriaceae > JAFUYV01. The sequence continues at coordinate 10,673 of JAIKZX010000140.1, forward strand.
CTGGAAATTCTGCCGGAGGGTTTTGGCTTTCTGCGGCCCAAGGGCATGCTGCCGACGGACAACGATGTCTACCTCTCCGCGTCACAGATACGGCGTTTTGGGCTGCGCAACGGGGACGTGATCTGGGGGTTGATTCGTCCGCCGCGTGAACAGGAACATTATGAGGCACTGCTGCGTGTGGAGACGGTCAACTTCTCCGACCCCGAGTCCTCCCGCTGCCGTCCCCTGTTCTCGCAGCTGACACCTATCTTCCCCAACGTGCGCATCAACCTGGACTCCGGCCCCGGTGACTGGGCAACCCGGCTTGTGGATATGTTTGCGCCCATCGGCCTGGGACAGAGAGCGCTGATTGTCTCTCCGCCCAAGGCAGGGAAGACGACACTGCTTAAGCGGATTGCCAAGGCCATCACGCAGAACGCACCGGATATTATCCTCATGGCTCTTCTGATTGACGAGCGGCCTGAAGAAGTCACGGATATCTCCCGCTCCATTGAGGGCGAGGTGATTGCCTCGACTTTTGACCGGCCGGCTGAGGAACATATCCGTGTGGCCAATCTGGCCCTTGAGAAGGCCAAGCGTCTGGTGGAGGCGAAGCGGGATGTCGTCATTTTGCTGGACTCGATCACACGTCTGGCGCGTGCTTCGAACCTGACTGTCCCCCCCTCGGGGCGTACGCTGTCGGGCGGCCTTGACTCGTCGGGGCTCTACTTCCCCAAGCGTTTCTTTGGCGCGGCACGCAACTTTGAGGAGGGCGGAAGCCTGACCATCGTCGGGACGGCACTGACGGAAACAGGGAGCCGTATGGACGATGTGATATATGAGGAATTCAAGGGCACAGGGAACATGGAGCTTCATCTGTCCCGCAAGCTGGCGGAGCAGAGGATATTCCCTGCCATCGACATCACGAAGTCCGGCACGCGCCGGGAGGAGCTGTTGATCTCCGAGGAGGAGCTGACGCGTCTCTGGGTCCTCCGGAAACGGATTGTCGGCGTGGATGAGGCGGGGGCCCTGAACCTGATTCTCGACAAACTGAAACAGACTAAGAACAACCATGAATTTTTGATGTCAATAAAGCTGCCCTAGCCCGTCCCCAAAAGACGGTGGAAATGTGCTATAATGTCTTCATTGAATATAGATTGAAACCTTTGACGTCGTGGTCCTATCCTTAGTCCAATGCTGGACGTCGGCGGTGCGGGAGGGGTTTTTTGATGACAGACCGAAGACCGGGCGGCCTGAATTTTAAGGAAGCCAGGCTGAAAAAGCGGGATAAAGAACCGTCTGCCGGTTTCTGTTATGGGTTCTGTATTGTTGTGTGCCTGACGTTTGGGCTTGCATCTTTTTTGATGATTTCCGCATGGGGACGGTTCTCCGGTGTGGCATGGGGCAGTGTGGGCGGTTCCAATGCCGACGTTGCAGAGGAAGGATTTGTCACCATTGAAGTAACGGACGTTGAGAGAGAGTCGTTTCGTGCTCAGGCCGCCGGAGCGGAGAAGCCCGCTGTTACTGAGAAGTTCGCGGCACTGCCCGTGGAGGAAGTGGAGGACTTTGGGCCGTTGCCCAAGTCTCTCTCAGACTTTGAGAGCATTGTCCTCAATGTTCAGGATGACGGGACTCAGATGCCTGATAACAGTATGGAGGATCTCAGCGATCTTCCCGATCCGCAGAATCCTGATGAGGGCGTCAGGCTGGAGAAGGAAGGCGCTGTCTGGAGGGAGCACGTTGTCAAATCCGGGCAGACGCTGTCGGACATCGCTCTTTCCTATGGCGGGCTCACGGCGCAGGATATTCTGCGGGCCAACGGCCTTAAGGACGCCAACCGCTTAACGGAGAACCAGCTGCTTCTCATTCCGCGTGACCCATCCAAAATTGAGGATACCCTTGACGAGGTCCGCACACGTCAAATGCGCATTGCCGCTGTCAAGGAGAAGGTCGTTCCGTTGAAGGTGTTTTCCTATGTTGTGGCACGGGGAGACAGTCTTTGGTCGATTTCGAACTCACAGAACATCGAACTGGACACGCTGGTGGGGAGCAACGCCTTCAAGACATCCGCGACATTACGGCCTGGGGCGGTTCTGCGTATCCCCAATCAGGACGGTACCTTCTACGTCATGTGCAAGGGAGAAACAGCCGAGGCGGTTTGTAAACGTTATGGCGTGAGTTTAGAGAAACTCAGGCAGGTTAACAACAAGGTTGACATTGCCTCCCTCAAGGCGGGGGACGAGATATTCCTTCCGGGGGCTTATCCTCACGCGCTGACGAATGAGAAGGAAGCGGTGCAGCCTTCCAGGGGTAAGGGCGTAAAGACGGCCAAGAAAGCTAATGCCCCTGTGAAGAGTGCGAAACAGCCCTACCGCTGGCCAGTGATGGGGCGCATCAACAGTCCCTTTGGCTGGCGTCGGCATCCCATCACGCGTCGCCGCAACTTCCATACAGGCATTGATATCAAGGCTGACCGAGGGGCACTGGTTCGCGGAGCCGCAGCGGGCAAGGTCGCCTACTCCGGCTGGATGGGTGGTTACGGCAAGGTACTCGTCATTGACCATCCGAATGGTCAGTCTACCTTGTATGCTCATTGCAGTACGCTCATGGTGAAACAGGGGGCCTCTGTCTCGAGAGGACAGAATGTCGCCAGAGTGGGAACCACAGGAGCTTCGACGGGGCCGCACCTCCACTTCGAGGTCCGCAACGGAAACAGTCCGGTCAACCCTCTGAAGTATCTGAAGTAATGCCTTTGTGCTAAGAGGAACAGGGGTCAGAGCTTTCTGGCCCCGTTTTTTCTTTTTTGTCTGTATACCAGGGAGGTCGTAGAGGTATGGCAAAGTACGTTTTCATCACGGGCGGCGTGGTCTCCTCGCTGGGAAAGGGCATCACGGCAGGGTCCGTGGGGACCCTGCTTAAGAAAAGGGGACTCAGGGTTTCAATCCTCAAGGTGGATCCCTACCTGAATGTGGATGCCGGGACGATGAATCCGTTTCAACATGGCGAGGTCTTTGTGACCGACGACGGGGCGGAGACGGACCTTGATCTTGGGCACTACGAGCGTTTCATCGACGAGACGCTGGGTGAGCAAAACTCCATTACGACAGGGAAAATCTACTCCAGCGTGATTGCGAAGGAGCGTCGCGGCGACTATCTGGGCGGGACGGTTCAGGTCATCCCCCACATAACGAACGATATCCAGGAGCGCTTGGTGCGTGCCGGTGAGGGATTGGATGTCCTGATTGTGGAGATTGGCGGCACGGTTGGGGATATCGAGGGACAGCCCTTCCTGGAGGCCATCCGCCAGATGTCCAATCGCGTGGGTCGCGAGAATGTTGTTTACTGCCACGTTACGCTTGTTCCCTGGCTGGAAGCGGCAAAGGAGCTGAAGACCAAACCGACCCAGCACAGCGTCCAGGAGCTGCGCCGCATTGGGATACTGCCCAACATTCTTGTTTGCCGCACGAGCCACCCCATGGATCAGGATATGAAAAACAAGATCGCGCTGTTCTGCACCGTGCCCTCTGAGGCTGTCATCGAGGTCCGGGATGAAACCACGATTTATAATGTGCCCATCAGCCTGCACCGCCAGGGTTTGGATGTTCTGATTCTCCGGTATCTGGGGCTTCCCTGTGACACGGAGCCAGATCTCTCGGACTGGCGACGCGTTGTCGATCGCTATGTGAACCCGCCGGAGTCCGTTGAGATAGCCCTTGTGGGGAAATATGTCCAGCACAAGGACGCCTACCTCAGCGTCGTCGAGGCGCTGCACCACGCAGGCATTCATCATAATGTCCGAATCGAGGTCCGCTCCGTGGAGTCGGAGGACCTTGAGACGGCGGCCCCCGAGGAACTCCTGGCGTCAGCGGACGGTATCCTCATCCCCGGCGGCTTCGGCGTACGGGGAGTTGAGGGGATGATTCGCGCTGTGCAGTACGCCCGTGAGAATAAAGTTCCCCTCCTGGGTATCTGCCTGGGAATGCAGATGATGGCCGTCGAGTACGCACGGAATATCTGCGGTCTTCATGGGGCCCACAGCAAAGAAATGGATCCTGCCACCCTGCATCCTATCATTCACCTGATGCAGGAGCAGGAGCAGCTTGATACAATGGGAGGAACCATGCGTCTTGGGGCGTACCCCTGCGACATCGAGGAAGGGACCCAGGCCGCGCGGGCATACGGCACGCTCCACATCACCGAGCGCCACCGTCACCGCTATGAGTTCAACAACGCCTACCGCGAGCGCCTGGAACAGGCGGGGCTGAAGGTTTCCGGAGTGTGCCGGGAGCGGGACCTGGTGGAGATTATCGAGCTGCCGGAACATCCCTGGTTTGTGGGAGGACAGTTCCACGGCGAGTTGAAGTCCCGTCCTGTCCGGCCGCACCCGCTTTTTGCCGGGTTCATCGGCGCGACTCTGGAGCGGCAGCGCATCCAGAACGGGACAAAGTAGGCAATGTAAAAGGAGGTTTTGGATTTTGAAGAAGATTTTTCTTGCTGTTGCGATAATGTTGTCGGCGTTTCTTATCCCTGCCGGAGTGGCGGCGGCGGACGAGAACTCCTCTGCGCAGATGATGGAGACGATTGAGACGATACTCTATGGGGAGTCCTCCAAGGGAGGGCTGATTGAACGATTGTCAACCGCGGAGGAAGCGCTCTTTGGGCGCAGCCTTCCCGGTACCGTTGCCGAACGCCACACCGCAATCCTTAATTTCCTGGATATCGGGACGGAGGATCAGCCTTCCATGCTCTTCAAACTGGGAGTTGCAGAGTGGATCGTTGGAAAAAAGATCAACGCCACGCAGCCGGCGATGCCCCGCCTTGAGGCGCTGGAGATGAACCTGAACGGAGAGATACAGCATGGCAAACCAATCGCGATGCGGGTTGAGAGCATTCTGGCCACGCTGGTGACAGAGCCGGTGACCTTTCGTGTCGTCCGGCTTCCCAAGGACGTGCCTCTGAAGCTTCGTTTCCTTGATGAGCTGAGCCCTGCGAAGAGTAAGGCAGGGGATTCCGTTCGTGTTGAGCTGACGGATGATCTCGTCGTGGATGACTGCCTTGTCGCCCCGGCGGGCTCTTTTCTCCTGACTGAGGTTCGTGAGGTGAAGAAGCCGGGCCGGTTTGGCGTGCCGGGGGAAGTGCGTCTCAACTTTAATGGGTTGAAGCCACTGGGGCCGCAGCGTCCTGCTGTGACCGTGGGGGCGGTGTCTCAAAAAGCGATTGAGGAAGCCCGGAAGTTGGGCGACAAGGGTGAGGGGACCCTTATCAGCGCCGGGGCAGCCAGCATTGCGGGCGCGGTGATTCTGGGGCCGGTAGGGCTCATCAGCGGGATATTCATCCGTGGAAACTCCATCCGCATTCCCGAAGGCTCCATCACCTACGTCCAGACAGCGGAGGATACGGACGTCTCGGCCTACCCTCTCCCTGAGAGCCTGCGTATGAATATTAAGGGTTCCATCCAGGGGGCCAGGGACAGCGAGACCCTTCAGAAGGAAAATACCAACTACGACCCGGACCGGGACCTCATTATCAAGCGCGACGCGGATGTGTTCAATCGGGGGACAAGGCAGCAGCCTGCAGCAGGTGCGGACGAATCTGTTGAACTGCCGCCGGAGCAGCCGGTCCGCTGACCCTATCTGATGCGCCCCTACAGGTCCCTCCTTTTTTTGTATGTGCTTGCGGTGCTGTTGCTGACAGCCCCGCAGGTGCGTGCAGTCGAAATGGAGATCCCTCTTGACGAGACCATGCGTATCCTGGAGCGATGGACCTCGGCTCACTGGGGGAGGGACTGCTTTGTCTGGGTGGTCCATTACCCGGAGGAACTGGCCGGGCCATGGGTCGATGCTGAGGCGCAGAAGACCGGAATGACGGAGGACTCAAGAAACGCCTACCGGAAGAAGTTTATCTCGGAGCTGGAGCTTGATAAGTCGGAGACGTTTCTGGTGAGCCTCTACTCCTTTGGGCCGCAGCCTGTCAGCCTCGTGCCTGCGTCGGACAACATAACGCTCCTGACCTCGGCAGGGGAACGGGTGCGCCCAACACGCTACGATTCCCGACTGGACTCCCCTGCAGGCGGTGTTGTGCAGGGGCTCGTGTTCTTCCCCAAACAGGCCGACGAGGACTTCAGTCTGGCCCTCCGGGGATTGGGCGTCCATGAAGAACAGCTTTTCTCATTCAGAGGGGGGCAGCAGCCTCTCTCTCTGGCCGCCGCGAGGACGGAGGCCGAGCCGGAGGAGGTTGTAATCGTCGACCTGCCTAAACGGTCTGGAAAAGACGCAAAAGTTGATAAGAAGGAGTCGTCGTCCTTGTCCCCGCCCCAGAGGCGGAGGGTGGAACCCGCACCGGAGACGCCCCCTCCTCCGCCTGTGCAGCGGGAGATTCCCCCTCTTTTGGTGGAAGACTCCCGGGACATGGCGGCGTTTGTACAGTCCGTTCGCGAGCGTGGAGCGCCTAAGACCGCCAGCAGTCCGGAGAAGAAAGCGGAACAGGAACAAAAGAAGACCGGGGCTCCCGAGTCTCCGGCGACTCCGGCGAAACTGCATAACACCGGTGACGCCTACGTCAGCCGAGAACACGTCCTGAAACAGTTCCTTGGGATGTGGGCAGGCAACCGGGCTGGGGAGATGTATGAGATGCTCTCGGAAGGATCGAGAAAGGTCATCTCACGGGAGAACTTCGCCAAAGAGGTGGCGAAGGCGTCGGACTTCCGTTCCGGGCTGAAGGGGGAGTATCGTATCGAGTGGATCGGCGAGGAGCGGGCCCGCGTCATCACAGACCGGCGGATATTGATGTTTCGCTCCTTAGTGACCCGCACTCTGGGCGTCATCCGGGAGGGCTCCTCGTGGAAGGTCGTCTGGTGAGCGGATGAAGCGGCGGCACAGGATTCTTCTGGGACTGCTCTTTTTGGGATTCGCTGTCCTGGTGCGCTACGCGATGCGGGATATGAAGCTGGATGTCAATCTGCTCCGTGAAGGGCTGGTTCATATGCCGGGACTGGTTATGGAGAACCTTCAGATGGAGCGGGAGGTGTCGGGAGACCTTTGGCGGGTCCGTGTGCCCTACCTGGACCGGGAGAAGGATCTTGTGACCATCCGTTCGCTGGATGTCCGCCGCCAGCTCAGTGAGGGCGGAGAGTGGTATTTCTTTGGTACGGAGGGTGTCTACTCCCATGACGAAGGGCGGGCAATAGTCCATGGCGTGCGCGGGACGATGGAGACGCCTGAACGGATATGGAACCTGGAAGGGGCCGTGCTTCGCTGGGATGATAAAAGTGGGGAGTTCACGTTTCCTGAGGGGCTGACCCTCTACGATAACGAGTTTCTTCTCACGACACCGAAGGCCAGCATGGATGAGGCCGGCGTGGTCCTGTTGGAAAAAGGGGGTTCTCTTCAGTGGACGAGGCCGTTGGAATAAGATTATGGAAGAACCTGACGGCGTCAGCCCTTGTGCTGGCGGCGGGGTTGCTGTTGTTCTGCGGTGCGGCGCGGGCCGGGGACCTCTCCTCCCGTGAGGAACGGGTTGTTCTGAATGCCGACCGGGTTTCCTATAATGATGAGACGGGACAGGCCAGCGCCCAGGGAAACGCCGTGCTGAGCTACCAGGGAACGACCATCCAGGCCGAGCGCATCGACTACGATGCGCAGACTCAGAAAGTGGAGGCCATGCCCCTTCCGGGAGAGCAGATTGTCATGACTCACTCCTCCGGGCGGGCGCTGAAGGGCAATCACCTGGACTATGACCTTCTGACGCGCGAGGGGGTCCTGACCGGTGCTCGGACCAGCCTTGCGGCGGGGGAGGGGACGCTCTATGTCTACGGAGGGGAGATTGACGTCGTTCCCTGGGATGCGGCTGTAGAACGCGGGCTGGTGCAGGGACAAAAGGGCCGGCCGGAGGACTACGCCATCCAGTGGCATGATGTGACCCTGACGACCTGTTCGCTGGATCACCCGCACTACCGCCTGGTGTCCAAATCCATTATCTTCATTCCGGGACGCCGCATTATTGCCAAAAGGCCGCGGGTGTATCTTGGTAAAACCTACCTTTTCACCTCGCCGCTGGATTATGTGACCTCGCTTGAGCGGCGGGCGGTGCGCTACTCTCTGATGCCCTACTTCCAGCGCAGCGATCAACGGGGTGCCGGAGCCGGGGTTAACGGGACGCTGGGCTGGGATACCGGCTCGCTTTCTCTGGGACTGGCCTGGGCGGACAAGATTGGCCTGGAATGGATGCTTGAGGTGGAGCAGCAGCTGAGTACAGAGTTCACGATTAAAGCCGGGGTGGACTACACCTGGGATTCGGCCTGGGATGAGACGCAGTGGCGCCCCTTTGCCTCCCTCATGTGGCATCGCGACGGCTGGAACGCCTCCCTGAACTGGAAAAAGAAAGAATATATTGAGGATCAGAAGAACTCCATCTACGACTATAAGGGCAGACTGGACCGACGTCCGGAGCTTGTCGTCCAGACGCCCTGGTACAAGACAAGCCAATGGAGCTGGCTGAACCTCATAGCCTCATGGGGGAATTTCCGTGAGGAGATATACAACGGCGGAACGATATCGGCTAACCGATACGGACTGGAGGCCCACAGTTATTTTGAACGGGCTTTGGGAACAGACGCGGAGTTCTTCTCGGACATGACGGGAGGCGTCTGGTTCTACGATCTCGACAGCGAGGATCATGAGACCCTCCGGACTCTCTCGGGGCTCCGCTACCGCCTTGGCATTGTGGAACTTGGGACGGCTTATGAGCGGCGCTACGTCTGGGGAGAGAGCCCCATGTTCTGGGATCGTTATGAGAAAAGGGAGAAGATTCATCAGAAGGTGCGTCTTCCTGTAGCACGTGTAGGAGGGCGTCGGCCTTTCGATAAAATATATGCTGCAGTCCGTGGAAGTTATGACCTCGACCAGTCGATGGTGGACGAGGTCATCTACAGTCTTCAGTGGGTCACGGATTGCATGATGTGGGATCTTCACTATCGAAATGACCGGACCTCCGGCAGCGATAATCGGATCGGTCTGTCTCTGTCCATCCTCGCTTTTCCGGAAACGACAGCCTCCCTGGGGCAGAAACTGGAACGCGATCCTTTTGAGCGTCCGCAGGATCTGCCAAAATCAAGGAAATAGGAGCGTTTTGATATGGAACTGTGTTACATTGATGGAAATTATACTCCGCTGTCGGAGGCCAGGCTGCCTATTACCGACCTCATCATCCAGAGGGGAGTTGGGGTCTTTGAGGTTATGGCCACGCATGAGGGGCGGGTACTGCTGATGACGCCTCACCTGGAAAGGCTGAGGAAAAGCGCGGAGAGCTCGCGCATCGGTGTCACCCTCTCCATGGAGGAGATGAAGGGGATTATCCGTGAAGGCGTGCGGCGCGCGGGGGAAAAGGTGAGGGTAAAGGCTTATCTCTCGGGTGGGGACACTTTTGACGGAGAGAGGGGATTTACGGACCCGCGATTCTTTGTTATCTTTGAAGCGATGGCTTTCCCCCCCAAGGAGTCTTACGAAAAGGGCGTGGCGCTGGAGCCGCTGCCCTATGGGCGTGACGACCCGTCCGTGAAGAGCGTGGATTACCGGCTGAGCTACAACCTGTCCCAGCCAGACGCTTTTGAAGGACTTTACTGCCCCGACGGCGAAATCACGGAGGCGGGACACAGCACTTTCTTCCTTGTCTTGGAAGGAGGAAAAAAACTGGTCACGGCCCCGTTGTCCCGCGTGCTTAAGGGGACGACGCGGCAGGTGATTCTTGAACTGGCACGAAGCGAGGGCCTTGAGATTGAGGAGCGCTGCCCGCTGTGGGCAGAACTGACCTGTGCCAGCGAGGCTTTCATCACCGGGAGTCTCAAGATGGTTCTGCCCATTGTGCGTGTGGGCGGAATTGTCATTGGCAGCGGAAAGCCTGGCCCCGTGACCCGGCAGCTTTCGAAGCTCTATCTTCAGCAAATCGAAAAGTGGCTGGAGTAACAGATAAAATCTAAACTGGAAAAAGGAGTGTTGCACTATGGAACAGGTTCGTTCACTGTCGCAGCTGATTGAGGAGGCCAAGAAACTCTGCGCGAGCAAGGGCAAGAAGCGCCTGTCCGTTGCCATGGCTGAGGACGCCGGACTGATTTCCGCCATTGAGGAAGCCCGTAAGATGGGCCTTGTCGAGGCCACGCTGGTTGGCAACCCGGAAAAGGTCAAGGCCTGTATCGCCCAGGCGGGCGCGTCGGAGGCCGACTATCATCTCATTGAGGAGAAAAATGAGGCAAAGTGCGGCCTTGTTGCCGTGGCGGAGGTCTCTTCCAAGCGTGCGGACATCTACATGAAGGGACAGCTCCACACAGACCACTTCCTCCGCGGAATGCTGAACAAGGAAATTGGCCTTCGCAGCGGGCGGGTCATCTCCCACTGCTACTTCCACTCCATCCCCGGCATTGACCGCGTCATCTTCATTGCGGATGGCGCGTTCAACATGTACCCCGAACTGAAGCAGAAGGCTGACATTGTGCAGAACACGGTGAACTTCGCCCGCTCGCTGGGCGTGGAGTGTCCGAAGGTGGCGTGCCTATCTGCCGTCGAGGTGGTCAATCCCGACATGCCCTGCACGCTGGATGCCTGTGCCATTGTTCAGATGAACCGCCGGGGACAGATTAAGAACTGCGTTGTGGACGGCCCTCTGGCGCTGGACAACGCCATTGACGAGGAAGCTGCGAAGATTAAGCACATCGACTCGCCTGTTGCCGGACATGCGGACATCCTCTTTGTGCCGCAGATTGAGGTGGGCAACGCTCTGGCCAAGTCTATCACCTACTTTGCCAAGGGCAGCGAGACGGCGGGGCTCATCATCGGCGCCGCGGCTCCGGTAATCCTGACCAGCCGCGCCGACCCCATGCGCGCCAAGCTGCTATCCATTGCAGGGGCTGTCATGATGGCGCACAGCCAGGCATAACGAAAAAAAATCTGCAAAAAAAGAAGGCCGGAAGCGTTTGCCTCCGGCCTTTCTTTTAAAATAAGGAAGGCCATTAGGTTGGAATTGTATCAGATTAACATACAATTTCAACTACTTTCTTTTAAGATAAGGAAGGCCATTAGGGGGCTGGGGCCGCTGGCGGTGGCGCTCTCGACTATCGGACCCAACGCCATCCGCAGCAGCGTGAAGAAAAAGCCCACCGGTAATAAGCTGATGGGCAAAAATATCACGCATAAATCTGCGCTACCTGGCCCTGTGCAAAATCATCAGCGTGATCTCCGCCGGGTTGAGAAGACGCAGGGGAAAGCCGTTCCACAGGGATGTGCCTGGACTGACGTACAGTTTCATCGTCCCTACATCGTACCAGCCGCGGAGATAGCCCCCGTTGAAACGAGCCACGATTTTATCCAGGACGGGCATCATCCCGCCATGGGTATGCCCTGAAAGCTGAAGTGTAACCCCGGCCTCCGCGTTCTCCGCCGCATCCTCGGGGCGGTGGGCCATCAGGATAACGGGAACGTCTGCCGGTGCGCCGCGGAGCGCTTCTTTCACGTCCGGCGCGGCAAAGCCAAACCGGGCTCCCTGCTGATCCGGGAGTCCTGCGATGACGAGCTTTCCGCTGCCGGAGGACAGGACGACATGACGGTTCTCCAGCAGGGCGACGCCCCATTCCGAGAGCAGTTTTGTCCAGTCCGCATAGCCGGAGTAGTATTCATGGTTCCCCGATGTCCCCCAGATGCCCAGGGGGGCACGGAGGCGGCTCAGTGGCTCCAGATCGTCCTTTCTGTCCCGTGCCAGTCCGTCGACAAAGTCCCCCGGGAGCAGCACAATATCCGGCGAGAGTGCGTTTGTTTTCTCCACGATGGCTTGAATGAGCGGTCTGCGGTTGAGTGAGCTGGCGTGCAGATCGACCAGCAGGGCCATCTTCTTTCCCTCAAATTCCTCCGAAAGCCCCGGAAGGGACAGGTCGTGGATTGCCACATCGGGAACCCGAATGGCCTCCCATGTGCCGTACAAAGTAAGGATAACGGCGAGGGCGAGGACGGCCCCAGAGGCTTTTCCCGCCGGGAAGTCCCCACGGCATACGCCCAGGAGATGACAGGCTTTCCAGAAAAGCCAGACGGCATCCTTCACCACCGACAGAAGCAACGCCACGATGAGCAGATTGTAGAGCAGGGCCCCGGCCAGTATCACCCCATGGGGCAGATTGGGGGCGAAGAACATCCCGCCGCCGATTATCTGAAACAGTATGTTTTTGAAGGCGCCAAGCAGCAGCAGCACGGTGCACGCGATTTTCCAGTAAACGGATATTTTAAGCGGGAAAATTATGCTTGCCGTCTCATAAAAGACGATTGCCACCGATACCAGAGAAGCGACAAAGGAAAATGCCATTTTATGCCTCCTTTTATTACGAGAAGTGTTTTTAACCGCTAAGCCGGAATGGTGTCAGAAAAGAGGAGTCCCCTCTCTGTAAATCTCTGGTTTCTTCAGTAAAGATTCCGTTATTTGCCTGCGGGGGTATTTATTTGACATTCCCATCCTTTTTCATAATCATTTCCAAAGAGTGAATCTGCCGTCTTTGCATTTTTAAGGCATTTTATCTTCTCCTAAAAAAAGATTTACTAATTTTAACACAAACGTATAAAATGACAGCCAGGATTCCACCGGAAGAGCGGGGGAGTCGCGATTCGGAAACTGTGATGTATGGAGCTTTCATCTTTACATGGAAAGCTCCTGGCAGGAGTGAATTCGCCTGACCTCCGTTAGCGATATAATAAGTTATACCTGAAAAGCGAAATGGCAGACACCTGGCAACAGGTGGGATGCCGCAGTTGATTCACTGGCCCGGGGGGTTGCCGGACAGAGAGACCTGTGATGATGACGGCACGCCGCCAGACGGAGGAAGGGTAGTTTTTTTCAGGAAGCTTACGGTGTCGGAAGAGGGGATAGTCAGGATAAAATTTGTGGTGAAGAAGCAGAATGATGTCCTGTCCCCTGGCGGCGGCGAGGGGAAGAACGTTCATTAAAAATAAGGCTTAACGGAGGTCAGTTGATGAAGAAAGAAATCACAATGAAACTTCTGAAAAAGGATTATGCGAAGAAGCACAAGGCAGAAAGGCGAATGTTTCTCTTTGCTGTGATATTCTGTCTGGCATGTATTGCGCTTGTGCCGGAACGCATCATAGGCGTGTCCGTCGCGGCTGTCGTAATGGGGATTGCCTTTATCCTGTATACTAAGTTTAAACGGGCCGGAGTTTATGGAAACGTCAATAAGGCGTACTTCAGGCTGCTTCCCATGACCGGTAAAGAAGAATCCCGGAGTGGAGACAGCGAAAGCGGCTATATCTCCACCTATTGGCTGCGCTTCGGTGAGTATGGCGCTGTCGAGATGCTGAAGTACAACGACTATAAAAACGCACAGGAAGGGCAGCTCTATTATGTCGCGTTTTATTCAGAAAACGATAAGCCTTTTGCCTGTTTTGACGCTGAGAAATACGAGCTTCCGGTGGGACAGCTGCCACGGCAGTCAGGTTTCGTTACGCTGATTCTTGCCGGGACTCTGGCGGCGATTTTCTATTACGGGGCCGTCTTTCTGTTGCTGCAGGGGGTAAACGCAATGCCGCCCACCCCGCCTCAGGAGGAGGCCCCGACAGCCGGCGGGGCAGAAGTGAACCAGCCCTGACGGTCACGCTGGAATAACATGGCTTAAGACCACGAGGAGCGCAGCCCGTATATCCGGCTGCGCTCCGTCTGCGGATACGCCACCGGCGCATCAGGAAGCCTGCTCTTCAGGCCCTCCGCACTTCTTGCCCAAGCCGCCCTCCTTCGGGCATAAACCCTCTCCACCACCTGACACCGCGTATGATTGACAGCCGCCGAAAAGCCCATTATAATTCAGTAGTCATCAGTGTTATATTATTTGAATGCAATAGGGTCTGCCATCCGGCGGCCCCTATCATGAGGGTTTCAGGGGCAGGCCCATGTCGTGAGCGGCTTAAGGGT
>JAIKZX010000022.1 GCA_024681935.1 Fretibacterium sp.
CGTTACCGTGGCGTTGGCGGCCAGCATCAGCATCGCCAGCGGACGTCCCACCACCAGGCTGCGCCCGGCAATCGCCACGCTCTTCCCCTCAAGCGAAACGCCGTAGTGCGCCAAAAGCTCCATCACCGCGCTGGGGGTGCAGGGGGCGAAGCCCTCCCCGCCGGCGAAGACCTGGGCGACGTTGACGGGGCTCATTCCGTCCACGTCCCTGCGTGGGTCAATCGTTTGCCGCGCGTGCTCATCGCTCAGGCCATTTGGCAGCGGCCGGAACAACAGCACGCCGCTTACCGTGGGGTCGCTGTTTACCCGCCCGAATGCCTCGTCGAAATCTCCCTGACCAATATCCTCCGGCAACTCGACAACCTGGACGGGAAGTTCCAGGGACTCAAAGCGTTTTAGCAGACCCCGTTCGTAGGCCAGGTCGTCCTTCCGCGCGCCAACGCGCACGACGGCCAGTCTTGGGACCAATCCCTTCATTTTTTCCCGTTCTGCCGTCAACGCGTCTTTCAGCCCGGCGGCGACCTCTGCCCCCTTCATCAGTATGGCCATTTCAAGTGCTCTCCTTTCTTCTTAAAATATGAGAATAATTATACTGGAAATCACAGCCTGGCATGGCTGGTGTGATAAAATGTACGAAGAAGTCTTGGTCCTTTAAACTTTATCTTTATATATACCTGAGGGGCACAGACCCTTCTACCGAGGAGGTGCGTTGTATGGAGCTCAAGACCGTCGGGACGGCGGGAACGCTGGAGTCCAGCGATGTCCTTGTCACCATTGAACCGGCCTCGTCTGGCGGGGTGGACCTGTCCCTTGAGAGCTCGGTCATCAACCAGTATGGCCGTCAGATTAAAGCTACGGTGCTGGAGACGTTGAAGAGGATGGGGGTTGCCAACGCGAAGGTGACGGTCAATGACCACGGCGCGCTGGACTGCACTATCAAAGCCCGCGTTGAGTGTGCCTGCTGCCGCGGCTGTGGCTGCGACACTGACGGCAGGTATCCCTGGGGAGGTGCGATACAATGATTCCACGGCCAAAACCAGAGAAATTCCGTCTGCGCCGCACGATGATGTTTATGAACGCCCAGCGGCCCGGACTCATTAAAGATGCTTACATTTACGGTGCGGACAGCATCATGCTGGACCTGGAGGATGCCGTGGCGGAGAACCAGAAGGACTCTGCCCGTTTCTCGCTGTACCACGCGCTGAAGGAGATTGACTATGGCGACACGGAAGTGATTGTCCGCATCAACGGTCTGGACACCCCTCACTGGAAAGAGGATATCCGCGTCGTCGTAGCCGGGGGAGCCGACGGGATCCGCATCGCCAAGACGGAGAAGGCGGCAGACGTGAAAGCTGTGGAGGAGGCCACTCTGGCGGCGGAGCGGGAGTTCGGTGTCGAAGAAGGGCGCACGCTCCTCATGGCGGCCATCGAGAGCCCCCTGGGGGTGCTGAACGCCTACGAGATTTGCACGGCCTCTCCCCGGCTGTTTGGTGTCGCCATCTCCGGCGGGGATTACCGCAAGTGCATGCAGGTCAAGCCCATCCGCGGCGGCATAGAAATGCTGGCGGCCCGCGGGAACCTCTTGGTGGCGGCCCGGGCTGCGGGCGTCCAGTGCTTTGATACGGTGTTCACCAGCCTGGACGACGACGAGGGCTTCCGCGCCGAGGTACAGCAGAACATCGAGATGGGTTTTGACGGCAAGTCCCTCATCAACCCGCGGCAGATTCAGGTGGTCCACCAGATGATGGCCCCGACGGAGAAGGAGGTCGCCCAGGCGGAGGACATCGTGCGGGCCTTCCGCGAGAACGCGGATAAGGGAGTGGGGGTCTTCTCCCTCAACGGCAAGATGATTGACGTGGCCTTTGTGCCCGGCGCCGAGCGCGTGATCAAACTGGCCAAGGCGGGCGGCGTGCAGTCGGGGAACGGGCTGGTTCGGTACGAGGGGGACCTGTGAGATGAAAAATGCAGTTGGCAGAGAGATACCTGAGAGCCTCCTTAAAAATCAATGGAAGGAAGCCCGCGGCGGAAAGGGCTACGAAGTTTACCAGGGCAGGAACTACCGTGATGGAACCTATATCAGGAAGCAGGGTCCCCGCACGGCCATTGGCGAAAAGCCTCAGGAGAGCAAACTCCTTCCCTCTGTCCGCGAGGCCGTCATTAAGTCCGGCCTGAAGGACGGCATGACTGTTTCCTTTCATCATCATTTCCGCGACGGAGATTACATCGTCAATATGGTGATGAAGGAGATTGTGGACCTTGGGATTAAGGACATCACTATTGCGGCCTCCAGTTTGGGCTCTGCCCATGACCCCATCGCGGACTACATCGAACAGGGCATTGTGACGGGCATCCAGACCAGCGGCATAAGGGGCCGGATTGGAGATGTGGTGTCCCACGGCAAGCTGAAGACCCCCGCCATTCTGCGTAGCCATGGCGGGCGAGTACGCGCTGTTGAGGAGGGCGACGTCCACATCGATGTGGCGTTCATTGGGGCACCTACGTCGGACGAATACGGAAATGCCCGCGCACTGGGCGGCAAAAGTGACTGTGGTGTGCTGTCCTACTCTGCGGTGGACGCACAGTACGCCGACAAGGTGGTCGTCATCACGGACACACTCAAGCCCTTCCCGAATTTCCCGGCCAGCATCCACGGTATCGATGTGGATTACGTGGTGAAGGTGGACGAGATCGGCAACCCCAAGAAGATTGCCAGTGCCGCGGCGCGCATGACCCAGAACCCCCGCGACCTGATGATGGCGGAGGCCACGGCGAAGATTATGGCGGCGACCCCCTGGTTCCGGGACGGCTTCAGCTTCCAGACGGGGGCGGGTGGCCCTTCCCTGGCGGTGAACCGATTTATCGAGCCATTAATGAACGAGCGCAATATCAAGATGAGCTGGGCCGTTGGCGGCATCACAGGCCCCATCTGCGACCTGCTGCGGCGGGGCCTTGTAGGAACGATCGTGGACACACAGGACTTTGATGTGGCAGCCATTGACGATATCCGCGATAACCCCAATCACTACGAAATCTCCGCCAGCGAGTATGCCAACCCAGCCAATAAAGGCGCGTTTGTGAACAAACTGGATTTTGTGATTCTGGCGGCGCTGGAGGTTGACGTGGACTTCAACGTCAACGTCATCACAGGGTCCGACGGCGTGCTGCGCGGGGCGCCCGGCGGGCACCCGGACACGGCGGCGGGGGCGAAGTGCTGCATCATCGTTACCCCTCTGACCCGCGGCCGCATGGCCACCATCTGCGAGAAGGTCGTCACCGTCACCACTCCGGGCGAGTGCGTGGACGTGGTGGTGACGGATTACGGCGTAGCGGTGAACCCGAAACGGCAGGACATCATCGAGTATCTGGACAGGGCAGGAATCAGACACATGCCCATCAAAGAGCTTCAGGAGAAAGCCTATTCAATGGTGGGCAGGCCGGAGGAGCTTCAATGGAAGGATAAGGTTGTGGCCATTCTTGAGGCTCGTGACGGCACCATTCTGGATGTCGTGCGGGAGATAAAACCATACAGCCTGTAGGAAACGTGTTTTTGGGGGGAACAGTCTATGACCCGTGACGGCAGCACTCTGCGTGGCAAAGACTTCCTTGACTATGCCCAGTATATGCCCGGAGGTTTTTTCATCTACCGGGCAGGGGGTGGAAAGGAAATTCTCTTTGCCAAC
The DNA here is from genome assembly GCA_024681935.1 of Fretibacterium sp. Classification (GTDB taxonomy): domain Bacteria; phylum Synergistota; class Synergistia; order Synergistales; family Aminobacteriaceae; genus JAFUYV01. Next base: position 3,681 of record JAIKZX010000022.1, read on the forward strand.
GAAAAGTTTGTGAACATCTTTGAGTGCGATAGCTTCGAAGACTTCATGGACTATACCGGCGGGAGCTTTAAAGGGCTGGTCTACCCTGACGACCTGGAGCGCGTTGAACGTCAAATTGCGGGTCAGGTGGGCGATTACGGAGACAGCTTCGATTACGTGCAGTACCGTATCCAAACGAAGACGGGCCGGATCCGCTATATTGAGGATTTCGGCTGTCTTGTCCGGGATTCGTCGGGTCTGTGCTTCTCCTCCAGGAAATATGTCTGCCGCTGCAGCGGGCAGCTGTCCGGGGCGCATCATAAGGCGGGGCTGTGTCGTTCTTCCGAAAAGGGACACTGCCCTGCACTCCGTGATGGGCTGTTCTTTGTGTTTGCCGTCGACCTCCGGGACAAGCACTACTCGACGGATGTGGACTACCTCACGGGGCTTCTGAGCCGCCAACATTTCCTGCTCAGCGCTGATTCTCGCCTGACGGAGACCCCTCACGGCCTGGCTTTTGTGTGGTTCAATATCGACAACTTCAAGGTGTACAACAACACCTTTGGTTTTTCCCGCGGGAGCGATATTCTAAGGGAGTTGGCTTCTGATCTCTGTTCGACCTTCCGCGGGGACCTGATTTCGCGCTTTTCGGATGACCACTTTGTCATTCTCACAAACTGGGAGAATCTTGAGGAGAACATCGACATATCCCAGAAAGCGTTGCGCCGCCTGCATAAAGAGGCGGGGCTCCGCCTGCGGGCCGGGATATACTTCCCCTCGGAGGGTGATGATGCCAGCATCGCATGTGATCGGGCCAAGCTGGCCTGCGACAGCATCCGGCGGAACAACTGTGCCCGCTTCTGCGTTTACCGGGATGAGCTGAGCCAGCAGCAAAGGGAGAAGAAATATATTATTGACGTGCTTGGCCGCGCGATAGAACAGGGGGATATCCAGGTCCTTTATCAGCCAATCATTCGTACCCTGACAGGACGGATTTGCGAGACGGAGGCCCTGACGCGCTGGCTTGACCCGGAGTTTGGCCCTATTCCGCCCGGCTCCTTTATCCCAACGCTTGAGCAGTACCGGGATATCCACAAGTTGGATATCTGCGCGCTCCGCCAGATCTGTAGCGAGTACCGAGACCGGAAGGAGAAGGGGTTGCCCATTCTGCCGACTTCTGTTAACCTCTCTCGGCTGGACTTCGAGCTGTGTGACATCTTTGGCGAGGTGGAGCGCACCGTGGAGGAGTTCGGGGTCCCCAAATCCATGCTGAAAATCGAGATTACCGAAAGCGTCCACGGCGAGGACCAGAACGTGCTTAACCTGGGCATCGAGAAATTCCGGCAGAACGGCTACGAGGTCTGGATGGATGATTTCGGCAGCGGCTATTCCTCGCTCAATGTGCTGAAGGACTACAACTTTGACACAATAAAGTTTGATATGAAATTTCTGAGCGACTTCGGTCGGTCGGAGAAGACGCGCTTCATCCTCAGCTCGAACCTCTCAATGACCAAACAGATTGGCGTTCAGTCTCTGGCTGAGGGTGTGGAGACGGAGGAGCAGCTGGCTCTCCTCAAGGATATGGGCTTTGAGAAGGCGCAGGGTTACTTGTTGGGACGGCCGATGTCGTTGGACGAGCTCTTTGCCCTGCCCCGACTCAAGGAGGACTTTCGTGACATTCCATACTACGATCGTCTGAGCCGCGTGGAGCTTTCCAATCAGGAAACCATGAACCGCAGCGGGCGAGACCC
>JAIKZX010000023.1 GCA_024681935.1 Fretibacterium sp.
ACAAGGGAGTCGCCTAACTGACTGAGTTTTTCCAAACGATCCTCTTTATCAAAAAGCCCCATCTGATTCCTTATCACTCCGTCTATTCTTGATGCTGCTATCATTATACCCTATAATAAAGTAGAGTTTTTAGAGGCTCCCTAGAGGAGGTGCGTGGAATGATTACTGCAGATTTCTATAACCTGAGGATTGCCGGTATCGCGTCGGCATTGCCGGCAAAGTGCGTGCAGGCACATGAGTATGACGATCTGTTCACGGAGAGAATCGTTACGAAGAACATGGAGATTACAGGCATTAAGCAGACTTGGCATGCGGCTGAGGAGCAGACCGCATCTGACTTGGCATTTGTTGCAGCGAAGAGACTTTTTAAGGAGCAGAATATTGACCCCGCCAGCATTGGTGTGTTGATATTCGTCTCTGTTTATCCTGATTATCGCCAACCTTCAACAGCCTGTGTATTACAGAACAGGCTTAATCTTTCAACCAGTTGCATTGCATTTGACATCGACCTTGGATGTTCTGGCTATGTCTATGGCCTGGAGGCATTATGCGCTATATTGCAAACATCAAGTGCTAAATACGGCCTGCTCTTAACTGGGGAAACCGCAACTAAAATTATATCTCCGTTAGATAAGTCTCGGCTTCTTTTGGGTGATGGTGGCTCGGCGACTCTGGTCGAGAAATGTGAGACCCCTGACGAATTCCATTTCGGAATGAAGACGGATGGCTCAAGATTTAAAACTATCATTATTCCTGCAGGAGCTTACAGGAACAGGAATGCAACTTTTGAAAGAACCGAATGGGCAGACGGCAACACGCGATCCGATTATGATTTGTTTATGAATGGAACGGACGTTTTTGGATTCACCATGACGGACGTGCCTAAGATGGTCTTGGAGTTTATGGATTGTCATGAGACATCAATCAATGACTTTGATGGATTTATCTTCCACCAGCCTAATTTGTTTATTTTGAAGCATTTGATTCACAAATTAAAAATCCCCAATGGGAAAATGCCAATATCTTTAGATCGCTACGGGAATACTGGAGTATCTGCAATCCCGGTCACCATTTGTGATGCATACCCAGGCGAGCCGGGAACAAAAAGATTGTTTATCTACGGCTTCGGTGTGGGGCTCTCCTGGGCATGCGCCTCCGTAACGATCGATACTCGCTATGTCTATGCTATAGAGCACACAGATGACTGTTTCAAAGACGGGGCTGTCTCACATTTTTGATAAGGATGTGCATACAATGAGCAGAGCAGAGCAGAGCCCATCTATCTGGGATGACGGTGTGTATGGTATGTTCTTTGAAGGCCGTGAGGTAATGATACATAATCCTGTTCGCTATATAGACAGTTCCAGCAAGATAATTATCCTTGGCCCTTTTAAGGATGATAAAGTTGGTTTGTTCCTTGAAAAATATGGGTTCAGGGCTCACGCTACTTGCGCAGTGGAAGATAACGAGACTGCAGTAAAAAATGCCGTGCGTCCGTACGTCGGGGACTCTAACGCGGTTTTCCTTTTGACGCGCGACGCTTGGTGGAAAAAATATCGTCATATCTTTGAGGAGTGCGGTGTTGCCTGTCAACTTCTTTCCATGATGAAAATTTTTTTCATTCAGATGAGGCCGCGGCTTCGGGAAGTTTATGATATGCTGGATGACAATGAGTCCCGGGAAGTGTTCACTACGGTGTTGAACGTTCGATTTAGACTTCAGGAAACAGTTGCTTTATACCCCTATTGTCAAGGGAACCCTTATTTCATATTGCCGCAGATGCGATGCCCAACCGGCAAAGAGGTTTTTGTGGACTGCGGTGCTTTTGTGGGGGACACGATTGAAAACTTTCTCAAATACTATTGTGTGGATGGTTTTGGAAAAGCCTATGCGTTCGAGCCAGCTCCTAAACAGTATCGAGCATTAGTTAAACGCACAAAACGTTTAGTTGAAGAGTGGGCGCTTGACGAGAAGCAAATTGTCTGTATCCCGGCAGGTGTAGGTAACCACACAATGAAAGCAAAACTCGTCAATGATGATAAATTTGGACATTTTAATCTTGCAGGCATTAGATTAGAGGAAAGCGAAACCCCTTTGACGGAAGAGGACGCGGTAGATGTTTATGCCCTAGACGATATTTTGGCACAAGAAGACGTGAGCTTCATCAAGGCGGACATCGAGGGGTTTGAGATGGATATGTTGCGTGGTGCTGAGAGGATTATCCGTACAAGGAAACCTCTTATGGCTATCTGCATCTATCATAAGCTAACGGATTACTATGAAATACCATTGTATCTAAAAAAATTAGTGCCTGAATATAAAATGAAAGTTCGCCACCACTCCACAAGTTATGGCGATACAGTTTTATATTGTTATCTTTAAGAATTTAGGAGGAAGACACAATGCCGAACAAAGAGATGTACAACAAGGTTTTTATGGATACGTTCTCCATTTGGGAGGACAGGCTGAAAGGTCTGGAGTATCAGGCAATTGAGGAATGGGATTCCGTTGGACATATGGAACTCATTTCTAATATTGAGAATGCTTTTGACATCTCTCTGGAGACGGAGGATATTGTAGATCTCAGCTCTTACGAAAAGGGCATTGAGATATTAAAAAAATATGGAATTAACATCTAAGATGTTGCGAGGAAAGGTCGCCGTCGTCACAGGAGCCAGCCGGGGCATAGGTCATGCTACCGTAGAAAAGCTGGCGCAGAATGGGGCTGACGTTTGGGCTTGCGTCCGAGGACAAACCGATGAATTTAAAGATTGGTGTACACATTTGTCATCTCAGTGTTCTGTCAGTGTGACGCCGCTTGCTTTTGATTTGACAAATGAGACTGAACAGCGAGAGGCATTCGGTGTCATCCGCAAATCAGAGAAGCCAATTGATGTTCTGGTGAATGCGGCTGGTGCCGTTTTCAACGCAACTTTCTTGATGACGAAGCGGCATGATGCTGAGAATTTATTTGCTGTCAATTATTTTTCTCAGCTTCAATGGACGCAGTATATTCTAAAGACGATGCTTCGTCAGAAGAGAGGATCCATAGTCAATATCGCTTCAAGCGGCGGGATAGATGCAAATGCGGGACGAACGGCCTATAATGCATCAAAGGCGGCTGTTATTGCCACTACGCAGACTATGGCTAAAGAGTTAGGCCCAACCGGCATTCGCGTGAATGCTGTGGCTCCTGGGCTGACAGATACGGATATGGCTCGAAACTTTACGCCAAAGGATGTCATGAGCACAGAGCTTGAACATTCATGCCTAAAAAGGATGGGACAGCCAGAAGAAATTGCTAACGTTATCCTTTTCTTAGCGTCCGACATGAGCTCTTTTGTAACTGGGCAAGTGTGGCGTGTGGATGGGGGGATGTATTAATGCCCTTGCAAGCAGAAGTTGAAAGGCTCAAAACGTTTGCTTTCAATATGAGGCGACATGCTTTGGATATGGCTCTTGCCGCAGGTGGGCATGCTTCGCACTTCGGTGCGGGGATGTCGATCATAGAAATTCTCGCGGTTTTGTACGGCGAAACACTCAAACTTGACAAATATAATCCAGAATGGGCAGACCGCGACAGGCTGATTCTCAGCAAGGGACATGGTGTGATTGGATATTATGCCGCTCTGGTGGAATATGGTTACATCTCTCAAGATGAGATGAGAAATTTTGAACAGCAAGGATCTTTCCTCATGGGACATCCAATCCGAACCCCAGAGCATGGGATTGAATTTACGAATGGGAGTCTTGGCATGGGGCTGTCTCTTGCAATCGGTACAGCATTAGCGGGCAAAAAAAAGGGACAGTCTTATCGCACATATGTCATTCTTGGAGACGGAGAGATGGATGAGGGAGCCGTTTGGGAGGGAATCATGGCTGCTCCTCAGTTCTGTCTGGATAATTTATGCGCTGTTGTGGACAGGAACCATATGCAACTTGGAGGAGACACTGAGCAGATCATTGCACACAGGGATATTAGACAGAAATTCTCAAATTTTGGATGGGATGCTTACGAGGTAGATGGACATGACATCGCCCAATTGCTGGATATTTTTCAAAATGTTGGGCAGAATAGAGCACCTACGGCTATTATCGCAAACACTGTAAAGGGGAAAGGATTTAGTTTCGCGGAAAACAACAACGCGTGGCATCATGCGGTCATGACCCAACGGCAGTATGATGATGCCCTGCAAGAGTTAGAGGAGTCGCACCATGGAAATCACTGAGCGAAATATACAAAAGTGGTCAACGATAGGAGCAAGACCAACATTTGGCCAGGCACTCTTAGCCCTCGGAGAGATTGATGATAAGCTGGTGGTGTTGACAGCAGACGTATCGACATCAGCGGGGCTTGACCGATTCAAAAAACGCTATCCTGAGAAGTATATTGATGTGGGTATTGCGGAGCAAAACATGATGGGAATTGCCACAGGACTGGCAACGAATGGCTTTCATGTCGTGACTGCTACGTTTGCCCCCTTTCAGTCTATGAGATGTCTGGAGCAAATACGCGTCTATCAGGGCTACATGAAAATGCCGCTTGTGATGGTGGGGTTGGCGAGCGGAGTTTATCATAGTTACCTGGGTAACACTCATTGTTCCCTGGAAGATGCTGCAATATTGAGGGCAATTCCCAATGTGGCTGTCGTGACACCGGCCGATTGTACGGAGATCATAAAGTCCGTTGAAGCTGCTATACGATATGATAAGGCCGTCTATATTCGGCTGATTGAGGGAGCCGGCATTCCTCCAATTTATCATGAGGACTACGATTTTAAGATTGGGAAGGCGAAAATCTTGAAAGAAGGCAGCGACATCATGATACTGGCTAACGGCAGGATGGTGTATACGGCGCTTGATATTGCCGCCAATTTGGAGCAATCGGGCTTTAGCCCTGAAGTTGTGGATTTTCATACAATAAAGCCGTTTGACAAAGAATGCTTGGACAGGTCAGCTTCCTTTAAATATCTTGTAACTATTGAGGAACATAACGTCATTGGAGGATTGGGGTCTGCCGTAGCAGAATACTTGATGCAAAAAAAGTGTAAACCCCAGATGTTGATATGTGGAATTGAGGACTTTTATCCTCATGCTGGTGATTATGCCAGTGCATTGGAGCAAACGGGGCTGACTTCTGATAAACTCACCGAAAGGATTTTAAGAAAGATGGAGGAATTAAATTGAGCTATATTAACAAAAAAAGAGTAGCCAAAAAACTGCGGGATTTCCATGCCTCTGTCAAAAGTAACGGTGGGAAGATCGGTAAGGCCCCAAGGATTATAGATTTAAGCTATGACAATGCCTGTAACTTTAAATGCAAGCATTGTTTCACTATGGCACCGGAAGGAGTAAACTGCAAGGAACATATGTCATGGGAAATGATTAGGGCGCTGGCTGATGACGCTGATGAACTTGGTTTTTACGAGTTCGATCTGCAGGGAGGTGAGCTCCTTATCAATCCCAATGTGTTCTTCAAACTTGTTGAATGCGTTGGTTCGGAAAGGTTTTACCTTTATTTGACGACAAATGGGTATTTTCTTGATGAAAAAATGGCACAACGTCTGGCGAAAGCTGGAGTGGATAGGGTATCCGTCAGCGTAGATAGCCTCAACGCTGAAGAGCATGATAATTTTAGGGGAAAGCCCGGGGCGTTTGACAGGGCGATACAGGCTTTAAAGTATGTAAAGGCCGAAGGTATGGAGCCGTTTATGAATATCACGGTGGGTCACTACAATGCCTTTTCCCAGGAACTGGAGACACAGCTTGCCTTCTCTTACGAGAATGGTTTTCAATCTATACTCAACGCAGCTGTCCCAGCAGGGTGTTGGAGAGGACATTATGAGGTCATGCTGACAGAAGAAGATACGCGACATATCTTAGAGCTTCGAAAGAAATATCCTAATATGGTTCGTGATATTTGGAATCCTTTCGACAGGGCGCGTCAAGAGATACTTGGGTGCAACGCTGCAAATCTTCTCTATATCACGCCATGGGGTGATGTGTTGCCATGTCCTTTTCTGCATATTCGACTGGGGAATCTCTATAAGCAGGGATTGAAGGAGATTGTGGAATACGCTTATTCCATTCCTGAACTTATGGATTATTCGGATAAGTGTCTGGCGGGAGAAGATGTTGATTTTGTAAAAAAATATCTGTCCGGGGACATATCGACTTGTAACCCGGCAGATGCAAGAAAATTATTTTCAAGATAGCGCATAATCAGGAGGAGCATTTTCATGAGCAAAATGGGCGAGCAGCTTTGCATGGACGTTATGGGGATTCAAAAATGCCAGAGAAACAGATATCCTCTTCTTTTTATCGACAGCATTGAAGACGGCGAGGCGGGAAAGAGAGTCCACGCTGTTAAAACCTTTACTTACAATGAGTGGTTTTTCCCCGCTCATTTTGATGATGAACCCAATGTCCCGGGGTTTATCCAAGCGGAATGCTTATCTCAGACATTCATTATGACTTTTTTGACGTTGGATGAATACATGGGGAAGAAAACAGCATTTGTCAGCCAAAAGAACAGATTTAGAAGGAAGATCATCCCAGGGGACAGATTGGATATCTACGCAACCCTGGAAAACTTCAACCGGGGCATAGCGAATGGACATGTGGAAAGTTATGTAAGGGATGAACCGGCATGTTTTGGAGAACTGATTATTGCAATTCCTGACGTGTTAGACCATTATAGGCCAAAAATAGCAAAATAAAGGAGAAAAGCTTCTTTGGATTGTGCTGGATGATGTATAGCAAAGCCCACCTGATTGACGGGAAAAACTGTATAATATTGAGAAGAATGCTTTTCTATAATAATAGCGGCAATCATGTTTTTTATTGATGCTAAGGGGAGCAACAATAATGATCTGGGACTTGGAACGGTTCAAGGACAATACAGCAATAATTGATGAGTCCGGTGTGACACTCACCTACGCGCAGCTAAAGGGGGAAACCGAGGTTGTGGCTCGCTCTGTGGGGAAGCGGTGCCTTGTCTTTGCCCTGTGCGAGAACTCCATAGGTTCCATTCTGGGCTATGTCGCGTTCATGAATGGGGGTATCGTCCCCCTGTTACTTAACAGGCATCTGGATCCCGCGCTGCTGGATGGGCTGCTGTCTGCCTACGCCCCATCCTTTCTGTGGGTTTCACTGGAGCAGGCGGGGCAATTCCACGGCATGGAAGCTGTGTACGAGGTACGAAGCTATTGTCTGCTGCGAACTCATTATGACAAAGAGTACTCGCTCCATCCGGACCTTGCCCTGCTGCTGACAACCTCCGGCTCCACGGGCAGTCCCAAGCTGGTTCGACAAAGCTACGGGAATACCCTGGACAACGCGGAGTCCATCGCGAAGTATCTGGAGCTGGACGAGACGGAGTGTCCCATCACAACGCTCCCGATGAACTACACCTACGGCCTCTCCATCATCAACAGCCATCTTTTGGTTGGGGCAACGATGCTGGTGACGGAGAAGGCAATGACACAGCGGGAGTTCTGGGGCTTTTTCAAGGAAGCCGAGGCAACATCCTTTGGCGGCGTTCCCTACACTTACGAGATGCTGGATCGAATGCGCTTCCAGAGGATGAGCTTGCCATCGCTTCGAACCCTAACCCAGGCCGGGGGCAAGCTGACGCCGGAACTTCATAAGAAATTTGCGCAATACGCCATGGATAATGGCAAAAAATTTATCGTCATGTATGGCCAGACAGAGGCAAGCCCGAGAATGGGCTACCTTCCCGCGGATAAGGCGCTGGAGAAATACGGCGCGATGGGCATCCCCATCCCCGGTGGGAAGTTCCGTCTGCTGGATGAGAATGGACAGGAGATAAAAAGCCCCCATGTGACCGGCGAGCTGGTCTACGAGGGGCGGAATGTAACTCTGGGCTATGCGGAATGCGGCGAAGACCTGGCGAAAGGCGACGAACGGCACGGTGTCCTTCAAACGGGGGATATGGCACAGTTCGACGAGGATGGGTATTTTTACGTCGTGGGAAGGAAGAAAAGGTTCCTGAAGGTCTATGGCAATCGCGTCAACCTGGACGAGATTGATCGTATGATCAAGGTACAGTTTGAGATGGAGTGTGCAAGCGCCGGGACAGACGACCACCTGTATCTTTTTATCACGAATCCTGATAAGGCTCAGGAAGTCAAGGACTTCGTATCACGAAAGACAAAACTGAATGCAGCGGCTTTCAAAACAGTGGTGCTCGACGAAATTCCCAAGAATGACTCCGGTAAAGTCCTGTTCCGCGAGTTGGAAAAACATTACAGGGATGATGTCTCAGAGAAGTGAGGGATGCCCGTGAAGCTTGAAGATATCCTACAAATATCCCCTTACTCATTGAAGAGGGAAGAAAAGGAAAAACTGTTGACGGGCAGGCTTCGGGAACTGACGGAACATCACCGGCGGAGCTGCCCGGAGTATGACCGTATTCTGGAAGCCCTTTCGTACCATGAGGAGGATGTTCGCACTTATGCGGACATCCCTTTCCTTCCTGTCCGGCTTTTCAAGGAAATACCGTTGAAAAGTGTTCCTGATGAAGAGGTTGTAAAAACCATGACCTCCTCTGGGACATCCGGCCAGGGCGTGTCAAAAATTTACCTGGACAGGGAGACAGCCTCAGCTCAGCAAAAAACACTTGTGAAGATTGTATCCAATTTCACTGGCTCAAGCCGTATGCCGATGATCATTCTGGACTGTCCCTCCGTGATAAAGGACAGAGCCATGTTCTCGGCCAGAGGGGCCGGGATTCTTGGTTTTTCCATCTTTGGTTCAAAGAAAATTTACGCATTCGATGATAATATGGAGCTGGACGTGGAGGTGATATCGAAATTCCTGGAAACCTTTAAGGGACAAAGGATACTCTTATTTGGGTTCACCTTCATGATCTGGCAATATTTTTATAAAAAACTATTAGAATTAAAGAAAAGTGGAGTTCACATAGACCTGTCCAACGGCGTCCTCATTCACGGCGGTGGATGGAAGAAGCTTGTCAACGAGGCGGTGAGCCCTGAAGAGTTTCATGACCGGCTGAGAGAGGTCTGCGGGTTGAACAGCGTTCACGACTATTACGGTATGGTGGAACAAACAGGATGTATTTATATGCAATGTGAGGAGGGGCACCTGCATGCAAGCGTCTTTTCGGATATCCTTGTCCGCAGGGCGTCGGACTTTTCCGAGTGCGGAACGGGCGAGCGGGGACTGATACAGGCCGTTTCCGTCCTGCCCGGCTCGTATCCCGGACACTCGCTCATCACCGAGGACGAGGGGGAGATTCTTGGTGAGGATGACTGCCCCTGTGGAAGATTGGGAAAGTATTTTAGAATTCACGGAAGAATCAAAGGCGCGGAAATCAGGGGGTGCAGTGATACTTATGAACGGCGTTGAATTCCTCATTGGGGATGAAAGAACACGGAATACCCCTTTGCCGGTCTATAGTGACGAGGCTGTCACCTTTGCCGCTGATGTGTCAGCACGCCTGATGAAACTGCGGGAGATCAGGACATACCCTGATATCGCTGCTCTGGCCTTCTGGTCAAGAAGGGCAAACATCGAACGGATGAAAATAGATTGCCCCGAGACAGGCGCGAGGCTTGGAAGAGGACTGTGTTTTCACATCACTCCCGGAAATATCCCGGTCAATTTTGCCTTCTCTTACCTCTTTGGCGTTTTGGCGGGATGTGCCAATATCGTCCGCCTCCCCAGCCGGGATTTTCCGCAGATGCGGATGATTCTGGATGTTATTAGGGAGACCCTGAAAGCCCATCCTGAGATTGAGAAGCGCACTGCCTTTGTGCGGTATCCCGCTGACGATGATATCTCGGCTCAATTCAGCGAGAGCGCGGATGCAAGGATGATTTGGGGCGGGGATCGGACCATTGCGGGTATCCGATCTCTGCCAACGCGGCCAAGGTGCGTTGATATTTGTTTTGCCGACCGATATTCGGTCTGCATTATCAATGGAAACGCGGTTCTTGATGCAGGCAGCGAGGAACTCAGGAGGCTGGGTGAGGGATTCTATAATGACACTTACCTCATGGACCAGAACGCCTGTTCAAGTCCTCAGCTTATACTCTGGGGCAACGACAGCGATGAAGCGCGGGACCGCTTTTGGGATGTTGTCTATGCCGCGGCGGAAAAGTACCCGCTCCAGGCCTCGGTCAGCATGGACAAGTACGTTCACTTGTGCAGGGATGCAGTTGACCGGTCGGAGGGCATTGGGAAGGTCACGCGGCGCACAAACCGGCTGTACCGCGTAGAGCTCACCTCCCTTGCGGAGGACATAGACCACTATCGGGGACAGGGCGGATATTTTTACGAGTATTCTCTGAATAATAATGAAGAACTTTGCGCCATCGTTACGGAAAAGTATCAAACCCTGACGTATTTTGGTTTTGAACCGAAAACTCTCAGGGAAATAGTCATCGGGAACAGACTTCGCGGGATCGACCGCATCGTGCCCATCGGCAGGGCGATGGATATAGGTGTTATATGGGATGGGTTTGACCTCATCAGAAGCCTGTCCCGGATCGTGAACGCAGTATATTAAATGGAAGATAAACAACAGACACCCCCCGCTGGCCGGGCTTAAGGAGATTTTACCAAGGGGCTAAAGTTTCCTTTTCGGCCCTCCGATAATGGGTATGAACAGGGGGGTCGGGTGTGCGGCTTCCTGTTCGCGGCAAAGGGCAGTCGGTTTTTAGAAACCAGCGCTGGCCGTCTGTCCCCAGCCGGTAAAAGAAGGTATCAACCGGGAGAGTATCCCCGGACAGTGTTAAGCAACTGGGCAACAAGGCGGTTACCTTCGAGAGACAATCGGCGGTGGGCGAGGCGAACGAAAACAACGAAGCCCGCAGACGATTGAGATCGAAGGGGGGACCTGCACCCAAGGAGGGCGGCAGGAAGGACATTTAGTCATATTCCAAGGAGGAATTCATTATGGCAATGGTAGTTAATCACAACATCCCGGCGCTCAGTACGTACAACGTCATCAACAACACCAGCAGCGCGCTGCAGAAGAGCATCAACAAGCTGTCCACGGGTCTTCGCATCAACAGCGCGGCCGACGACGCGGCCGGCCTCGCCATCAGCGAGAAGATGCGCGCTCAGGTCCGCGGTCTGGACCAGGCGGTCAGCAATTCTCAGGACGGCATCAGCATGATCCAGACGGCTGAGGGTGCTCTTTCCGAGACTCACAGCATTCTGCAGCGTATGCGCGAGCTGTCCGTCCAGGCGGCCAACGACACGTTGACGCAGCAGGACCGGGGCTACATCCAGGATGAGGTCGATCAGCTTCGCGAGGAGATCACCCGCATCGGCAACACCACGCAGTTCAACAAGAAGAAGCTGCTGAACGGTGATGCGGCCGTGCTGTGGAGCTCCAGCGACAACAGCACCAAGGCCATCATCAAGGGCGGTCTGCGCACCATCGACCAGTTTGGCCAGAAGAGCGCCGTCGAGGGCAACTACAACATCAAGATCAAGGCCGAAGCGGGGCAGGGCGAGGTTCAGAAGAGCGACATCATGAAGATCAAGCACCCCAATGTCGTGATGAACAAGAACCTTGAGAGCAAGTACGCCAGCGACGTCAGGGTGGACAACGTCCCGGCGGCCGAGTACACGCTGAAGGCCAGCGGCGCTTTTTCAGGCTCATTTGCCACTACGGGGCACTTCGGCATCGGCGCGGAGAAGAACGAGACCAAGACGACTTTCAGCTTTGCAAGCCTGGCTGGCAACGGCGATTACGAGACCGTGAACATCAAGATGGGGAACAAGGTGATCTGGCAGGGCTCCATCAAAAACGACCTCTCGGCAGCTGGGGTGTCGGATTTCTTTACCGACAATAAAGATGAGATCGTTAAGGCAGCCAAGGATGATGGCGTGACCCTCGGTATGTCTGGGGCTGTGTGGACAGCCACCACCTATGACGGCAGCAAGGGCCCGGAGTTCACCATCGACTTTGAGGACCAGGTAGATCCTTCAAAAACGTCCGTGAGTGTGGCCACCGCAGCCACGTCATCTTTCGGCCAGGTCATCAGCGTGAGCTCCGCCACCACAGGGCTGGGGTATAACGCCAGCGTCCTGTTCGAGGTCACGGGAGTTGACACCAGCAACGACACGATCACGGTGAAGGCCACCGCCAATATCCTGAAGAACGACGGTACCACCGAGACCAAGAGCCTGAAGGAATTGACCCTTACGGGCAATTCGGCGGCGGATCTTTCCGATCTGTTCGGCGTTTCGGGCGCTACGGTGACATTGCAGACGGGAATGGCGCCCTATGCGCAGGTGGGGGGCAAGTGGGTCACAAATTTTGCCAGTGATACGTCCCAAGAAAGCACTGCGTCTGATGTTGGTATCAAGTTGACAGGCACCATGGACTCAACCTGGGACGACGGTAAATGGAACAAGGGACCGTTTGACGGAGAGACCGTCAAGTATAACCTGAAGGCGGACAAGGTGGCAGGGGAGGACGTCCACTTCAAGAACTTCTACCTGAACGGTGAGAACGGAGAGGTCACCGAGGGCGACATCATCCTCTCCTTGAAGGACGGATTTAAGAATGTGGCTGCGGATGTCACTGCTGCCGGTGGTGATGTCTTTGTTGGCAGCTTCGACGCGGCCTATATCGGCAAGGTGGCCAGCGGCGACGTCAAACTCCGCGACCTGGACAAGTTCTGGGACAGCGAGGGGAACTTCATGCTCACCGACCCCCAGACCATCACCATCACCCAGGGCGACGGCAAGTCCGCTGAAGTGACGCTCTACGCCAACGACACCCTGAACGATGTGGCGAACAAGTTCAACAACGCCATCTCCGAGGGTCTGGGCCAGGGCAAGTACACGGACGACGCCAGCAACTTTGCCACATTCACCAGCACCCCCACGAATGGGGATACGTCTCAGTCCGTCCGCGGCACCTTCCTCCTTCGTTCCGTGGTGCCCGGCTCCAACGGGACGCTCTCCCTGTCCGGCTCTGAGAACATCATCAACGCCTTCTCCCTGAACACCATTCAGGAAGCCAAGGAGACGAGCTTCACCGCCGACATCACGGACGCGCACACCGGCTCCAAGATCGCCAGCGATGTCAAGGTGACGGGCAACAAGCTCATCGGCGTCATCCACGAGAACGTGGACGTGGAGTTTGACAACATGGCGGGTCTGTCGGCCTCGTGGGACAGCGCGAACAAGAAGTACACCTACAAGACGCAGGAGTACAACACGACGCTCCACCTGTCCGACAACACGACGGTGTTCCAGATCGGCGCCAACGAGGGCGAGGACATGGGCATCAACATCGGCGACATGCGGAGCCACGCGCTGGGTCTGGACGAGGTGAACGTCACCAACCGCGAGAGGGCTGCCCGCTCCATCACGGTGATCGACAACGCCATTGACAAGGTCTCCACGCAGCGGTCCAAGCTCGGCGCTTACCAGAACAGGTTGGAGCACACCATCAACAACCTGACCACGGCCAGTGAGAACCTGACGGCAGCCGAGAGCCGCATCCGCGACACGGATATGGCGAAGGAAATGATGAACTTCAGCAAGCTGCAGATCATGCTCCAGGCGGGCAACAGCATGTTGGCGCAGGCCAACCAGCTGCCGCAGAACGTTCTGAGCCTGGTCCGGTAAGCAGGTCCATCATCTGGGACAAAAGTAGTATAATAGCAACAACAATGGGGGAGAGGGGAATTACCCCTCCCCCTTTTTTTAACGGGAAGATAAAAAGGAGAGTCGAAAATGACCGATGCACTGCAGAATGAAAACAGTGAGCTTATTACGCCGGATTTTGACGCCGCAGCTGAGGTATTGCGAAGCTACAAGGATAAATACAAGGGGCAGCAGTGCATCGTCGTTGGCAACGGCCCGAACCTGAATGTGTATGACCTGGACCGGGTAAGGGAGAAGGGCATTTTCACCATCGCTTCCAACATGATATACAAAGCTTTTGACAGGACGGACTGGCGTCCTTCGATCTACACGTCCATGGCCCCCGGCGTGGTGCGCAGATGCGTGCCGGAGGTGGAGGCGCTGAAGTGCGAACTCAAGCTGTTCGCGGTCAGGCCAAAGGGCAAAATGTACCCGGCGGAGGGGGCCCTGCCCCTGAAGCTGTTCGACAATAACATGTGGATCGTGGAGAGGGGAAAACCGGAGTTTTCAGAGGACATCGCGGAGTGCGTCTATGGCGGCCAGACCATCACCTACATCAACCTCCAGATCGCCGCATATCTGGGCTTTACGAACATTGTATTGTTTGGGGTCAAACATCTGTACAGGAAGCAGTGGCGCATCAGCCCCCAGATAGCTGCGAACCCGGACGCGTACAAGAATGTCCAGGGCACGATCCCCGGCGTGTTTATAAATACGAACGGGATATTTAATGATCACTTTTACGGCAACATTGACTCTGTCGAACCAGGCGAAAGGCAGGACAGCGAATATTATTGTGTCGATGAAGCGACGCGTGCATTTGAGCGAGCCAGGGAATACGCTGAGGGACATGGGATTAAGATATGCAATGCTTCCGGTGGCAGTATGTTAAAGGTATTCGAGCGCATAGCTCCGGACAAGGTGTTGACGGGGGAGTGCGTGGATGATCTGCTGTTTGATCCGGACTGGGCGCACGCCGACGAGGTGCTGAGAAGCTATAAAAACAAATATAAGGGGGAGCGCTGCTTCATCATCGGCAATGGGCCGAGCCTTTGCGCTGAAGACCTGGATAAAATTAAAGGAGAATATTCCTTTGCCGCCAACCGGATATATCTCATATTTGACGAGACGGAGTGGCGGCCCACCTTCCTCACGTTGATGGACAAGCCTTACAGCCTGGAGTACCTCCGTGAGCTGAACGCTGTGCCGGTGGAGATGAAATTTTCCACCATAAACCGCAACGCAAAGATGTACCCCTTGGACGGAGCCATCCCGGTCAGGATTGAGCATAATGCCGGCTACTGGATACAGAAGGGGTCGCTGCCACCATTCTCCAATGATGCGGTAAAGTGTGTCCACAGCGGCATGACCAGCACCTACATCAGTCTGCAGTTAGCCGTTTACATGGGGTTCAAGGAGATCGTGCTGCTGGGCGTGGACCATCAGTATAAATACCAGTGGAGCATTTCCCAGAATATCCGGCAAAACCCAGAAAAATATTTCGATAAAACCCTAAGGGGAGAGTCGCGCGAGATGACAGAGGTGAAGAGCGACCATTTTGGCACCAAGTATAACAAAGGTCGAAGCATTGATGTCGGCGGGGTCTATTGCACACAGGAGGTCACGCTGGCGTATCTGGCGGCGCGAAATTACGCCAAAGAACACCATATCCGCATCATCAATGCCACGCGGGGGGGAAAGTTAGAGGTCTTCCAGCGCATGAGTTTGGAAAAGGTGCTGGCCCCCAAGCCGGAGCAGCTGAAAGACAACACCGGCAAAACACCGCCGGATAAAAAGAAAAAGCAACACAGTCGTTGAATGTTCGCTGGGCATCGAACGATTTGCACGGCGTTTTTTACAAGCCGTCAGACTTCGTTTACGCGCGGAAATAAGTTGGAAGATAACCGACTCCTGATGTGCATTACCTTACCTGGAGTGATGTCTCGCTGAGAAACGTCCGAAAAGAAGAAGGGGGGAGAAAGAAACCTCCTCCCTTTTTTTAGAGAGCTGGGAGGAAGTCACATGACGGACACGATGGAGAAAGCGGCGGTGGATGACCTTGACGCGCGGATGATAGATCCCCCCTTTGAGTTGGCTAAACAAGTCCTTGAACCTTACCGCGGCCGCTACAAAGGCCAGCGGTGCTTTATCATCGGCAATGGGCCCAGTCTCCGGGCAAGGGACCTGGACCTGATAAAGGGAGAGTTTTCCATCGGCACCAACCGCATCTACCTCATCTTTGACCAGACAGAGTGGCGTCCCACAGTGTTCACAATGATGGATGCGGGGGGGGTAAAGTGGTCGTTTGATGCGATATCTGCCTTGGAATGCGAGCTGAAGATTCTGGGCGTTCCCGATGGGACAAAGATGTATCCGGTCAAAGATGCCCTGCCGGTATTGTGCCATTTCAACTCCAACAATTGGATGCTCAAAGGGGAGCTGCCCCCCTTCTCTGACGACATCACAGACTGCGTTTACAACGGGATGAGCATCACTTACATCAATTTCCAGATAGCGGCGTTTCTGGGCTTTTCGGAGATATATCTCCTCGGCATGGACCATCGCTATCCAAGGCAGGTCCACATCGTCCGGGGGGCCTCGCAGGACGACCCAGCACTGGCCGCGGCAAGGGAAAAGAGCGACCCAAACAGCGTGGTGTACCGAGGAGCTCACGTCAATTTGAAGAGCGTGGTACGGAGCAACTTCTGCGAGAACTATCTGGAAGGATTACCCAAGGGGCCCGCGGGCAGTTATAACATCGACGAAGTGACACTGGCCTATCGGGCGGCAAAAAAGTACGGTGACGAGCACGGAATAAAAATCATGAACGCCACCCGGGGCGGCTTCCTTGAGGTCTTTCCCCGCATAGACCTGGACAAGTTGATGGGGCACGAGGTGAAGGTCGAGGAGATCGATCCCCCCTTTGAACAGGCGGTGGATGTATTAAGAGAATATAAAGGCCGCTTTGAGGGCCAGCGATGCTTTATCATCGGCAACGGGCCCAGCCTGAAGGCAAAGGACTTGGACCAAATCAAAAGAGAGTTCTCTATCGCCTCCCATCGAATTTATAAAATTTTCCGCAAAACGGACTGGCGGCCCACGTTTTTCACAGCTCTTGACCCAGAGATCATCAAGGTCTCCATGCCGGAGATGTCGGCCATTCCCGCAGAGCTGAAGCTCATTGGCGTGCTACCGGACCAGAAAATGTACCCCGTGGAGGGGGCATTGCCCTTCCACCTGGAGTTCAACGCGGAGCATTGGGTGCAGCGGGGTGTGCGATCTCCATTTTCTGAGGACTTTGCTGATGTCGTGCACCAAGGCATGAGCGCCACTTACGTCAATATCCAGCTCGCCGTGTATCTGGGCTTCAAGGAACTCATTCTGCTGGGTGTGGACCATCAGTACCAGAGGGCCTGGAACATCGCCCCCCATGTGCGACAGAACCCGGAGCCGTTTTTCAACAGCCCCAGCATTCCTGGGCGGTTTGTCATCAATCATGAGGTGAAGCAAAACCATTTTTGCGAGGATTACCTCGAAGACACCTATGACGGCAAGGAGGATAACTACGCTTTCTACTGCCCCAACGAGGCTACTCTGGCCTTTGAGGCAGCGCGGCAGTATGCCGAGGAGCATGGGATTACGATTTTGAACGCCACGAGGGGCGGGGCATTGACCGTTTTCGACCATGTGAACTTTGACAAATTCATTCAGAGAATTAAAGAGAGGGCAAAGGTGGCAAGAGAGGTGGAGAAACACCCCACGCGCGTTGCGGGGCCCAATAAAGCAAAACAAAAACGTGGGGTGCTGAAGGGCGCAGGTAAAAAAAATAATAAAAGAAAATGAGGTCCCAATGATGCTGGACGTTGAGAGATTTATAGAGAAGTATGTGACAAAACGGGAGCAGAGCCTGTTTCTTCAGGACATGGAGGCCAACCGCGCCGTTTTGGAGAAGAGGATATCTGGGAAGAGCCTGTTGGTCATTGGTGGCGCGGGGAGCATTGGCTCATCCTTCATACGGTCGGTTCTGCCCTTCCGACCGTCGTCTCTGGTGGTGGTGGACACTAACGAGAACGCATTGACGGAACTGACGCGTGATCTCCGCTCAACCCAAGGGATGCCTGTCCCGAACAACTACCTCCCCTATCCCATGGACTTCGCCTCTCCCACGTTTGAGAGGATGTTCCGGCATCGGGGCGGCTTTGACATTGTGGCGAACTTCTCCGCCCACAAGCATGTCCGAAGCGAAAAAGATATTTTCTCGATTGAAGCACTTGTCCGCAACAACCTCCTGAACGCGCGGCGGCTCCTTGACCTCATGGCGGAGTTTCCACCGGGAGCATATTTCTGTGTCTCCACGGATAAGGCGGCCAACCCCGTCAACATCATGGGCGCCAGCAAGCGCATCATGGAAGACCTTATCTTCAGTTACTCAGACAACTTCCCCGTGAAGACCGCGCGGTTTGCCAACGTCGCCTTCTCCAACGGCTCCCTGCCGACGGGTTTTCTGGCCCGCCTCGCGAAGCTGCAGCCCCTCAGCGCGCCCCTGGACGTGAGGCGCTACTTCGTCTCCCCGGAGGAGAGCGGGCAGATCTGTATGCTTGCCTGCTTCCTGGGCAAGAACCGGGAGATATTCTTCCCCAGGCTGGAGCGGGCGCAGATGATGAGCTTTGACGAGATTGCCACGGCCCTGCTGCGGGAGTGCGGCTACAACGTCCTCCGGTGCGGCTCGGATCAGGAGGCCCTTGAGCGGGCAGAGGCCCTGAGGGATGGTGGAAAGGACTATCCTGTGCGCTATGAGCCCTCCGCCACCTCCGGTGAGAAGCCCTTTGAGGAATTCTTCACGGAGGATGAACCCTTGGATTTAGACCGTTTTGCCGCTCTTGGCGTCATCACCGGGAAGGAACTTGGTGACCAGGAAAAACTGGGACGTCTTTTTGACAGGCTTGAGCGGATATTTGCGCAAGAGGACGCATCGAAGAATGACGTGGTCGTAGCACTTGAGGAATATTTACCTAACTTCAGGCATATCGAAAAGGGCCATTCGCTGGATGAAAAGATGTAAAATAAAGATGTAAGGGAGGCATGGGCTATGGCAGGGATGATACCGTTATCCATTCCTAATTTTGAGGGGAACGAGAAAAAATACGTGGACGACGCTCTCAAGCAGGGCTGGGTTTCCACGGGTGGGACTTATGTTACGAGGCTGGAACAGGAGCTGGCGAAGTTTCTCCACGTGGAGGGCATGGCCGCGTGTCAGAGCGGAACAGCGGCCCTGCACCTCTCCATGATCGAGGCCGGGGTGCGGCCCGGCGACGCGGTGCTGGTCCCGCCAATAACATTCATCGCGGCGGTCAACCCCGTGAAATATCAGTTTGCCAGCCCCATCTTCATTGACTGCGACGATGGCTTCTGCATGGACCCCATCAAGTTGAGAGCTTTTTGTGAGCAGGAGTGCGAATTTAAAGATGGCGCGCTGAGCTATCACGGAAAAAGGGTCCGGGCTGTTGTTGTGGTGCATGTCTTTGGCAACATGGCAAATATGGACGGCATCATGGAAGTAGCCAGAGAATTTAACCTGAAGGTCATCGAGGACGCAACAGAGGCCCTTGGGACACACTACACGGAGGGCCGGTTTGCCGGGAAATACGCGGGGACGATAGGGGACTTCGGGGCCTTTTCCTTCAATGGTAACAAAATCATTACAACAGGCGGTGGCGGGGCTGTTGCGGCACGTGATCCCCAGGCCATGGAGCATATACGTTATCTCTCTACACAGGCGAAGAATGACCCGCATTATTACATTCACAATGAGGTGGGCTACAACTACCGGATGACGAACCTCCAGGCCGCGCTGGGCGTCGCTCAAATGGAGGAGCTTGAAGAGTTCATCGCAAGGAAGAACAGGAACTATGAGCTGTACAGATTTCTGTTTAAAGGTTTTGACCTGGTGGAGATGATGCCCTTCCGGGAGGGAACGGCCTCTAACCGATGGTTCTATTCTCTGAAGTTAGACCGGGACAGGATAAGGAATTCCATGCGGGAGATTATCACGGCGCTGGAGAAAAAAAACATTGAGACCCGCGCGATCTGGGGCCTGATCAATGAACAGGAGCCATATCGGGACGAAACGGCCTATCGGATGGAGAAAGCTCCTTATTATGCCAGGCGGATCCTGAACCTGCCGTGCAGCACGCAGATCACAGAAGATGAAATCCGCTGCGTGGCTGGAGAGATCAAATCCCTGTTGAAGGAGCTTGCACAATGACGCACTCCGAGCTTGAACAATTCGTGGGGGTTGAAGGGCTGACCGTGGCGGACGCTATGCGAAAAATTGACAAAAACACTAGCGGGGTCCTTATCCTAATCGACGCGGAGAGGCGGCTGGTGGGGACCCTGACGGATGGAGACGTCCGTCGTTTCCTCCTGAGGGGCGGGAGCCTTGAGGATAATGCCAGTCAGGCGGCGAACAAGGCTCCGAAGTTTGCGCACACACGGGAGGCCGCGTTGGGGCTCTGGCATAAAAGAAACTACAGCGCCATTCCTATTGTGGACCACACTGGCCGCGTGATTGACATCTATATTGGAGAGAGGCCGGAGCAGCACGCTTCCTTAAAAATCCCCGTGGTCATCAACGCAGGAGGAAAGGGGACGCGGCTGGACCCCTTCACGCGGATCCTGCCGAAGCCACTGATCCCCATCGGGGACCTGCCCATCATTGAGCACATCATGCAGCAGTTCAAAAAATATGAATGCGATGATTTCCACATCATTGTGAACTATAAACGGCATCTGTTGAAGGCCTATTTTTACGAAAACGAAACGCCCTACAATATCTCCTGGTATGACGAGGACAAGCCCCTTGGGACGGGAGGCGGATTGTGCCTGTTGAAAGGAAAAATGAGCGGGACATTCTTCTTCTCGAACTGTGATAACCTCCTCCTCTCGGATTATGAGGATATCCTGACGTTCCACCGCGAGCACCGCAACGTGGTCACAATGGTATGCGCCTACAAGACGTTCCCCATCCCCTATGGGATCGTGGAAATGGGGGAGAACGGGCGTATAGAGTCCGCAATACGGGAAAAGCCGCAGCTTTCCTTCCTGACGAACACGGCGATCTACGTTGTGGAGCCGGAGGTGCTTGAGGATATTGAGGATGATATCTCTATTGGCTTTCCTGATATTGTGGAGCGTGAGAGACAGAAGGGGCGAAGGGTGGCGGCCTTTCCCGTCAGCGAGGCCGACTGGCTGGACATGGGAGAGTTCTCAGAGCTGGAGAAGATGCGCGAAAGGCTGGGCGTGGAGTGATGGAGAGCGGCGCTGCGGAGAGGAAGATATTACTGATTGGCGGGGGCGGGCATTGCCACTCCGTTGCAGACGCTGTGTTGTCTCTTTATACCCAGGTGGGAATTGTTGAAGGGGACGCAGTGCAGCAGGACCAGGCAGGCGAGATGGGGCTCCCTGTTGTTGGAAGGGACTGCGATTTGCCGCGTCTGTTTGCGGAGGGCTGGAACGAGGCTTTTATCACCGTGGGCAGCGTTGGAGATACCGCCCTTCGCCGGAGGCTGTTCAAAAAGGTGACATCGCTTGGTTATTATGTCCCCGCAATTATTGACCCCACTGCGGTCATCGCACGCGATGTGGAGGTGAGAGATGGGACGTTTATTGGCAAGCGTGCTGTCCTCAACTCCGGGAGCAGGGTGGGCAGGTGCGCCATTATCAATACGGGGGCAATCATTGAGCACGACTGCGTCATTGGGGATTTTGTCCACATTAGCCCCGGCGCGGTCCTGTGCGGCGAAGTCGTCGTTGGAGAGGACACTCATATTGGTGCAGGATCCGCTGTCCGACAGCAATCGAAAATAGGCCGTGGTGTCATAGTGGGGATGGGTAGTGTGGTCGTGAAAAATATTCCCGATAATGTCCGGGCCTGGGGTAGTCCCTGCAGGGTGGTGGATTAGATGGGAATCTGTATCATCGCCGAAGCCGGTGTCAATCACAACGGGGACGTTAATACCGCCCGCAGGCTGGTGGACGTTGCTCGTGCCGCTGGGGCGAATTGCGTGAAATTCCAGACGTTCAGGGCAAAAAACCTGGCGTCCTGCGGCGCCGGAAGGGCGGCCTATCAAAAGGTCACCGTGGGAGAGGGCTCCCAGCAGGACATGCTCCGCAGGTTGGAGCTGTCCTATAAGGAGTTTGCGGAACTGAAGGAGTATTGTGTCCAGGCCGGTATTCAATTTCTATCGACTCCCTTTGATCTTGAGAGCATCGATTTCCTCATCTCGATGGATATGCCATTTTGGAAGATCCCTTCCGGTGAGATCACGAATCTGCCCTATCTGCTGCGTATTGCGAGGACGGGGAAACCTGTTGTCCTGTCTACGGGCATGAGCACACTGGAAGAGGTGAGTGCTGCGATGGAGGTGCTGAAGAAGGATGGCTCCGGCCCTGTCACGCTGCTGCACTGCAACACGGAATACCCAACGCCCATGAAGGACGTTAACCTGCGGGCCATGCTCACCCTGCGGGACACTTTTCACTGCGAGGTGGGTTACTCCGACCATACCCTGGGAATAGATATCCCCATCGCTGCCGCTGCGCTGGGAGCCATCATCATAGAAAAGCACTTCACGCTGGACCGGAACATGGAGGGCCCTGATCATAAAGCCAGTCTGGAACCGGAGGGACTGACCGCGATGGTTCGGGGTATCCGTAACGTGGAACTCGCGCTGGGCACGGGAGTGAAGGAGCCCTCAGAGTCTGAGGAAAAAAACATCGCTATCGCCCGAAAGAGCATCGTAGCCCTGAGAAACATCAGAAAGGGCGAAGTTTTTACAGGAGAGAACATCACGGTGAAGCGCCCAGGGAATGGCGTCAGCCCCATGCGGTGGTTTGAGGTGCTGGGGACACAGGCAGTGCGTGATTTTCAGGAAGACGAGCTGATTTCACTATGAAGAAAATCGCGGTGGTCACCTCAACAAGGGCGGAGTATGGCCTGCTTGCCCCGATCATTAGGGAATTGCGGAAGCGCGAGGACGAGAACCTGCGCGTGGAGCTGATCGTGACGGGGACGCACCTGAGCCCCGCCTATGGTTTGACTGTGGCGGAGATTCGGGAGGACGGGACCAGAATCGACCATGAGCTCCCCATCTCCGTTGATTCCGCAAGCGCACTGGATATCTCAAAAAATCAGGCAGAAGCCCTGGTGAGATTCACAGCGATGTTCTCAGAACAAAAATACCATGCAGTCATTCTCCTTGGGGACAGGTATGAGACCTTGTCGGTGGCCATGGCGGCGGTCAACACGCGAACGCCGATTTTTCATATCGGCGGCGGAGACACGACGGAGGGGGCCATTGATGAGTGTATTCGTCATGCTATTACAAAGATGAGCTATCTGCACTTTCCATCCAATGAGGAGAGCCGAAAACGCGTTATCCAACTGGGCGAGGCGCCGGAGCGAGTCTTTAGCTACGGCTCGACCAGCATTGACAACATCCTGAATATCGCGACGCTCACCAAAGCAGAGGTCATGGTAAGCGTCTCTTTTTCCAATGAAAAATACGCGCTCTGCACCTATCACCCCGTGACCCTTGAGGATGGCGACATCCGCACTCAGTTGAATGCCCTGTTTGATGCGATCCGCTCGTTTCCCGACATCGATTTTCTTGTCACGAAGTCCAACGCGGACCAGGGGGGGGAGGTTGTCAATGTGCTGCTGGACGAGGTGAAGGGAAAAATCTCTAATCTGCATATTTTCGCGTCCCTGGGAACACGCCGCTATCTGTCCCTGATGCGATACGCCCAGTTTGTCATTGGTAACTCCTCCAGCGGAATCATCGAGGCACCAGCCCTCCACGTCCCCACCGTCAACATTGGCGACAGACAGAAGGGGCGGCTCCGGGCGGAGAGTGTTGTGAACTGCGCGCCGGATGCGGCTTCCATTGTTCATGCCATCAAAGAAGCGATGAGCCCTGAAATGAAGGTTCGCTGTAAGATGGTGGTATCACCTTACGGAGATGGACGTGCAGCACCCCGCATTGCGGCAAAGAGCATTGAAGTTGTCCGTCAGGAAATCGGCTTGAAGAAAAAATTTTATAATCTGGAAGTGAGACTATGAAAAATCTTGCGATCATCCCGGCCCGCAGCGGGTCAAAAGGAGTTAAGGACAAAAACATCCGGTCGCTGGGGGGCAAACCGCTGATGGCCTGGTCCATTGAGGCGGCACTCCGCTCGAAGCAATTTGACGAGGTGATGGTCTCCACAGACTCAGAGCACTATGCGAAGATTGCGAGGGAGTACGGTGCGTCGGTGCCCTTCCTTCGCAGCGCCACCACAGCTTCGGATACCGCGAGTTCAGGTGCTGTAATCTCGGAAGTCTTGCGAGAATACCAGATGAGAGGACAGGAATTTGATGCCTACTGCCTGCTGCAACCTACATCTCCGCTTCGCACAGCTGAAGATATCAGAAAAGCTTATGACCTCTATAAACAGAAGAACGCTCTTGCGGTGGTGTCGGTGTGCGAGGCAGAACACTCCCCACTGTGGTGTGGGCGGCTTCCAGATACTTTGGAACTGGATGGTTTTATCCGGCGAGAGAACAGCGGACGGCGGCAGGACATAGGGAAATTCTACCGTCTCAACGGAGCAATCTATATCGTCAATATTGAAAAATCCAAAAGCGACCCGTTCTTATATCGAAAAGGAAGCTATGCTTACATCATGGCTCAGGAAAGAAGTGTGGACATCGACACGGAGCTTGATTTTAAATTTGCGGAATTCCTGCTAGCTTAGGATCTGTCATAAGTTCGGCCGTGCCTATAGACAGCAACAGTAAATTACAAATTTACTCCTAAGCGATAGAGTATCATCAAGAATCAAGTGCGAATTAGGTTATAGCCCATCACCCGACAAGGTAGACGCCGTTCAGCGCCTCAAGGTATTTTATATACTTCTTGTTGCCCCACTGTGTTCCGGCAACGTGCCGTAATCTGAAGCTTTCAAGTGGTTCTAAAACAAGGGAGGGGCACCAGCCCCTCCCTCTTATCGTCTTTAAGCCACGGCGCGTTCCCGTCCCATGTACTGTAAGGCACAGACCATGCCCAGCAGGGCCAGACCAACCACGTCCGTCATGACGCCGGGGACCATCATGCACAGGCCGCCCACGCCCATCACGAGGCGGAACAGCGGGTTGATGGGCCGGTACAGATACCCGTTCAGGGCCGTCGCCACGCCAAAGATGCCCAAAAGCGACGTGAGGCATATCACAGCCACCTCAAGGAAGATCAGGATGTTGTTGACCCATGGGCTTGCGCCCGCAATCGAGATAATTGGGGTCAGTTCCTCAAACAACATCGCCGGACTGAAGGCGAAAATGTACGGCACGATGAATGCCGCGATAGCCAGGCGCGTGGCGTTGAAAGCAGTCCTCATGGGAGGAGCCTTCGCAATGGCGCTTCCGGCGTAGGCCGCAAGAGCCACCGGCGGCGTGATGTCCGCGACAATTCCGAAGTAGAACACGAAGAAGTGAGCGCAGACCTTGGGAATGCCAATAGCCGGGGCCATCAGGATGGGGGCGCAGGTCGCCGCCATGATGCAGTAGTTCGCCGTCGTGGGAACACCCATACCCAGCACGATGCAGCAAAGCATGGTCAGAATCAGAGCGATGAAAGCGTGCCCGCCGGAGATGTTGACCACCATCGTGATAAGCTCTGAGGCCAGTCCTGTTGAGGTGATGCAGCCGGCCACAAGACCCGCCATGGCACAGGCCACCGCCACTGTGACGGTCCCCTTGCCGCCGGCCTCCAGCGCGTCGATGATGCGGGTAAAGGTGATGCGCTCGTCCGGGTTGGCAAGTCCCACAAGGATGGCGATACCGATGGCCACCGCTGCAGAGAACTGCATGGTGTACATATTGGTGGACACCATCACAACCAGAACGATCAGCGGCAGCAGCAGGTACACTTTTGGAAGGAGCGACAGCACGCGGGGCAGCTCCTCTCTGGAGATGCCTTTCAGGCCCAGCTTCTTCGCTTCAAGGTGAACAGCAATGTAGATGCCCGCGAAGTACAGGACGGCGGGAAGAATGGCCTTCAACGCCACCTGGGCATAGGGAATACCCATGTATTCGGCCATGAGGAAAGCGGCCGCTCCCATGATGGGAGGCATGATCTGGCCGCCCGTCGACGCTGCGGCCTCCACCGCCCCGGCAAACTGAGGCTGATAGCCCGTCCGCTTCATCATGGGGATGGTGATGGAACCGGTTGTGACCGTGTTGCCCACGGAGGAACCGGAAACCATCCCGCACAGCGCCGAGGAGATGACTGCCACCTTGGCGGGGCCGCCGGCCGAAGCGCCGGCCACGGCATTGGCCAGGTTGATGAAGAAAGCGGATATTCCCGTGCGCTCAAGGAACGCCCCGAATATGATGAACACAACGATATACTTCGCGCACACCTCAATGGGGGTGCTCCTCAGCCCGTCACCTGTGGAGTAGTACAGATCGTAGACGACCTTGCCGAAGCGCACCGTGGAGAAGGCGTAGAACAGCAGCACGCCCACCACGCACAGGATGGGAATGCCCACACAGCGCCGGCACAGTTCCATCAGAGACAGAATCGCTGCAATGGCCATGCCGGTCATGAGCGCGTAGTTCGGGTTCCGGGGACTTGTGACTCTCAGCGCCAGCTTGATAATCGATTCTGCGTTCCAGGCGAAATACAGTAGCGGAATGACCCCCGCGAGCATAAACACAATGTCGTACCACGGCAGGGTGTTGACCTCATTCTCAGCCCTCAGAGTCAGCGTGATGGAGATGCCGTTGTCAGGTCCCCGCTGACCGTTTGACGAGGATCCCTTTTTGATGGGGTAATTCAGATAGCCGATGATCAGGATGAGGGCCAGAAAGACATTCAGCCGAACCTCCGGCATGGCTGTGCTGAAGAGCGTCACCCAGATGCAGAACAACGAAAACAGCGCTGACAGAAGCCTGACCAACTGCTTTGGGGTTCCTGTCCAGACGCGGACATTGGACTCACGGTCATACTTCTTCATGACCTCCTCAACGTCCTTCGCCGTTCCCACGTCGACGTCCGCAGCGGCAGTTTCAGGCATGGACGGAACCTTCTCGTTGGGATCCATAAAACGTCCCCCTTTCCGTAATGATGAATCCGTATCATAAAAAGACGGCCGTGGCTGCTGTTAAGCGCCACAGCCGTCCATATGGAACAATTACCGGTTCACAGAATGGGACGAGTTACTTGCCCGTCACCGTAATTCCCTTCTCCTTGAAGTACTTGATCGCGCCGGGATGATAGGGCACCGCAGAGTAGGAAGCGGCAAACTCAAGGTTCAGCTCCGCGCCCTTTGCGTGGGCCTTCGTGATGTCGTCCTTGTTCTCAAAAACGCCATACAGGAAGTTGAAGACATCCGCCTCGGAAACATCGTCGCGGGCAATGACAACCGCACCCACCGCAACGGTGGTGATATCGGTGTCCGTCCCATAGACGTCCTTCTTGATGACGTTCTTGGTGTAATAAGGAGACTCCGCGATGAGCTTGAGGATGTGATCATCGTCAAAGCCAACCAGGAAGACCTTCTTTGTGGCGGCAAGGGAGGTGACAGCCGTGGTGGGAGCACCGGCCACGATGAAAGCGGCATCAATCTTGCCGTCCTGGAGCGCCTCAACGCTGTCGCCGAAGGACTGGTACGTCGGCTTGATATCCTTCTCAACATCCAGCCCATAGGCCTTCAGCACGTCCACCGCGTTGAAATACACACCGGAGCCAGCCGCGCCGACGGAGACGTTCTTGCCCTTCAGATCGGCCACGGTCCTGATCTTCGGATCAAGGGTGACAATCTGCACCTGCTCCATATAAAGGTTGGCAACGGTGGAGAAGTTGTCAATCTTGCTCTCAAACAGGCGCATCCCGCGGAAAGCGTAAGCCCCCACGTCGGTCTGAACAAAACCGAGCTGCGCGTCTTCGTCATCCATTGCCTCAATGTTGGCCTTGGATCCGCCGGAGGAGATGGCGGTGATGGTGGTGCTGGTCTTCTCCCCGACCTTCCCGGCCAGGACACTGCCGAAGCCGTAATAGGTTCCCTGAGTGCCGCCGGTGGTGAAGGTGAGCTTCGTTCCGCCCGGCATGGGCTCAAGTGCAAAGGCCGCGCTGGCCATCAGCATAAC
>JAIKZX010000047.1 GCA_024681935.1 Fretibacterium sp.
TATCCCGCTGAAGAAAACAAGGAGTGAAATAACCGCAGAGAAGAAGACCCCCGGCAGATAGAGTTCTGTCGTTCCCTGAATGCACCAGCGAAAACCATCAATCACCCCAACCATAGGGTTGAGGCTGTAGAGCAGCCGCAGTCGCTCCGGGATGATGGAGCTGGAGAACCCCACGGGCGAGATGAAGAGCTCCAGCTGCAGCATAAACGGCACAATGTACTGAAAATCGCGGTACTTCACGCCCAAGGCCGAGAACCAGTAGCCAAACCCCAGAGCCGTCAACGTCGCCGGAATGAAGAACACTGGCAGCAACACGATTCTGGACGAGGGCATGAACCGGTACAAGAGCATCAAAAGACAGAGGAGGACGAAGGAGATGAGGAAGTCCACCACGTTGGCCAGGATGGAGGACGTGGGCAAAATCAGACGGGGAAAGTAAATCTTGCTGACCAGGGGAGCACCGTTGATAAGCGAATTGGCACTCGTCCCCAGGGCGCTGGAAAAGTACTGCCAGGGCAGCATGGCGGAGTAAACAAGGATGGGGTATGGCACGCCATCGTTTGGCAGCCTCGCCACGCGGCCAAATACGAGGGTGAAGATCACCATGCTCAGCAACGGGCGGATGACGCTCCAGAGGACGCCGACCGCTGTCTGCTTGTAACGCACGATGATGTCCCGCCACGCCAAAAAAAAGAAAAGCTCACGGTAATGGATGAGCTCGCGGATGAAGTCCGCCGTCGTCCGGCGAGGCTCGATAATAAGGTCAAAGCCCTCATCCATAGGTTTTTCCGTCATAACGATTTTCTGTCCCCTTCCTGCCCTTGTCCTGAAGCGCTGACGTCTTCTCCAGACACCGTTAGATTATACATTAAAAACCGCCGGGGACATGATTGCCCCCGGCGGTGTTCTTACTTAAAAATTTCCTTAGCGGTGTTTCTTCAGGCACAGTGCCGAAAGCGCCAATAAGGCAAGGCCGCTAAAGCCCGCATCACAGCCGCCGCTGCCCTTGTTGCTGGTTACGCCACCAATCTTGGGATTAGCACCGGCAATGGTCACATAAGCCTGGCCCTTCTCAAGGTTTGCAACCGCCGCAACATCCTGATCCTGAGGAACCACTTTGATGGTCTCCGTTGGGCTTGCGGTGTTCTTCACAAAGACAACGTCATTCGTACCAGGCGCTGTTGCCTCTGCAAGGTTAACATTGACGCTGCTTGCCTTCACTTTGCCGCTCCCGTTGGTCACGAACCCAAACAGCCTGTAATCCGCCTTGATGTCGTTCTTCACAAGAAGGTCCTTTATTCCCAACACGTAAATACCCGCCTGATCGATCGACAGCACGCGCATGGGAATATAGGCGATGTCACCACTGACTTCAAGGTTCTCCGCCGCAAAGGCGCTCTTTATTGACGAAGCCATCTCCGACCTGTCTTCGTTGGCCTTATCTCCTGTCCTGTCAGCAGATTCCGTGGGAAGGTTTGTATGGACTGTTGCACCCCCCAACAGTTTGCTGAGGTCATCAGCATTAACCTCAGACTTCGCCGGGACCTCGCCACCACCCATCTTCTTGATGGTCGGCCAGGTCCACGTGTCATCCAGCGCGCTGTCCTCAGGCAGGTATATCCTCATGTGAAGGTGGAAGCCCGCCGTCCCAACGGGCAGCCAGTTGCTCACCTTCGACTCGTCCGTGGGCTTCGTGGCCTGGAGGTAAATGTCCAGGGAGCCGTCGTCGTTGACCTTCGCACCGCTCCTATCGTTGATGCAGTAGCGGTTCAGCTCGTTGTCAATGAGGAAGTTGTCGTCGCCGTAGGCCGTGACGGACCAGAAGCCGTGCGTTTTCACCGGCGGCACCTTGTCAAAGTGCAGCACGTAGCTGTTCTGCGCGTTGAGTTTGTCCTTGTCATCGTCAATGGTGGCACTGGGATAAATGGCGATGTAGGTCGGATTGGCCCCAAAAGCATCGATCGCCACAAGGCACCGGTACTCGTAGGCTTTTTCAAACTCTGCGATGGGCTCGCCAAAGAAGTTGAAAGCGCCAATCTGTTTTGCGTAGCCGGCTTTTTTGACAGAAGCCACAAGCTCATTCCGGATGCTGCCGGTCATGGCCTTCCACTTCGTGCCGTCACTGTCCTTCAGGATGGACTCGTCGAAGGTCAGGCCCGCCCCCACGCCGATTTTTGCCAGTTTGTCCAGCATTTCATCGTCCTTGGGAGAAGGGGGATTGGTCACGAGCAGCTTGTTGACCTTGTCGAAAAATTCCTTCGCGCTCATCTTCTGCGCACGCTCGATAGGGGTGAACTCGTTTGCCGGGTCATAGGTCCCCTTCGGCCAGTCCCCGCCACTGAACGGCCGGGAGGTCAGGTTCTTTTGAATGGCATAGACGTTCTCAAGGTCGGTGTCACCGGAGCACACTGTCCGGCCGAGGATCCAGCCGATTGCCGTAGGCATCTTGACCTGCGTCATATCCTCCGGGACCGTACCGGTGAAGTTCGGGCCCGTGAACAGATACGTCCTCTCCCTTTCCGTGTCGTTCTTGCCGCCCGTGCCCAGAACGGTCACGCAGTTTGACCATGCGTCCATAACCTCCAGCGAGAGGAAGCGGTCCGCCGCCGGTTTGTGGATCACCACCGCGTCGTCGGACAGATTCAGGAAGAGCTGGGAGTAGAGCGTGTCCACGTTGGGCGTGACGACCTGTCGGAACGCCGCCGTTGCCAGCGTTTTGGCGTGAAGGAACTGATTTTCCGGAGCCTTCTTTTCCGTCGCCTCAACGGTGTTTGTCCCCACCGTCTTGGAAACGTCCATCAGCACCAGCGGGAAGGAAAACACATAGGCCTCCTTCACCGTATCCCACACGTCAGCCAGAGCTGTCCCGACGGAGCAGAGCATTACCCCCAGCATTACGCATCCAAAAGCAATTTTCCTGAATTTCACTCAAATAACCCCTTTCCTGAAATCGAAAAAATAAAGCTGTCCTGAATCCTATCACCTGAAAAGAGGTCAGCCCCCAAGGGGGCCCGACCTCCACAAAAAAGAGTCCGTTATAAACGTGGGTAAACCTTCTTCATAAGGAACAGCGCCGAAAGCGCCAGCAGGGCAAGGCCGCCCGGCCCCATATTGCAGCCGCCGCCGGAAGACCCACCGCCGGAAGAGGCCTTGGGCCAGTGCAGGCTCACACCGTCACCGGTAATGTCCACGGTGAAGAAGCCCTTTTCCATTTTTTCAGGCGATATGATGAAGGAGACTTCACGCTCAGTGTTCCGGAACAGCGCAGGGATGATGCGGGTCGCAACGCGGTTCTCCGTCCCGTCAGGGTCCGTGCGTAAAACATCCATATACAGGTTTGTCAGATCCTTGCTCCCGGTGTAGCTGATCTTCGCTGTTGCCGGGAAGTCCTTCGTTTTTCCAGTCTCACCATCGTTGCCGCTGACATCCCGTGACACGGCGCGGGGAAGCTCATCACGGA
>JAIKZX010000048.1 GCA_024681935.1 Fretibacterium sp.
CAAGGAGTTCTCCTCGGTGGTGACCGCGGCCTCGGCCATGATCACGCCCCTCATCCCGCCGGGAATCGCGATGATTCTCTACGGCTGCATCGCGGACGTGTCCATCGGCAAGCTGTTCATGTCCGGCATCACCGTGGGCGGTTCTTTGTGCATCGGCATGATGATTTTGGTGCATTTTATTTCGAAGAAGCGAGGCTACCTGCCCATCCGCAGCAAAAAGCTGTCCGGCGCGGAGCTTTGGAACCACCTGCGCCCGGCGCTGCTGCCCTTGTGCCTTCCCATTATCATCATCGGGGGAATCCGCCTCGGCGTGTTCACCGCCACGGAGGCCGGGGCCATCGCCATTCTGTACGCAATCATCCTGGGGCTGCTTTACCGCGAGCTGAGCATTAAGGGCATCCTCCAGGCGTGCAAGGAGACCGTCTGCACCACGGGCGGCATCATGCTGATCGTGTCGGCGGCGTCGGTGTTCTCCTGGGTGCTGACGAAGGAGCGCATTCCCCAGCAGCTCACGGAGTTCATCGTCTCGATATGCCCCAACAAGTACGCCTTCCTCATTGCGGTCAACATCTTCGTCCTCATTGTGGGGATGTTCATTGAGGGCAACGCGACGATGATTGTCCTTGTCCCGCTGCTGGCCCCCATCGCGCGGCAGTATGGCATCGATGAGATTCAGTTTGCCATGATCTACATCTTCAACAACGCCATCGGTGCGCTGTCACCGCCCATGGGGACGCTGATGTTCGTCACCTGCTCCGTCACGGGCTGCAAGACCAGGACCTTCATGAAGGAGGCCATCCCGTTCTACCTTCTGCTGGTGGCGCTTTTGCTGCTCCTGACGTTCTGTCCGCCGGTGACGACGGCAATCGTGAAGCTGACCTACGGAGGGTAGCTGCCTCCCGGTTCTGTAATTGATTACAGCCGGCCATGCCCTTAAAAGGGGCGGCCGGCTGTTCTTTTCAGGCCTCTCACAGCGGCTCCGCCGCCCAGGCCGGGATGAGACGCCAGGCCGTGCGGAGTTCCGCGATGTGGCGGGGCGCCTCGGGGTCCATGGCGTTCAGGCGGGCGTAGAAGGCCGAGCTGTGGTTCATCTCCGCCAGATGGCAAAGCTCATGGAGCATGACGTGCCGCACAAGGTCCGGCGGCAGGAAGAGCAAGCGGGCGTTCAGATTGATGTTCCGTCGCGATGAACAGCTCCCCCAGCGGCTCTTCAGCTCCTTGACGAAAACGCGGGCCACGGCATCGGGCCCCACAAACTCCGCGGCCAGCTCCCGCAAAAGAGGCGGAAGAGCCGCTCTGGCCCGGAGCCGCAGCCAGGTCCGCAGGGACCTCAGCGCCTCGGCCTGAGTGGCGGCACGGGAAAGGCGGATGACGCCCCCCTGCGCTGAAAGGCGCAGCCTCCTCCCTGCCGGACAATCCTCCGGCGGCACGAGCTCAACAGCCCAGGACTCCCCCAGTGCCGGGAGCGTGATATGATCCGGCAGCGTCACAGGGTAGCGTCCCCGTTCTTTCGCGCGCAAAGAGACCCTGTCCACGCTCCGCAATATCCAGGCAAGGTGTTTTTCCAGAAGTGGTGTCAGATTATTTTTGAATCGGAAGGACGGGGGAACCGTAACGGTCAGGCCGCGTTCATCGACGATCAGACGGATGCGTTTGGAGCGGGGGCTGCGCCGCAGGGTCCCCCACAGAGGGGGGCCGCCATCCCCCAGCTCCAGGGTGAAGGGCATCAGTTCCCCATGGCCGCTTTTTTCTCCCGACGGCGGCTCCTCAAACACACACCGCACCCGGGAAGAAGAGGGTTTTGCCCCCTGGCCAGGCTCAGACGGCATTCTCCTCCCCACGGATCAACCGGCCGATGTTCGCCCGGTGGCGGAAGATGGAGAGCGCCGCCAGCACTGCCGCCACACAGGTGAAGGGCAGCGGGGCATCCAGCATCAAAAAGAAGGCTGGCATCGCCGCCAGGGACAGCATGGAGGCCAGCGATACATAACGGGTCACACTCATAACGCCATACCATATTGCCCCGCACATCAGGACGATGGCGAAGGAGGGGTAAGGCCAGACGAAGAACATCGTCCCGTAGGTGGTGGCCACGCCCTTGCCGCCCCGGAACTTTAGCCACACGGGATAGTTGTGCCCCACAACCACCGCGAGGGCGGAAAGGGCCAGCAGCAGGGAGGCATCGTCAGAAAATGTGCCGTTGCCCGGGACACCGGCGTGGGCAGCCAGCAGCAGCGCCAGCGCTCCCTTGAACATATCAACCAGGGCCACAAATGTCCCCCAGCCCTTCCCCATCAGGCGGCGGACGTTCGTCGCACCAATGGAGCCGGAACCGACCGTCCGAATATCCACTCCCCTGACCAGCCGGGCGACCAGATAGCCCGTGGGCAGGGAGCCAATGAAATAGGAAAGGGTCATCCACAACAGGACAGATCTTACACTGAGCCCTCCGTCCATCCTCAAGCCCCCTTAATCGATGCCGCTGATACGGTCGGACCCGCGCTTGATGTTGAGTTTCACGAGGTCCTTGTCCTTGAGTATATCCCAGCGGAAGTTGAGCACAAGAAGGAAGATAGCCGAGAAGGGGTCCATGCGCCAGTTAGTCTCGCCGGAAGAGTGCTCCTTCTGCCCGTAGGCACTGCGGACAGCCTGGAGCTGGCGCAGCCCCCGGCTGTCCTCATCCACTTCGGCCAGGAAGCTCCTCACCTCGGAGATTGTGTCAATACCCGCCGCGCGGAGAATCTGACAAAGGTGCTTAAAACTCTCCCGGAGGTAGGCAGAATCCGGACTGAATGAGGGGAAACCCGCTTCAAGGGCAACCTCGTTCCAGTGACTGAGGCGGCCGGGGTCTTCCCTAAAGAATTGATAGAGCTCCTCATCGGTGAAGGTTCTCTCCACCGCAAGGGGTTCCTCACGGGTCCGCCCGGCAAGGGGAGCGGGAGGCACAAGGAAAGCCTCATCCCGCGCCTCATCCCTCAGAGAGAGGAACCCCTCGTCAGCCTCCTCAAGAAGGGCCGCCAGACGGACGAGCTTGCGTTTGAGTTTCTTTTCTGAGAAGGCCCCGACACTCAGGTTAACCTTCGGGGCAATGGTAGCCCAGGCCTCCTGGAGCATGGTGCGCAGCTCCAGCCGGAAGGTCAGCCCCTGATACTTTTCCCATTCCCTCAGATTGCACCGGGGGTCTGAGAGCGCAAGAGTGTAGACAACGGCCGGGTACCCGAAACGGAAGGGGTCCTCAAGGCCGCTCGAGGGTATGGAACGGGACTCGTCAACCTCGAACTCCGACCTGACGATCTCCTCAATCCGGGAAACATCCTCCGGGAAGCGCAGCAACACGCGCACCGTAACCAAATCCAGACTGGCAAGGGCGTTCTTTCCGCTCAGGGAAGGGAGCGGGGGGTCCTCCAGCGAATTTAGATGCTGAAGCAGTTCGCCCGGAGTTTTTGCCCAGCCCTCAATCGCGTGAAACTCCACCCCATCACGCTCAATCAGGTCCTCAATCAGATTGCGTATGCGCGTGGCGTACTCTTCATAGAGAGATAATTTTTCTACATAGCTAATGCCCAGCTCATCGATACGTCGTTTATCCATTCCATCACCGCCAACAAATGCCACATCCACGGACTGTCCGCCCGTTCGCGGGCTTCCTGCCGACTGGACATCCTTATCGTCAAAGTTATTTTAAAGTATAACCCAGGAAGGCCTCAAAGGAAAGCGGCGATATCCCGTTTTTCATTGTTCTGTGACGAAGTCAGGCAGCCATTGGGCCTGAGAAAATGTCTCCCCCACAGGATAACAGGGGACAGAAAACAGGGGCAGGTGACATCAACCGTCTGTCCCTGTCAGAGTTCCTTCCCGGGACCGGGAACAGGCTGCAGGACATGTCTTGGCCCAATCCCAACTGAGCGGCGCGGGACCGTATCGGTACGGCATCCCTGAGGGGGACAGCTCCTGTAAAGGGGAGGCCCATTTTTCGTCAGCACGCCCGCAACCTCCCCCTGCCGGGGGTATCGGCTGGTTTCAAAAACCGGAATATTATCCGGTTTATCAAACAGCCCCCTCAGGCCTTTCCTCTTCTTTTGCCGTGCCCAGCACAGTCCGGCAGATTCCGTCCAACTCAACCCGAAGCGCCTCCTGAGACTGCGGAAGGCGCGGACAGCACGCCGCAGTCCACGAACCGGAAGAAGGCCCGTTCAGCGGAGCCTTTATGCAGGGGGCCCCCACCCGTCCGGCGAAGGCTGCGACCTTGGGGTCGTAGGGCAGGACGGCAAGAGGGACCTTGTAGATGGAAGAAATCACAGCAAAATGGAGCCGCATCCCAAGAGCCGCCGAGGCCCCGCTCCAGAGCGAGGCGATATCCTCCATCCCCTTTACGAGGGCGACACGGGAGAGGCGAAGTTTTCCCTCCCGCTGCATTTGCTCCAGCAACACCCTGTCCTCACCGGAGAGCGCCACGCCGATGACCTCCCCATTGAAAGCGCGGGCACAGGGCGCGGCCAGGGTCAGGAAACACGCCATCTCCTCCCTGGAGACAGGCCTCAGGTTGAGCAGAAGTTTCCCTCCGGCCCCCTCAGAGGCACCCTGCGCCGGCATCGCGAGGGTCAGGGCCAGATCCTCCCCCCGGATGGCCCGGAGCCCCAGGCGCTCCGCCCATTGCATCGAGGGATCGTCCCGAACATGGATGACGCTGCACGAGGACAGCGCCCCCCGCGCCAGCCGGCGCGCGGTTCGGGTCCGGAGAGGCCCGATGGACTGTCCCAGCGCCCAGGGGCGCGCCCCGCAGAGACAGGCCAGCCGCACCAGCCCCCAGTACCACAGGCAGGAGCGAAGGCTCGTGATGTCCTGAAAGAGCCCGCCTCCTCCCAGAAGCAGCGTCTCGCTGGACGCAAGGGCCCGGCACACCTCGCCAGGGCTCCAGCGGGAGACGGCCGCAACGGAAAAGTCCCGCGCTGTTCCCTCAGGGTCGCCGGAGAGGACGACGACAGCTTCCCGTGCCACGCCGCAGCGCTCCAGAGACTCCAGGGAAGCCCGGAGCAGGAGTTCATCACCAAGGTTCCCGAACCCGTAGTAACCGGCCAGGGCCACGCGGTAGCGCCGGCGTCTCATTCCCACAGGGGACGCGCCCTTTTGAGCAGCGGCAGCAGAAGCCAGCGCACGGCCGCGACAAGAATCACTCCTGACAGCACGCCCGTCCACAGCCCGTTGAACTCACGAAGCAGAATGAGGGAGAGGTGGGTGTGGAAGTGGCAGAAGCTGTTGATGACGGAGGAAAAGCCCAGCGAAACGCCGATGCGGAGCACCTCGCGGTAGCGTGCCCAGAGCCCCCGCCTGACAAGGAAGCCAAGAAGCAGCAGGCAGGGGTAGCCCAGAAAGACCTCCTTGCTGCGCGGGCGGGCGATAAGCCAGCGCTCCAGCGCTGCCCGGAGCCGGGCTTCAAAGCCCGGGGTGAGAGGGCTCGCCAGGCCAAGGCTGACGTTCCCGCTGCGGACAGCGACAAGCAGCAGCCCGGCCAGCAGCACGCCACAGAGCATCAATTCCCCCCACAGAGGGGGGCGCGACAGGATATCCCTCAGCGATTCGGGGTGGATACGCCGCCTGAGGTCATGCAGCAGCACAAGGAGGGGCGGAAGCATCAGGGTGAGCTTCACGCCGGAGAAGGTCTGAAGCCTCAGCATGCAGGCAGGGACGCTGAAGAAGGCAGCCACAGCCAGCCCCCCGCCAAGGACCACAAGGACCGACCTGCCGAGCCTCCTCAGGAGGGAGCCGCCGCCCTCAAAGTCCATCGCTGCCAGGGACGCCTCCGTGGCGATAAGGGGAGCCGCCAGCGCCCCGGCCAGACGCGCCGCCGCGGGGACCTTCAGCATCAGGAACGCCAGCGCGGCGGACCCCGCCAGAAGGGAGGCGGCAGCGACAGCTGAAATTTCGCTCTCACACGCCCCCATACGGACCGCGCAGCGCCAAAGCATCAGCAGAAGAACTGCGGCGAGGGCCCACGCCGGGAGCAGATGAAATCCCCATGTCCCCCCGTGAAAAAGCGGCCGGGGCCAGCCGGGGGTAAAGCCCCGATCCTTCAGGCTCTGATTCAGCGCGGAGATTTCGTTCTCATAGGTCTGCAGGGTGAAGTCTTTTGTGTCCTGCGGAGCCGCGCGAAGGATCAGAAGCCGGACGGAGCGTTCCACGGCGGCACGGACCAGGCGCTCGCGCAGAGCACTCCGGGTGATGTTCCGCGCCATCATCTCCTCATTGGTGACGCTGTGCAGGGGCAGGAGCAGAGGCGCGGCAAGGTGATTCAGGGCCGGAGCCCCAAGCTGGCGGGTGAATTCCACCTGGGCGACAGGCAGATTTAACTCCTTTGAGACGGCGGCAAGACCGCTGACGTCCGGATAACCCGACACGACATCGCCTGAGGGGGCGAAGGCGGCCACAGGATAGGAGAGCGCCACCCGGCGCAGCATCTCCGGGGCGTTCTTTGTCATCCAGCCCAGCGACGGGGCAGGACGATAGAAGACCGGCAAGCCGAGCTTTTTCGCAAGCTCCAACCCCTCGATATCCGGCAGGATCCCCACGGGCCTGAGCATATCCACAGGCACGGGCAAAAAGAGCGGCCCCGCCTCATCCGGCGCCGCGTTCCCCGTGAGGCGCAGCCTCAGCCATTCCGAGGGGGATTCCGCTCCCTGCGGAGCGCGATAAGAAAGCTGCGCCGCGGGCGGAAGAGAGATAAGGGTGCCCTCTCTGCCACCGGGCCCCTGTTTCACCGCCTCCAGGCTGGCCCATCCCAACCCGCGAATGGCGTCGTCTCCCGTCAGTTCGCTCACCATCAGTCCGCTCACGCCCCGCTCCTTCAGCCGGGACAACGCCTCTTCCGCAGTTATCCCTTCTGCCCGCGCCAGGGGCAGGACCTCTCTGAAGTCCGCGATGACCGCGGCCGTCCTGTCCGCACGCTCAAGGCGCCAGCGGGGCAAAAGCCCCCACCCGGCGCAGACGGCAGCGGCCAGCAGCACCCCCCAAAAGAAACACGAAGAAAGACGACGCAACATCCCAAACCCGTCCCTTCCTAAAGCTTTTTCTGTTCCATTACCCGCCGGCCCCTTGTCCGGCCCCTGCCGCTCAACATCCGCCGCGGCTATCTATTATAGATGAAATGACGCGCAGGAGAGATCAAGGACATCTCCCCCCAGGGCCTCCGCGTGGACGCGCTCATGGACGGCGGCCACGAGGGTACGCCCCTTCCGGACGTCCAGGATGTATTCCAGGGTCTGCCGCGCGGAGACCGCGTCCAGCCCCGCGAAGGGCTCGTCCATAAAGAGGATATCTGAGGGAGCCAGACACGCGCGGACCACAGCCGCCCGCCGGGCCATCCCGCCGGACAGCCCGCAGGCGGGGGCGTCAGCACTCTCCGCCAGCCCAACCCGGCCCAGGTGCTCCAGAACAACCGCCCGGCTCAGCGGGCCGGGACAGCCAAGGGCGATGTTGCGCGCGGCGGAGAGGTCCGGGATGAGACGGTTCTCCTGAAAGACAGCCGCCTGCCGCCGGGGCACCCCCAGGATCTCCCCGGCGTCATAAGGGATCAGGCCCATCAGGATGCTGAGAAGCGTCGTCTTGCCGATGCCGCTGGGGCCTGTCAGGACGGTCACCTCCCCCAGGGGGAAGTCCATGTCCAGCCCGCGGAAAAGGGGGGCGTTTCCCTTAAAACACTTACACAGGCCCCGCACAGCGATACACTTCACGCCCCCGCCTCCCTCAAACGGTACAGGCCCTTCAGGAGGCACAGCGAGAGTCTTTCCATGAGCCACCCCAGCAGCAGGATAACCGCGGCCCACGCGAAGAGCTCCTCCGTGGCAAGGTAAATCTTCGCGCCATAAAGCGCCTCTCCGACGCTCCCCCGCGGCGTGCCGAGGACCTCCGCCGAGACGCCGGCCTTCCACGCCATGCCGGCTGTGACCCGCAGCGCGCTTGTCAGGTGTTCCCTGGCTGCGGGCAGACGTATCCAGCGCCACTTCCTTCCCTCGCTCCAGCGGAAGACGAGGGCCATCTCCAGCAGTTTCCCGTCGGCGGAACGCGCGCCCGCCAGAAAGGCCGTGTAGATGAGGGGAAACGCCGCCAGCAGCACCACCGCCAACGCGATGCCGGAGCTGGAGAAGAGGATGAGCAGAAGAATGACGACGATGGCGATGGGAACGCTCTTCATGAGAGCGACAAAGGGGGCCAGAAGAACTTCGGCGGCCGGGACATGGAAGCTCAGAACGGCGGCGGCGCACGCGCTCAGCACAGCGAGCAGAAACCCCAAAGCAATATGGGCGGAGGAAAGGAGGACCCTCTGCCAGAAAGCCGCGGTGCCCGCGAGGGAACAGAGAGTCCTCAGAGAATCCAGAGGCGAGGCCACAGCCAGCCCTCCGGGGAAATGCAGGGACAAAAGCTGCCAGACGGCAAGAAGGAAGAGAAGGCCCCCCGCCTTCCTCATGGAAGAGAGTAAAACGCGCTATCCGGCAGGGCGCCGCCAACCGAGCGGGGCTCCGCCTCGAAAAGCACCCTCAGGTAGCCCTCCGCGGCCTCCCGCATGGCCTGTCCCGCCAGAGCCGTGATGCCGCAGTGGGGAATTGCCCGCTCCACAAGCATAGCGTTGTCAAATATCCCATGCTTCACGATAAGCTGGGCCCCCTCAGCCGGGTGAGCACTGACGTACTCTGCAGATCTCCCCGCCTCCCCCAGGAAAGCGGCCGTCTCCGCCCTGTGAGCCCCGGCGTAGCTCCGCCGGGCAGCGTAAACTCCCATCACGAGCTGAGAGCCTCCGCCCACTCTTTTCCATTCCTCAGCCAGGCTCAGGGCCTCGCGCAATCCCTCAATGCGCGTCAGAGCTGCCGCCGCAAAGGGATAGGGAAGCAGGCAGGCGTCGCCCTTTTCTGCGTTAAGACGGGAAAGCACCTCAGCGTGCTCGCTGAGCCATTCAATCCGGCAGTCCCTGCCAGGCTCAAGTCCGTTTTGGCGGAGGAGGTAGTTCAGCGCGAACTCCGGCGAGGCTCCCCGCCCCGCAGCCAGAAGCGTCCGACCCCGCAGGTCCGCGAAGGTGCGGATCGCATCGCCCTTCTCAAGGATGGACAGCGCCCCCAGCGTGTTGATTGAAATCAGGCAGAGATCCCCCTTCAGCCGGTTCCAGAGGATAGCGGCCATGTTGGTGGGCATCGCGGCGATATCCGCCTCGCCCCGGGCGAGAGCCGCCACAATCTCCTCCGGCGCGGAAGCGACACGGAAAGTGTAGGTGTTCTCCGTCTTTCCGCTGGCCGCGTCCTCCATCAGCTTCGCCAGCCCCATGCCCGTCGGCCCCCTGAGGCACAGTACACGCACCGGTTCCGCCGCACAGCAGGCGCCGCAAAGGAACAGCAGCAGACACAGCGCCGAAATGAACCTTCTCATTGTCAGACAGCCTGCTTCTCCCGGCCCGCCAGGTACTCCTTAATGGAGGCAAGCACCTCGTCCGCGTTCAGTCCGTGGACAGCGCAGGCGTCCTCAAGGGACTC
>JAIKZX010000059.1 GCA_024681935.1 Fretibacterium sp.
CTCCAGCGCCGCGATGCGCTGCTCAAAAACGTCGTTGGTGGGGTTCATCAGGCGGGTGTAGATGTTGCCGGGGACGGAGAGGCCAAAGCGTCCCGCCGCCGTG
The DNA here is from genome assembly GCA_024681935.1 of Fretibacterium sp. Taxonomy (GTDB): domain Bacteria; phylum Synergistota; class Synergistia; order Synergistales; family Aminobacteriaceae; genus JAFUYV01. Next base: position 104 of record JAIKZX010000059.1, read on the forward strand.
GCGGAGTCTTTGAACACGTAAGAGGTGGTGGCATAGATGGGGACGGCACGCGCATCCGTAGCTGGGTCCGGGCTCTCCTGCCCCACATGGAGCTGCAGTGTCTCAAACTTATAGTTTTTATCGCTCATGGAAATCATATCCTTTCGTTTCGTTCTCTCTTCTGTTCCGGGAGGCCGTTCTGGACGGTGCTCCCCGCCTCCACCGAGTTCGTGAGCCACACGTTGCCGCCGATGACGCAGCGGTCCCCGATGACCGTGTCCCCACCCAGTATCGTTGCCCCTGAGTATATCACGACCTCGTTGCCAATGTCGGGGTGGCGTTTGATGCCCTTAATCAGGCTCCCGTCCGGCGCGGCCTTGAAGCTCTTCGCGCCGATGGTGACGTTCTGATACAGCTTCACGTGATGCCCGATGGTCGTTGTCTCACCGATGACGACGCCCGTCCCGTGGTCGATGAAGAAATACTCCCCAATCTGCGCGCCGGGGTGGATGTCGATGCCCGTGAGCCGGTGGGCGTACTCCGTCATGATACGGGGGACAAGGGGCACGTTCATCTTGTAAAGCTCGTGGGCGACGCGGTAGGTGCTGATGGCTGTGAACGCGGGATAGGCCAGAATCACCTCGTCCTCGCTCTGGGCCGCGGGGTCGCCCCTGTAGGCGGCGGTGATGTCCGTCTCCAGCGTGGCACGGATGGACGGCAGCAGGTGAACGAGCCGAGCCACGTACTCCCCGGCTTTTTCCTTGTCCAGGACGTAGCCCAGGGCGGCCCTCAGATCCCGCGTCCCCTGTTCAAGATTGCCCCGTTCGTCCCCGTCACCAATGTGCCTGGGGAACAGCGCTGCGACCAGATGCCGCAACGCGCTCTCGGTTCTTTCCTTCAGCCCGTTGTACATCGGCCCGCTAATCCGCGAAGAGCGGGGTGGAGAGGTAGCGTTCCCCCGTGTCCGGCAGGATGACGGCGATGTTCTTTCCCTCGCTCTCCGGGCGCTTGGCGATCTCAATAGCGGCCCACAACGCCGCGCCGGAGGATACTCCGGTCAAAAGCCCCTCCGTGCGCCCCAGCAACCGGCCCGTGTCAAAAGCGTCCTCGTTGGTGACGGGGATGATCTCGTCATAGATTTTCGTGTTCAGCACGTCAGGGACGAACCCCGCGCCGATGCCCTGAATCTTGTGGGCTCCGGGGGTCCCCTTGGACAGGACCGGAGACGAGGCCGGTTCCACGGCGACGACTTTCAGCCCCGGAATTTTCGACTTCAGGAACTCCCCCGTCCCCGTGAGCGTCCCGCCCGTGCCAACGCCCGCAACGAGGAAATCGACCTTGCCATCCGTGTCCTCGTAGATTTCCGGCCCCGTGGTCTCCCGGTGGATTTTCGGGTTGGCTGGGTTGACAAACTGGCCGGGAATAAAGCTGTTGGGCGTGTTGGCAGCCAGCTCCTCGACTTTCGCGATAGCCCCCTTCATGCCTTTCGCCCCCTCGCTGAGGACGAGCTCCGCGCCGTAGGCTTTCATGAGCTGGCGGCGCTCCACGGACATGGTGTCCGGCATGACGATGATGATTCGATAGCCCCGCGATGTGGCGACGGAGGATAGGCCAATGCCCGTGTTGCCGCTGGTGGGCTCAATGATGACAGAGCCGGGCTTCAGTTTCCCGGAGGCCTCGGCGTCGTCAATCATGGCCTTCGCGATACGGTCCTTCACGGAGCCCGCCGGGTTGAAGTACTCCAGCTTGGCGAGGACCTTCGCCTTCAGCCCCAGCTTCTTCTCCACCCGCGACAGTTCCAGCAGCGGCGTCTTGCCGATAAGCTGATCTAACGAGGTATATATCCTGGACATTTTCATTTCTCCCCTCAAAGACTAAAAGTCTAATTCCCTATCGCGCGAGTAGGGTTCGGTAATTATGCCACGATTTCCCCACTAATGCAATAGGGAAATTGTCCTGTGCCCGGCCAGGACAAATGTCAGGAGAAAAAAAAAGAGCAGCCCCCGGAATCGGAGGCTACCCTGGCAGCACAGATTTATTCCTTCCCGCTGAACCGGTAAAGAGGATAGTAGATATCGTACAGCCCACAGCAGGCGTCCATTCCAGGATTTGTGCTTATGGCCTTATCAATGACAGTCTCCCAGGACCCGTATTTTCGATACAGCGAGTCCGCGTCCGGGCCCTCCTCGTTTCCATAAGTTTTCAGATTGCTTTCCTTTGTAAGCGCCAGATTTTTGCTGTCCAGTTCCATAAGCCGGTTGAGATTCTTCTGACGGCTGACGGCGCGGGCAATTTCCTCAATGGAGTGTCCTTTGGCCTCCATGCTGGAGAACATCTCCCACAGATTGATGTTCTTCTTATGGTATTCCTCCCGAATTGACCTCGCTTTTGAAACGTCAGCGGAGTTTGTCCAGTCGATAGCTTTTGCAAAATTGCCCAGTCTTACAGAGTCGGGATTAGGAGAATAACCATAGACAGCGTTTGGGTTTACAATAATATCTGCCGCCGCTTTGGGATTCTTCATCGGATCATGCTTATATTTAAAGGCAGCACGCCCCGGCAGAACAGAGTTATCCTGCAAAAAAAATTTCTGCGCTGCAAAAAGTGCCCCAAGCACTGCGCAGAGAACGATTAAAACAAGAATAGTTTTTTTGATTGTATTATTCATTATATCCTCCTACCCGGCAGGGAAAAAATACCCTTTTCATGAGTTTCTGCAATAATTATAACTGCAAAAACCGGTTTTGGGCCATCCCGCAACAACATCTCAGTGGTGATAGTTCGTTCCCCGTAGGATGGAGAAGGCGCGGTAGATCTGTTCGGCAAGGAATAAAAAGCACATCTCGTGAGTGAATGTCATGCGTGACAGGGCAATCCCCGTATCCGCCCGCTCCTTCACGGTCGGACTGGTGCCCCAGGGGCCTCCAATTACGAAGACCACGCGGCCAGCCGCCCGTTCCATTTCCGACGAGAGGAGCGCGGAAAATGATGGGCTGGTGAACTCGTTTCCATCCTCCCGCAGCAGAAGGACACGGTCCCTTGGCTGGATACGCTTCAAAAGCTCCTGCCCCTCGCGCTCCATGGTTTCCTCCGGAGAATGATTCGCCACGTCGGGAACCCGCTCCACACCGACCAGGCCGGAGGGGCGTATCCGCGCAAGATAATCATCGGCCAGCGCGGCAAGCCGTTTCTCCCTGGGTTTCCCTACAGCAAGAATGAGGAGCTTCACCGGGGCTCCTCATGCAGGGAGTGGAGGCCCAGCTTCGCCGCCAGCACCCGGAGGACGAAGGCGGCAAGACGCAGGTCTTCCCTCCAGCGGTTTGGTTCCTGAAGAAGGCGGTAGAGCCATTCCATCCCGATCTTCTGGGCCCAGACCGGAGCCCGGGAGAGCCTGCCGGAGAAAACATCAAACGCCCCCCCAACCCCAATGGCCAGGATGGGCCCCAGACGCTCCCTGTGCATGACAATCCATTTTTCCTGCCGGGGGAGTCCCATCGCAACAAGCAGGACCTTCGCTCCGCTGGCCACGACGGCGTTGGGAACGCTCTCGTCCCTCACATCAAAGTATCCGTCCCTTGCTCCCGCAATGGTAAGTCCCGGATAGCGGGCGGCCAGGGCGGCAGCGCATACGGCAGCCGTGTCTCCCTTGGCCCCAAGGAAATAGACCGGCCATCCCTCGGCCGAGGCGGCGCGGCAGATCTCCTCCGCAAAATCAATACCGGCAACACGCTCCTGAATGGGCATTCCAAGAAGACGCATCCCCCACAGGAGTCCCGTTCCATCGGCCAGGACCATGGAGGCTTGCTGCAGGATACGCCGGTAATGTTCATCCCGCACCGCCCTCTCCATGGCCAGAGCGTTGACGGTAGCGACAAGCTGAACTCCTCCATCCAGGGGGTTGGACAACAGGCCGCGGGCCCGCGAGACCGCGTAATTCATGGAGACGTTGTCAAAGGGGACCCCCCAGAGCACGGGTTTTTCATCCGGGATAACGTTTTTTTTCTTCTGGCGGCGGAGAAGAGGAAGGACAACGGCAATGGCGCAGAGCCCCGCAAGTCCCCAGCATATCCAGGACACGTAGACCGGCGGGGACTGCAGCAGAGCGGCGGCAACGCTGAACAGGGCGCACACACCCGCTACGAAGCGCACGGCGTCGGGGTGCTCAAGTCCCCGCGCAATCATGCGCTGATACAGGCGCTCCGTATTGTTGGGCGTCCCATCTGAGAAGAGCCGGCCAACCCAGTACAGCGCGAGTTCCACCATAGGGATGGCGAAGAGCCCAAGGGAGAGGAAGAAAACCGAGCTGAAGACAATCCCCTTGCTGTTCCCAAGGATAGCAGTCCCAGCTACCAGGATGCCCCACAGGGAGGACAACGCCCGGCCCGCCTGACGGTAGGCATTGCCAAAGCGGCTCCAGAAGGCCACCAGAAGCACAAGCCCGGAAAAGGACATGAAGAAAGCGTCAGAACCGATGAGAGCTCCCTCCTGGGGGGCGGACAGCCCTCCCATCAGAAGACAGGCCATGAGCATCAGGGTAAAGGTTACAGCCAGGACATGCCCCACCAGGCCGGGAACGCTGTCCAGATAACGGAAGAGCAGGAGAAAGACAAAAAACCACAGCGCCGTCAAAATGAAGGAGACGGCCGGTGTCAGGTAAATATACTCTCCATCGGGGAAGCGGATAAAGTGAATCGCGGGGCCAAAGAGGGCGCACAAAGCAGCAACAAGCAGACAACCCGGCCCCCAACGCCAACCTGAGGCCGGGACCTGATAAAAAGCCTCGCTCATGCCCATGACCCCCGCAAGGAGTGCTCCTCCCATCACAGCACGGGCTGGCAGGGACCCAAACCAAACCGACAAAAGGAGCCAGGTTCCGGTCAGAAGAAGGTCCCGGAAGTAGCTGTACTGCTGAAACGGAACCTTCCTCTTCACCCAGAATTGGAGCAAAATGCAAAGCAGGGCCGCGGTGGAGCAGCCCATGATAATCGCCGCGTACCCTGACACCAGGCGTCTCCCCTAACTCCTGCGTATCTCAGAGAGCCCGTCCATATAGGGAACAAGGGCCTTGGGGATAGCGATGGAACCATCCTCGCGCTGGTAGTTCTCAATAATGGCGATGAGTGTCCGGCCAACGGCTATGCCCGAGCCGTTCAGTGTGTGGGCAAATCGAACCTTTCCCCCCTCCGACGGCCGGTAACGAAGCCCCATGCGCCGCGCCTGGAAGTCCTCGCAGTTGCTGCACGAACTGATTTCACGGTACCTCTTCTGCGACGGCAGCCACACTTCAAGGTCGTAGGTCTTGGCAGAGCCGAAGCCGATATCCCCCGAGCACAGGTTCACCACATGATACGGCAGCTCCAGAAGCTGAAGCACCTCCTCGGCGTTGGCGGTGAGCTTTTCCAGCTCGTCGTAGCTCGTCTCCGGCGTGCAGATTTTGACCATTTCCACCTTGTCAAACTGATGCTGACGCATCAGGCCGCGAACATCGCGGCCCGCCGACCCGGCTTCACGGCGGAAACAGGGCGTGTAAGCCGTATAGCAGAGCGGCAGGGCGGATTCCTCCAAAATCGTCTCACGCTGGAGGTTCGTCAGGGGAACCTCCGCCGTGGGGATGAGCCACAGGTCCTCATTCTCAATCTTATAGAGATCCTCAGAGAACTTCGGCAGCTGCCCCGTCCCCTCCAAAATGGCGCTCCGCACCATGAAGGGAGGCTCTATCTCCGTGTAGCCGTGCTTTTTCGTGTGCAGATCCAGCATAAAGGAAATCAGGGCCCGCTCCATGCGGGCGCCCAGGCCCTTCAGGACGGTGAAACGGCTCTGAGCCAGCATCACGCCCTTCTCAAAGTCCATGATGCCCAGTGCCTCAGCGATATCCCAGTGAGGCTTCGGTTCAAAGGAGAACTCGCCAGGCGTGCCCCATGTGCGCACAACGGGGTTGTCGTTCTCGTCGTTCCCCACGGGCGTCGTCTCACTCAGGCGGTTGGGCAGGGTCATAAGGTGCCCATGAAGCGTCTCCTCCACCTTCGCCAGCTTATTGTCCAGGGCCTTGATCTCATCCCCCATGCGGCGGATATCCTCCATGAGGGCCGAGGCGTCCTCCCCTGCCTTCTTCGCGGCGCCCACCTTGCGGGACCCTTCGTTGCGGCGTGCCTTCAGCTCCTCCGTCTGCCCGATAATCTTCCGGCGCTCCTCATCCAGGGAGGCCAAAACGTTCAGGTCAAAGTCGTGGTGGCGGTTCTTCAGGCAAGCCTCCATCTCCTCGCGGTGGGAGAGTATCCAGCGGAGGTCAAGCATTACAGGTGCCCTCCTCCCTGCCGCCTGCGCGGATGTTCCGAAGCAGATTTGCCATCTCAATCGCACCGCAGGCGCAGTCCGCACCCTTGTTGCCCGCCTTGCTGCCCGCGCGGATAAGGGCCTGCTCCAGCGTGTCGCAGGTCAGCACGCCGAACAGCACGGGAGTCCGGGCCTCCAGCCCCACCTGAGCCAACCCCTTGGACATCTCGTTGGCCACCATGTCAAAGTGCGGCGTATCGCCACGGATAACGGCCCCCAGTGCAATGATGGCATCGTACTTACCGGTGAGCGCCAGTTCTTTGCAGATCAAAGGCAGCTCCCACGCACCTGGAACCCAATAGACCTCAATAGAGTTGTGGGACACATCATGACGCAGCAGCGCGTCCTTTGCACCCTCCAGCAACTTACCGGAGACCAGCTCATTGAAACGCGATACGACGATTGCCACCGAAAGCCCTGTCCCAATTAATTTTCCATCAACTGTACGCATTCAAAACACCTCGTTAATGATTGAAACTCAGGGGGGAGAAGCCCCTCAGAGACCACCTTAAGCTCAGGGAGAAAGGCCCCCTGCCCCCAATTGACAATTTCTATAACTGATGCAACAGATGCCCCATTCGCTCTTCCTTCGTGTTCAGGTACCGCTCGTTATACTTGTTGGGCTCAATCAGGAGCGGCACGCGGTCCACGATCTCTATGCCGTAGTCCTCCAAACCGATAATTTTCCTCGGATTATTTGTCATCAAACGAATACGTTTCAGCCCCAGGTCCATCAGAATCTGCGCTCCCGTGCCGTACTCGCGCAAATCAGGAGGGAACCCCAACACGACATTGGCATCCACTGTATCAAGCCCCTCGTCCTGGAGTTTATAGGCCCGGAGTTTGTTGAGCAGACCAATTCCCCGGCCCTCCTGACGCATATAGAGCAGCACCCCCCGGCCCTCCTTCCCGATGAGGGACATCGCCGCATGGAGCTGCGGCCCACAGTCGCAGCGCAGAGAGCCTAAAACGTCGCCGGTGAAACATTCGCTGTGGACGCGCACCAGAACCGGATCGCCGCCCGAAATATCGCCCATGACAAGGGCCATGTGCGTGTGGGCATCGTCGTCCTGCATACAGCTGCGGTAGGCATGAACGCGAAAGACTCCATACTCCGTTGGAATATCGACCTCCAGCTTTTTCTCGACCCGTTTGCCCACAAGTTTTTCAATTCGCATCTCGTCCAGGGCCGATCCGTGGTGATGGCAGCAACATCCTGTCTGGCCCAGCTTGTCCTCAGTATCCAAGTTTCCTCAGCTCCTCCTCGGTAGGGAACTCCAGTTTAGCAGGTGTGTGCCCCATCAGGCGCTCCACGTACTTGCCTAAGATGTCTGTCTCAAGATTGACACTCATTCCCACCTTCAGCCCCCCCAGCGTGCTGTAAGCCAACGTCGTGGGAATGAGTCCAACGGAGAACTCCGCGTCGCTGACATCAATGACCGTGAGGCTCACGCCATCCAGAGCGACAGACCCCTTGGAGACAATGCCTCGTACCAGCTCCGGCGGAGCGGAGAAAAAGGCTTCCCGTGTCTGCTCGTTACCGCGCAGCTCAGCCAGCTTTGCCATTCCGTCCACATGTCCCAGAACAATATGCCCGTCCAGACGGTCCCCAAGCCGCATGGCCCGCTCCAGATTGACCGGCATTCCCGGTTTCAATCTGTCCCCGAACCATGTGCGGCTCAGCGTCTCCGGCATCATTTCAACATCAAACCCGTCTGTGCGGCAAGCCGTCACCGTCAGGCACGCGCCGCTAACCGAGACGGACTGCCCAAGGACAAGTTCGGGCGCAATCTTCGGAGCCTCAAGGGAGAGACAATACACCGCTCCTGTCCGGCGGAGGGCACGCACCGTTCCCATGGTCTCTACAAGTCCGGTGAACAAGTAAATCTCCCCTCTATCAACAAATCTTCGCCCACGCGCCGGGCCTGAAGTCCCTTTAATTTCAGGGTCTCCGCCACGGAGGCAAAGGACAAACCCGTTCCAAGGCCAGGCCCATCACCCATAATTTTGGGCGCAATGAAGATCGATATCCAATCTCCAAGCTCTTTCTCCATAAACGCAGTCAGAAGACGGGGTCCACCCTCCACCATCAGGGTCAGAATCCCCTCCTGAGCCAGGCAGGACAGCGCCGCGTTCAAGTCCACATGGCCATCCTTTTCAGGCAGGGCGATCACCCGCGCCCCCGCGTCCTCCAATCTTTTCTTCCTTGCCGCGTCCTTCGAGGCCGTCAGTATCAGGCAGCCCCCGTCTCCCGTGACGGCCTTCGCGTCTGTCGGGGTCTGCAACTGAGAGTCCATGACCACTCGACGGGGGTTCCGGCCTTCAACATGGCGGACTGTGAGCTCCGGGTCATCTTTCAGCACCGTACCCACCCCCACCAGGACAGCGTCGTGGGAGGCTCGTATCCGATGGGCTTCCGTCCGTGCCTCCAGACCCGTAATCCATTGGCTCTCCCCGTTGGACAGAGCCATGCGTCCATCCAGACTCGCCGCGGCCTTGAGAGTCACCCAGGGTCGTCCCAACGTCTGAACGCGAATGAATCCTCGATTAAGCCACCGTGCCTCCGCCTCCAGGCAGGGACACGACACCTCTATCCCCGCCTCCCTCAGCACGGCCAGTCCCCCACCCTTCACCTTTGGGTTAGGATCCGACGCAGCGGCTACAACGCGGGCAATCTTCTCACTGACAAGCCTTTGGGCGCAGGGAGGGGTCCGGCCAAAATGGCAGCAGGGTTCGAGCGTGACGTATGCCGTCGCGCCCCGAACGTCCTCGCCGCGGGTTGCTGCGTCCTTCAGAGCTTCAACCTCCGCGTGGTCCCCGCCGCAGCGGTGGTGATATCCTTCACCGATGACACGACCCTCTTTGACAAGGACGCATCCCACCATCGGATTGGGGGATGTTTCTCCCTGTCCGAGGACCGCCAGGGACAGCGCCCTTTTCATGTAGTATTCATCTTTTTCGCGGGAAGCGATCTCCTTCATCCCCTCATGTTCCGGCGCATAGCATTATGGGCCCTGTTCGCTGACGCGATAACGACCCTCCTGAACTTTTATTATATCATTAGGAGATTGCTCCGCACGTTTTATTCCTTACGCACACTCCCCGCAATTCAAGGCAAGCAGGACAGGGAAGCTCTGATTAAGTCCTATTTTTCTGCGAGGCTTTCAGGATGTACCCTGATGCTATAGCTACATCAGGGAAGGCGGTGTTGCCGATGAAGCAGCCATCTTTTACAGATATCGAATACTCTAAACGGAAAGTAAGGACTTGTCGTTATGTTATGCAGCAGTGCGAACCCGCTAAAGTGTATAAGAGCGGGCAGAGAGCTGGAGTTCTGTCCGGCTTAATTTTGTAATTAATTCTGTGAACAGGCCAGGGAAAGTCTGTGCGGGGTGGAATTAAGAAGGATCTGTGATAATTCCTGGGATTGGACGCAAATTTTTTCAACTCGTGCCTCAGCACTTCAACCTCAGGCATCATTGTTCAGCGTTTACCTAAAAGAGCGGGGCCGGGGATGCCCCCCTGCCCCGCTCCTGCCGTGTCCGCCTGGACTCAGTCAAACTAAAGCTCGCCGTTTCTTTTCCTGGCTTCGTAATCCTTCACAATGCCGCGCAGGGTGAAGGAAAGGAGAAGGAGCCCAATCAGGTTCGGCAGCGCCATCAGGCCATTGAGGGTGTCCGAGATATCCCAGATGTTGTTCAGGAATTGTGTGCCCTCCGCACCGATAAACTGCGCGCCGGAAGCCCCAACGAGGATTGCGGCAATCCACAGCACCTTCATCACCGGCTTGACGCGGACGCCGAAGAGGTACGTCACCGCCGTCTCGGCGTACCAATACCACCCCAGAATGGTGGTGAAGGCGAAAAGCAGCAGCCCAACCGACAGGATATATTTCCCGGGCGCCCCGAGGGTGGTCTCAAAGGCGCGAAGCGTGAGCTGGGCGCCGGTCAGGTTATCGGGGTTATTCATCAGCGTCCCCGTGGAGAGGATGACGAGGGCGGTCATGGTGCAGATGACGATGGTATCCATGAACACCTCGAAGATGCCGTAGAACCCCTGCTGAACAGGATGAGCCACATCGGCCGCGGCGTGAACCATTGGAGCGGAGCCCAGGCCGGCCTCGTTGGAGAACACACCGCGGGCGATGCCCTTCTGGATAGCCTCCTTGATGGCCCAGCCAGCCACCCCGGCAGGAAGCGCCTCCGGGGTATGGAAAGCCAGGTAAACCGCATTGGAGAACGCCTCAGGGATGTGGACCGTGTTGCCCGCCAGAATGATGATGGCTCCGATGATGTAGAAGATGGCCATGAAGGGGACAAGGTAAGTCGTGACGGTGGACAGGCTCTTCAATCCACCGATGATGACCAGGCCCACCAGGACCGCCATCACAATGCCGCTGTAAAGATGGTTGATGCCCCAGCCCATGAACATCGCCTCGGCCGCGGAGTTGGCCTGGGTGGCTGCCCCGGTGCCAAAGGAGGCCAGGGAGGCGAAGAGCGCGAACAGAACCGCCAGGACGCCGCCGATCATTTTCCACCCGCCGCCCCGGTCGCCCAGGCCGTGTTGAAGGATGTACATCGTGCCCCCGCGCCAGTCGCCGTGGGAGTCCCTCCGGCGGAAGTGAACGGCCAGCGTTACCTCGGCGAACTTGGTACACATGCCAAAGAACGCCGAGATCAACATCCACACCAGCGCCCCGGGCCCCCCGGAGTACAGCGCCGTCGCCACGCCCGCAATGTTGCCCGTACCTACCGTCGCGGCCATCGCCGTCGCCATCGCCGCAAAGGAGGAGATGGCGTCGTCCCGCTCGCTCCTCTTACGGAAGCTGAAGACCTCGGCCATCGCCGCACAAAAGTAGCGTATCTGTGGCAGCCCCAGCAGCAGCGTCAGGTAAATCCCCGTGCCCACCAGCAAAATAAGGACGGGCGCACCCCAGACAAAGCTGTTCACCGTTCCGTTGATCCGCATGATTGTTTCCATAACTAACCGCCTCACTCACGAAAAAATTTTCTGAATAATTATACTACATTCTGCCCGGCTGTCTCAGTACCTTTGCAATGGTCACATCAGACACGAAGGCGGGGCTATGGATATTGAGGAAGCGGGAAAGCAAAGCGGGACCGAGGATGAGCCCCCGATCCCGCTTTGCTTGCGCTTACAATTCAGATGATGTTGCGCCGTGCCCGCTCGGCCTCAGCGGCGGCATCCTCCGGCGGATACCAGCTCGGCGCCGCTATTTCAATGACACAGTCCTCGCCTGGGGCAAAGACGACACGGTGCGGCGTTTGTATCTTCACAAGCTGTTTCCCCACGGAGACAAGGTATTCCGTCTTGTCCGTCAGGAAGATGCGTTTCTCGATGCGCGTGCGGAAACCGGGACCGTCCTTCGTCAGTCGAATGGCGTTGGGACGCGTGGCGATGACCATCTCTGACCCGGCATTCTCCGGGATGGGCAAGTCAAGTAGCTGACTGTGGTCGCCATCAGGGAACACCTGTCCGTCTTTCACCTCCACGTTGATAAAGGTCGACTCGCCCAGGAAATTGTGGACAAAGCGGCTGTTCGGGTGGTTATAGAGGTTCTCTGGTGTGTCGATCTGCACAATCTTCCCCATGTCGCAGACCATCATACGGTCGGAGATTGCCATGGCCTCAGACTGATCATGGGTCACGAAGATGATGGTGAAACCGAACTGTCGCTGAAGTTCCTTAATCTCAAACCGCATCGTCTCACGGAGTTTGGGGTCAAGGTTAGACAGCGGCTCATCCAGGAGCATAACCCTGGGGTTCGTCACTATAGCCCGCGCAAGGGCAATGCGCTGCTGCTGCCCGCCGGAGAGTTCTCCGGGGTATACGTCCTCCAGCCCGTCCAGCGAACAGTGCTTCAGGGCGTCCTTCACGCGCACGGCAATCTCCTTCTTTGCCACCTTGCGGATTTTCAGGGGGAAAGCCACGTTGTCAAAGATATTCATGTGTGGCCAAACCGCGAAGGCCTGGAACACCATGCCCAGGTCCCGCTCCTCCGGCGGGATGTAGAGGTCCTTCGCACTGCTGGACACGAGGCGGCCGCAGAGCTCGATCTCGCCCTCAGACAGATCCTCAAACCCGGCGATCATGCGGAGCGTCGTCGTCTTGCCGCAGCCGGACGGCCCCAGGAAGGAAAAGCACTCGCCCTCCCTAATCTCAAGGTTGAAGTCGTCAACGGCCGTGATGGTGCCCATCGTGCGGGTGGTGAAACGCTTGGTCACGTGCCGGAGAACCACCGCAATATTCTCAGACATGAGCTAAGCCCCCTTCCTGTCCTTCGTGATCTCGGTCACAATGGTATTGCAAACGATGATGATGACAATGGCAACGGATGCCAGCGCCGACGCCTGGGGAATCATGCCCGCGTCGCGGAGTGCAAAGATCTGCACGCCCAGAGTCCGGCTGTAGGGTCCATAGAGTAGGACGGAGGTCGTCAGTTCCCTCATGGCCGGCAGGAAGATGAGGAAGAAACCAGACACCATCGCCGGCTTGATGAGCGGCAGCGTGATGTCCTTCAGGGACTCCGTGTGCGTCGCGCCGCACGCGCGGGACGCCTCCTCCAAAGAAGCATTCACCTGCTGCAGCGACGCTGACGCGCTCTTCATGGAGAAGGACAGGTAACGCGCCATGTAAGCCACCAGGATAATCCATATCGTGTTGTAGAGGTTGATGCCGGCCAGGGAGCCCGACCAGGACAGGATAACGCCGATAGCCAACACCGTACCGGGAATGGAGTACGGCAGAATGGAGAGGATCTCCAGCAGTCCCTTGCCCTTCGGCCGGATACGGTTGATGACGTAGGCAATCATGACGCCCAGGAACATACAAACGATGCCCGCCGTGATGGAAAGGAACAGCGAGTTCTTGATGGAGTCCATCGTCGCGGGTGAATCAAAGACCTTGACATAGTTGCTGAAAGAAAAGTTCGCCCAGGTGAGCGGCAGGCCGTAGGCCTTCACCAGCGCCACGAGGAAGATCATCACCAGCGGCACCACGACGATGACCAGGAGCGTCAGGCCGGCGAGGAGCAGCAGCGGGTACTTTGCACCGCGCAGCTTTATCAGCGTAGGCCTCATGGACTTGCCCTTGATGATGTCGTAGCTTCCGGAGCTCAGGACGTACTTCTGCACCACCAGCGCGATGGCTACCACCGCCACCAGCAGAATGGACAGCGCCGTGCCCTGACGGATTCCCTCAAAGCTGCCGCCGGACTTGTTGATGAGCGCATAGATCATTGTGGGCAGGGTATAAATGTTCTTGGAGAAGCCCAGTATGGACGGCACACCAAAGTGAGCCAGCGACGAGATGAGAATCAGCAGTGCCCCGGCGGAGATGGCCGGTTTGACCAGCGGCAGGGTTATCTTCCAGATGACTTGGGACTGCCTGGCTCCTGCGATACGGGCAGACTCTTCCAGCGTAGGATCCATGCGCTCCAGCGCGCTCACTACCTGCATGAACACAAAGGGAAAGTAGTAGGAACACTCCACAAAGATGATGCCTCCCAGGCTGTTAATATTCACCGGTGGCTGCCGCAGGTGGAATGTGCTCATGAGCCATCGGTTGATGTAGCCCGCGCGGCCGGAGAACAGAAGGTCCCACGCCATGGCCCCGAAGAAGGGAGGGAACATGTAAGGGATGGTGAACAGCGCCCGCATAAAGCCCTTGGCCGGGATGTCACTGCGCCCCAGGAGCCAGGCGTAGAACAGCCCCATGATGGTTCCGAACACCGTCACGGCCAGGGCGATGATAATGGTGTTCCCCATGGCCTTGAGGTTTTCCTTCTCAAAAATGACGGAGGTGAAGAGGCTGAGGTCAAATCTGCCCTCGTAGAAGAAGGCGTTGTAGACAATCATGAAAATGGGGATGACGACGATAATGAACAGCAAAATAAAGCTCAGGACCGTCATGATGCCATCAACGCCGATGCGTTTTCCCTCCATCGCGGCCAGGTCGGCTCCCCCTCTTCGTTTTCTTAAAAATGACATGGCTATGCCACCTCCTTAACCGGATAGAACTTCGGGCTCAGGAAGGACAGCCCGACCTCCGTCCCCTCCCGCACGCTGCCCGTACCCTCAAAGGCACTGCGCTGTACGCGGATTTCGCTGGGAACAGGCCCCTGGCCCTCCTGTCCGTTAAGGCTGACAAACAGATTGTACTCACTGCCCAGGAACACGCTCCTCCGGATGGTTCCACGGATAGGCGACGCATCATCAAAAACGATGCCATTGGGCCGTACCCCCATGTCGACCTGTCCGGCGGACTCAAACTCCGCAGGCACCTCACCGTGGTAGGGCCACTCTGACCGATTGTGGAACAGCCACTCGCCTCCGCTTCGTGTCAGCGTAAAGAAGTTGGAGACCCCAATGAATTCGAACACAAAACGGTCCGCCGGGCGAAGGATGATGTCCTCGTCCGTGCCAATCTGGCACAGCCCGCCGCCTGCGTCCATAATGGCCATACGGTCGCAGAGCTGGAGCGAAGCCTCCTGATCATGGGTGATGTAAAGAATGGTGGTGCCGATGTTCTTTTGAATTTGACGAATCTCTACAAGCATCTCCTCGCGGAGCTTGGCGTCAAGGTTTGTGATGGGCTCGTCCATAACGATGACTTCATCTGAACTGACCAGAGCGCGGGCAATAGCCACGCGCTGTTGCTGACCGCCGGAAAGCTGGCTGGGCAGATAGGGAGCGTAGTCTCCCATGCGGACCTGTTCAAGGGCGTACCTCGCCTTTTTCTCCATCGCGTCCCTTGGAAGGCGCTGCTTTTTCAGGGGATAGCAGACGTTTTCCATCACCGTCATGTGCGGCCACACAGCGTAGTCCTGAAACACGACGCCAATTCCGCGCCGCTCCGGGGGAATGTTGACACGCCTTTCCTTTGAAAAGACGCAGCGGTCTCCCACCCATATCTCACCGGTCGAGGGCCGGTTCAGCCCCAAAAGACAACGCATGAGCGTCGTCTTACCACATCCGGACGGCCCCAGCAAACACATGATCTGCGCGTCCTCCACTGAGAGCGAGAAGTTCCTGAGAATCTGCTTCTCGCCGTAGGCGAAGGAGACGTTCTGAAACTTGATTCCCGCCATTTAAAGACCTCCATAAGTTAGAAAAACGCGGAGGCTCCATCTGAAACCTCCGCGCTGATAGTTGCCTGAACCGCTTGTCTTATTTCTTAAAGATGTTGTCGAACGTCGTGAGTATCTTGCCGGAGTTGGCCGCAAGGGTCTCCAGGTCCACGGGAAGGGCCGACTTCGCAATGGCTTTCACGTCCACGCCTTTCTGATCCACATCGTTGCGGACAGAGAGCAGATTATTCGCCACAAGGATTTCCTGCCCCTCCTTAGAGAGGATGAAGTCATAGAGAAGCTTGCCATTCTCCTGGTTCGCGCTGCCCTTCACCAGGCCAAGGGGCGAGAAGATGGAGATAAGGTCCTGCGGCAGATAAGTAAAGCCAATGGGAGAGCCCTGAGCCATTAAATTATAAGACACATAGTCCAGCATAATGCCCACCTGATAGGCGCCAATCGCTACCTGATTGTGCGTGGCCGTCGTGCCGGACTCCAGCTCGCAGCCGTTAGCCTTCAGCTTCTTAAAGAACTCCTCACCGTAGGCCGGGCTTGACAGCAGTGCCGCGACGAAGTACTTGGTCGTGCCTGCCGACGCAGGATCCGTCATGACAATCTGCCCCGCCCACTTGGGATCCAAAAGATCGTTCCAGGACTTCGGTGCGTCCTTCTCCTCCACAGCCATGCTGTTATAGCCGATACCCATGTTCATCATGCGTGCTCCCGTATAATAGCCGTCAGAGTCGATGAACTTCGGGGCAATGGCCTTCGCCTCGGGAGACGAGTACTTCTCCAGAATGCCTGCCTTCTTGAAAGCAAGGTAGTCGGAAGGATCACCCACCCAGATAACATCCGCCGCCACCTGGCCGGCCTGGTGCTCCGTCGTAATCTTCGTGATGACCTTGCCCGTGCCGGCAAAGTAGTAATCCATCACGACGCCCGGATACTTGGCCTCAAAGCCCTTTTTGACAGCCACAAGCTGGTCCTCCTGCATAGAGGAGTAGACCATCACCTTGCCCGACGGAGCCGCAAAGGCCGCGCACGCCATCAGAACCAACACGCCCGCCATCAACGCCGCAAAAATCCGCTTCATACGAGAACCCTTCCTTTACTGAAATATGAAGAGGGAATCCCTCAACATCTCCAGGCGGAGACTCTTTTATTTTACACTATCCTGCGGGTTTTGCGCCCGCCTGTTCCCTATAGAGACCTTGCTCATTCCACCACTTTCATCTGATGTCCCTGCTTCAGCAAATTCGTCACGCTCGTCTTAAACAGGGGCATGGGGTCGACAAATTGCCCAGCCAGGTTAAGGCCGTAGTGCAGATGAGGCCCGGTGATACGCCCCGTATCCCCGCTTTTGGCGATGACCTGTCCCCGGGTGACGCGGTCCCCCTTCTTCACGCGAATCTGGCTCAGGTGGAAGAACACGGTGATAACCCCGTTACCGGAGTCTATGTAAATACTCTTGCCCGCATAGTAGTGATTTCCCGTGAGGATGACGGTTCCCGCGAAGGGAGCCCGTACCGTCGTGCCCACTGTCGCCCTCAAATCCGTCGCGGCGTGCGGAGCACGAGGCTGGCCGTTGAAGATGCGGTGGAAGCCATAGTAGCTGGTGATGTGCATCTTTTTGAGCGGAAAGTCCGGCGGCGTCGTCCACTTTCGCTTCGTCGTCATGGTGCGGAGCGCCGCACCGGTAATCTGGCTTTCCTTTCGGATACGGGCCAGGCTCTTCTTGCTGGGGTTGACCATTCGGGAGGCAACCTTCAGCTCCTCGCTGGGATACGTCTTGGGGTTGATTGTGATATTCCCCTTGATGTGATAGCGCTGTCTGCCATGAGTGAACTCAAAGAGGATAGGGCAGCTTCCCGGCTTGACCTTGCGGACGTCCGCCCCAAGCAGTCCATAGGACACCATTCCTGCTCCGCCCTTTTCATTATCCAGTGAGACCTTGCGGCCCTGCCAGATAATCACGGGGTCCTTATACTCCGTGTCCGCCGTGATCGACACGGCAAATGCCTGACCTATATCCCAGCTTTCCGGGAATGTCACCCACACTGCAGCCCACGCCCGTCCGCACGGCACGGTGCAGAGCGCGCACAGAAGCACAATAGCCCCCAGCCACAGCGCCTTGATGATTTTCGTCCTCATGCTCTCCCTCGTTCCTCCTCGTTCAAAACACACATCAGCGCATGGATGACTTCAGCAAGAGCCCGGGCGGACCCTGCCATCGCGTTCAGGACCTCCTGCTCCGTCAGCATCATATCCGTCAAGCCCGCAGCCTTGTTGGCGACACAGGAGAGCACGGCAGTCTCTATTCCCATGGCATTTGCAACAATAACCTCCGGCACGGTGGACATACCCGCAAGGTCTGCCCCCAGGGTACGGGCCATACGAACCTCGGCCGGCGTTTCAAAAGACGGCCCCATGAAGGCCGCATACACCCCGCGCTTCAGCGCAACGCCGGCACTGTCCGCCGCGCGTTCCAGCAACCTCAGGAGGTGCGGGCTGTAGGCATGGCTCATATCCGGGAATCGAGGGTTCCAGCGCGGCTCCGTGGGCCCCATTAGCGGATTGGCCCCCATGAGGTTGATGTGATCCTCCACCGCAACGATTTCTCCCGTCCTCAAATCATCACGGATTCCTCCAGAGGCGTTCGTGGCCACATACTGCCGAATGCCCAGCATCCCCAAAACCCGCGTGGGAAACGTAACCGCCTGCATGGAGTAGCCCTCATAATAGTGGACACGGCCCTGAAGCAGAACCACAGGCCGCCCCGAAATCTTTCCCATAATCACACGCCCGGCGTGCCCCGGTGCGGTCGAGACCGGCCAGTTGGGAATATCCTTTCCCTCCAGAACAACCGGGTCCTCCACGCCCTCGGCTGCATCTCCCAGACCAGAGCCAAGGATCACAGCCGTCATGGGGATAAGGCCGCCTGAGTGTCCCCGCAGGTATTCCACCGCCTCCAGCGCCTCTTCGTACCCCCAAAGGGGGGATTTTGTCATCATTGATATCATCCTTCCTCGTTATGAAACTCCTTCTCCGTCGCCATACGCAGGTGCTAGGCGCGGGGGTGGAATCGGTCGTATTCATCCCGCATCTCCCGATCAAAGTGCGAGTAAATCTGTGTCGTCATGATGGACGAATGTCCCAGCATCTCCTGAAGTGTCCTCATATCCATCCCGCGGGCCAGGAGGTGCGTCGCAAAACTGTGCCGCAGGATGTGGGGATAGAGCCGGGCCCGCGCAATTCCCGCCGCTTCTCCCCGACGCCGGAGGATGCGCCACAGGTCCACACGGCTCAAAGGACGCCCCTGCCGCGACAGGAAGACAAAGGGCAAACCATGACGGTTCAGCTTTGGCCGCGCTTCATCAAGATAGCTGCGGATGCTGCGAGCTACCCCCCCCAGAAAGGGGACCACCCGCTCCTTATCTCCCTTGCCCCGTGTGTGCAGCAAATGCGACTCGAAGTCCAGGTCCAGCACCTTCAGCCCGCAAATCTCGCTGGCCCGCAGACCGCAGCCATAGCCTATCTCAAAGATTGCTGCGTCGCGCCTGTCCAGGGTTTTTTCACCGCGGCAAACGTCAAACAGGCGGTTAATCTCCGCCTCGTTGAGGATTCGTGGCATAATCTTCGTCTTATCCGGAAGATCCGGCAGAGTATATTCGCCCTCCTCACCTTGTTCTACCTCAATGTAGCGAAACCACGAGCGCAACGCCGCGATAGCCCTCTGCTGCGTGGAACGCGCCTTGCCCTCCTCCTCCAGCCGGCGCCGGAAGGCAATGACGTCCACCTCAGCCGGAGGGTAAGGGGCCTTGTCCTCCTCCTCACAGAAACGTAACCATTGCCGCAAATCCGAGGCATAGCTCTCCGCGGTCAGGCGGCTCCGTCCCCGTTCCCCTTCGAGGTAGGCCAAGAAATCATCGATTGCCGCCTCCGTCTCATGAAAGTCCAAAAAAGGCCCTCCTGACTTTGAATATCGTATCGAAAATGAGGGGCAGACTCACAGCCCGTCCCTCAAGTCCTATCAAGTCCGCCTTACCCCTAACCCTTTTATTTTTTTTCTGTGTCCGATGGCTCCGGCTTGGCAAAGAGGTAACCCTGAGCCAAATCGCAACCGGCCTCCTTGAGGAAGGCAAGCTGCTCCGGCGTCTCCACTCCCTTGGACAGTGCCGGGATGCCCAGCCGCTTCGCCAGGGATATTACCGTGGCAATAATGGCGTTAGACCTTTCGTTGTCGTAAGAGTGAATCATATCCATGTCAATCTTCAGGCCGTCCAGCGAGAAGTCCTTGAGCATCTTGAGGGAGGAGTAGCCGCTCCCAAAGGCATCCATCCACACTTTGAAACCATGTTGGCGAAGCTGATCTGTCTCCTGCCTCAGAGCGTTCGCGTCCGCGGCAATCAGGCTCTCCGTAATCTCAAAACGCAACAGATCCCGCTTGATATCATACCGTGCCACCGCATCCTCAATAACCCCGATAATATCTGTCAGTTCAAAATCAAGCCGGGAGAGGTTGAGTGAGACAGGCACTGGAGGAAGTCCTTTCTCAGCCCGGCGGCAAACCTCCCGGCAAACCTCCTGAATGACGAAGGTATCCATTTTATGAATCTGATGATTCTCCTCCAGAACGTCAATAAAATTCCCCGGCGACAACAAGCCATACCTGGGATCCTCCCAACGGGTGAGAGCTTCAAGAGAGAGAACCTTGTTCGTGCTCACATCCACGATAGGCTGGTAAAAGACCTTGAGCCACCCCTTCTCCAAAGCGGTCTGGAAGTTCTCTAATATATACTCGCGGAGGCGTATCTTTTCGCCCAGCTTGCCGTCATAAAACTGAACAGTCGTGCCATAAACCCGTTTGATACTGTCGCAGGCAAGCCTGGCATAGTCGCAGACCTGACTGACGTCCATCTTGGGGTCTGTAATATGGTAGACGCCGGCTTTCATCTCCACGATGACGCCACGGCGGATGTTGCTGACCCGGACGCTCATTCGCCCAATCTTTTCCCTCAGCCCCTCCTGTGCCGTGATGACGGAAAAATGATCATCGGACAGCCGGGAGATTATGTCACCAGGGAAGGCATCCTGAAGAATGCGGGCAATGGAATTGAGCATCCGGTCTCCCCCCGCAAAGCCGTAGGTTTCATTGTATGTGTGGAAGTTGCGAATATTCAGGTAGATACAGTGGACATCTTTCCCCATACTCAGAAAATTTCTCACGGCATCCGGAGCCTTCATGCGGAATCCATGCATATTCAAAAGGCCCGTCAGGCTGTCGGTCCCCTCCTTCCTGCCTTCATGCCATCTGGCCTCCTGGCTGGCAAAGAGAGAAATCAGATTCTCCCGCGCCTCCGAATCCCAGAGAAAGACGTAGAAGATATCCTCGCCCAGTTCCTCACTGTGAACCAAGTGTCCCCAGTCCTCAATTTCTTTGATATGTCCGTTTTTAGTAATAACCCTGTATCTTATGTTGTCAAAACCGCCGCTGACACTGATTTGATCCCAGATTGTGCGGTTGATTTTCTCGACGTCCTCCGGATAAACCAGCGTAATGAAACTGCCGCCGGTAAATTTCATGAACTCCTCTACAGAGTCACACTCAAAAATACGCGCAAGTCCCTCGCTGGCAAACAGAATCTCTTCATCTTGCGTCGCCTTGTAAACAAGGAAAGCCCCCGGCATATTCTTTGCCAATATCTCCACATTGAGGAAATTTCCCTTAGACAGTTTGGATTGGGCCGTTGTATGATCATCCAATTTTTATACCTCCAATCCTTTTTTCACAAAGACTCGTCCGGCTCTTTTATCTTAAGTTCTGCCGGCAGATAATGAGCCAGAATCCTGTGAAGGTCCTGCGATCTTAAGGGTTTGGGCAGATAATCGTTGAATCCTAAACCTATATACTCATCGCGAATCCCCGCGCCAACGTTTGCTGTCAGCGCAATATAAACGACGTTCTGCCCCTCTTCTGACGCCTTGGCCCTATCCACCGTCTCAATGCCATCCATGCCAGGCATGCGATGGTCAATGAAAACAATATTATAATGCGTCTTCCTTATCATTTCCAGACATTTTTCACCACTCTCCGCCGTATCCACTCTTGCTTTCGTTTTGCTCAACATTCCCTTGGCAACGACGAGATTGATTGGAGTATCGTCCACAACAAGGAGGCGCGCGTCCGGACAGGTGAAGGGGCCCTCGTCCTTTAAATCTGACAACTCCATCTGCGCTCTGTCCATATACTCCTGAATGGTACCCTGGAATCCTCCCTTTGCGAGCGGCTGGGTCAGCGAGATGGTGAATGTCGTCCCCTTGCCATACTCGCTCTCCACACTGATCTTGCCGTCCATCAGCTCCAGCAGATAGCGTGTCAGTGTCAGGCCAAGGCCCGCGCCCTGGATGGTCTGTGTCTCAGTGAGATTTACCCGTGCAAAGGTCTGGAACAGGAGGTCCAGATCTTTCTTTCGGATTCCAATGCCTGTGTCCTTGATGGAGATCTGAAGTTTTACCGCGCCGTCCTCCCTCTCACCGCAGACGCCCAGGATAACGGAGCCTTTCTTTGTATACTTCACCGCATTGTCAACAAGGTTCGTGAGTATCTGACGCAGACGATCCTCATCGCCGTAAAGATGTTCCGGCAGGGACTTGTCGACGTTCATCACGAAGTCCAGCCCCTTCTCCTGAAAGGTTTCAAAGACGCTGTCCTCTACGTCCAGAAGAAGCTGCCACAGATGATAGTCGTCAGGGTACAGTTCCATCTTGCCCGCCTCAGCTCTGGAGATGTCAAGGATGTTATTAATGATAGAAAGAAGGCTGTTTCCAGCCCTTCGGATATCCAGTGAGGCACGGCGGACCTCCTCATCCCTGTTCTCTTTCAGAATCATCTCGTTTATACCCAGGATAGCATTCATGGGGGTTCGAATCTCATGAGAAGTGCTGGCGAGGAAGTCGCTCTTTGCACGACGGGACGATTCGGCAAACCGCGCGAAAACCTCAGCTTCCACGCTGGCAGTCCTCAGTTCATTCTCGGATTTTATCATCTGTTGGTAGGCCGGAGCCTCATAACAGAAAAAGACGGCAAAAAACAGCAGCGTCGTTGCCACATAGGTCAGCAGCACCCCGCGAACAAAGAAAATCTGAACGATGAAGACGGCAAGCAGCAGGCCCCACAACACGTTCATCATCAGGTAATGCCCCCTGGTGCTGTAGCTCTGCCTGTGCGTTACCTGAAGGTAGAACGCTGAACTCAGGAAGTAAAACCCGTAAATCGAGCGGCAAAAAAGATTATACGGCCCCTTGAGCAGCCCCGTCTCCCCCGGAACGAACGACTTGTCAAAGAAGAAGCCGCCCACTCCCGGCATGAGGTTCAGGACCAGCATGATAAAGCTTGTAAACAAGATGAATTGGTTTATACGAATCCAGTCCTTATCATCCAGTCCTACATAAGCCGAGATATAACGCATCAAGTGGTAGGTGTTGACATTGACAGCGGCATAATAGAACGAACGGAGCAAAAGATTCAGAAAAGGGGGAATGGAACTCCTGCCCCAGCCATCGACAACTAATGTGGAGACAACCTCCAGGGACGCGGCCACAAAGGCAGAAACAGTCATTATACGAAAACGCCGGTTGACCTCCGCCGTCACCGCA
>JAIKZX010000089.1 GCA_024681935.1 Fretibacterium sp.
GCCGTTTTTGTGGTGGACGCTGTAAATGGTGCGGATGCAGTCCAGAATGTACTCGATGGGATTGTTCACCGGGTCCTCGCCGGCCTCGATGGCCAGACGTTTGTGCCCCATGTCCTGAAGGGCGATGACCTCAGCCCGCACTTCATCCTGAGTCAGCTTTTTGCGCGGGATGCTTTTGTTTTTGGTGTGGTAGGGGCAGTAAAGACAGCCGTTGATGCAGTAGTTCGACAGGTACAGCGGCGCGAAGAGCACAATGCGGTTGCCATAGAAGGCCAGCTTAATCTCCTCAGCCACCCTGTACATTTTTTCGACCATCTCCGGCAGCTCGCAGGCCAGAAGCACCGACGCCTCCCGGTGCGTGAGCCCGGCGCAGGTGCAGCCGCTGCCCTTCTTCTGGGGCCGGGCCTTCTCCAGAAGGCGGTCAATCAGCTCCACATCGTTCTTATGAGCTTCCGCGTAAGCCAGCGTCTCAAGGATTTCCTTGTGGTTGATGAACTCTTCCGCTTTCAGCGATTGGGGGTTGTACACAGACATCTAAAAAACATTCCTTTCTTTGGGGTCAGATTTCTCTCTTCTCCGTCAGAAAAAACCCGCAGGGCGCCTTCTTTTGATTATACCATCTTCACGTCTCCCCGGTCCGTGACAATCTCACAGCCGGCAGAGCGCATCCGCCGGTTCAGGTCGCTCACGTTCTGCGCGGATTCCGCGCCCGTACAGATTTTATTGTCATAGAGCTCGTACTTTTTCCGCACGGACACCGGAGACAGGTTGGGCATCACGACATTGGCCCCGGCCTGAATGCCCCTCTCCCGGCCAAGGGGGTGAATCGTGCCCAGCGCCGTCGTGGCCGGAAGAAGGACGGGCGGAACAATCAGCCGGATAATGGAAAGCAGGTAACAGGTCAGGTCCACCGTCCCGGCGGGCTCATTGCGGAACGGCGTGTCCCGGTGGGGTATGAAGGGCCCGATGCCGCACATATCCGGCCGGAACCTCTCAATGAACTTCAGGTCCTCCGCCAGGTTCGCCACTGTCTGAAAGGGAGAGCCTGTCATGAAGCCGCAGCCCACCTGATACCCCAGCTCCCGCAGGTCCTCCAGGCAGCGCATCCGGTTCTCAAAGGACATCTCCGGCGGATGCAGCCGGGCGTAGTGCTCCGGGCTGGCCGTTTCGTGCCGCAGCAGATAACGGTCCGCCCCCGCCTCCTTCAGCCTCCGGAAGCTCTCAAAGCTTCGCTCGCCCAGGGAGAGGGTGACGGCGCAGTCAGGCCACCGCGCCTTGATTTCCCTGATGAGGGAACACAGCCTCGTGTCCGTGAACCAGGCATCCTCGCCCCCCTGAAGAACAAAGGTCCGGAAGCCCAGCCCGTACCCCTCCTCCGCACAGGCCAGAATCTGAGACGGCGTCAGCCGGTAACGTCTGCAGCGGGTGTTGCTTCTCCTGATTCCGCAGTAGAGGCAGTCGTTCCGGCAGATGTTGGATATCTCAATCAGGCCGCGGATATACACGGAGTTTCCGTAAATCTCCTGCCGCAGCCGGACGGCCTGCTCTGCCAGAAGACGGGCAGTCTCCTCGTCCCGCCCCGCAAGGAGGCGTTCATAGTCCTCAGACGGAAGGGAGTGTTCCTCCTCCAGCCTCCGGATTAACGGGAGGTTCCCCTCATTCATCGGAGACGGCGCTGGAGAACGCCGTCTTGACGCTGACGTGTTTCAGGTTCCCAATCTTGCCGGACAGGGCGGAGATGGTGTCCTGAGGGGCATCAACGGCGATGCAGATGATGTGGATGTTCTTCGGCTTGTAGGGGAGTCCCATCCGCCCGATGATGCACTCGCCGTACTCGTGCAGGATGGCGTTCAGCGCCTCCGCGGACTCTCTGTCCTCAACAATAATGCTCATGACCGCAACTCTCGTATTCATCATGACCCTCCCAGGCTGAACCTGCCATGCTTCCGGCAGACTGTTTTCCTCATTTTTCCATATCCCGGCCAAAAAGGCAACGCTTCTTATTTTTAAAAATAGATAATTGACGCTTGTGCAACAGTGCCGGTAAGGGTAAAATTTATGGATGTGGCCAAGTATATTTTGGTAGCGCGCTCATGCGCGCAATGCACATATACGTCATTATTAAAGGGGAGAACAGCAGAGCATGCAGTTTGTCTGGGCAATATTAATTTTCGCAGCCGGCACAGGGCTGGGCTATTTGTTGCTCCGGGTGTGGGACAATACCAGTCTTGCCGGAGTTAAGAATCAAACCATTATTATGCTGCAGGAGGCCGCCGAAGCGGCCGAGCGTGTGAAACAGGACCGCCTTGCTGAGGCGAAGGACGAGATTTCCCGCATGAAACAGGACGCGGCGCGGGAGATCAAGGAACGCCGAAGCGAGATTCAGAGGACAGAGCGCAAACTGGAGCAGCGGGAGGAGAACCTTGACCGGAAACTCGACCGGGTTTCCCACAAGGAGGATGAGCTGAGGGCCAGGCAGGAGGGCCTTGAGAAGCGCGGCGCGGATCTTGAGGCCATTATCCAGCAGCAGACCGTCAAACTGGAGGAGGTCGCGGGGATGACCCGCGAGGAGGCCCAGGAGGTTCTGCTCCGCAGGACCGAGGAGGACGCCCAATACCTCATCGGCATGCGGCTGAAGGAGCTTGAGGAACGGGCCCAGCGCGAGGCGGACCGCAAGGCGCGGGATCTTATCGTCGGGGCCATGCAGCGCTGCGCCGTGGAGAGCGCGGGCGAGGCGACGGTCAGCGTCGTTTCCCTGCCGTCTGAGGAGATGAAGGGTCGCATCATCGGGCGCGAGGGGCGCAACATCCGCGCCTTCGAAACCCTGACGGGCGTGGACCTCATCATAGACGACACCCCGGAGGCCGTGACCCTCAGCAGCTTTGACCCCGTGCGCCGTGAGGTCGCCCGCCGGGCCATGGAGCGGCTTGTGGTGGATGGCCGCATCCATCCCGCGCGCATTGAGGAGCTCATCGAGAAGGCCTCGCGGGACATTGAGGAAGAGATCATAAGCGAGGGAGAATCCGCCGTGCTGGAGATGGGCATCAAGAACATCCACTCAGAGCTGGTGCGGACCCTTGGGCAGCTGAAGTTCCGCTTCAGCTACGGACAGAACGCGCTGTCCCACAGCCTTGAGGTGGGGCATATCTCCGGAGCTATCGCGGCGGAGCTGGGGCTGGACGAGGAGCTGGCACGGCGGGCCGGCCTGCTGCACGACCTGGGCAAGGCCATTGACCATCAGGTGGAGGGCCCCCATGCCGCCATCGGCGCGGACCTGGCGCGCCGCTTTGGGGAGAAGCCGGAGGTGGTCAGCGCCATCGCCTCCCATCACGACATGCTGGAGGTCAGCTCCGTTTACGAGGTCATCGTCGCCATTGCGGACGCCATCAGCGCCTCCCGGCCCGGCGCGCGGCGCGAGAGCTTGGACGCCTACATCAAGCGCCTTGAGAAGCTGGAGGAGGTGGCGCAGTCCTTCACCGGCGTGTCCAAGGCCTATGCCATTCAGGCGGGGCGCGAGGTCCGCGTGGTGCTCACCGCGGGCAAGACAGACGACGGCTCAGTCCACAAGCTGGCCTACGACATCGCCCGCAAGATTGAGGCGGAGATGAAATATCCCGGCCAGATTAAAGTCAACGTCTCACGCGAGACGCGGGCGACTGAGTTCGCGAAGTAGGCCTCGCTCCCCATGCGCATCCTGTTTTCCGGGGACGTCGCCTGGAATATCGGGCGTTACGCCCTGACCCAGGCCCTGCCAGTCCTGAAAAAGGAGTGGGGCGGGTTCGATTTCATCGTCATCAACTGCGAAAATGCCGCGGCCGGCAGGGGCATGACGGAGAAGATCTTCAACGGGTTCCTGGATGAGGGGGTGGATGGCATGACCTCCGGCAACCACATCTGGGATAAAAATGCCTTCTATCCTGTCCTGGATGCGGAGACCCGAGTCATCCGGCCGGCCAACTATCCGGCCTCCTGCCCCGGGAGGGGCTGCACCGTCCTTGAGCGCGGCGGAAAGAGGCTGGGACTCCTCAACCTGCAGGGGCAGGCCTTTATGCCGCCCATCGATTCCCCCTTCCTCTGTGCGGACGCGGAGCTGGAAAAACTGCGGGCAAAGGAAGGGGAGACCCTGCCCGTGCTGGTGGACTTCCACGCGGAGGCGACCTCCGAGAAGAAGGCACTGGCCTGCTACCTGGACGGGCGCGTCACCGCCGTGGTGGGCACCCATACCCATGTGCAGACCGCCGATGAGCAGATTCTGCCGCGGGGGACAGCCTACATCAGCGATGTGGGCATGACGGGCGGACAGGGCGGCGTCCTGGGCGTGAAGCTGGACACCGTGCTGCCGCGCTTCCTGACCGGGCTGCCGGCCCGCTTTGAGATGTGCGAGGAGGCCCCGGCCTTCAATGGCGTGGTCATCGAGACGGACGACGCCACAGGCAGGGCGGTGAAGATCACCCGCGTGCAGCTCCCCGTCGAGCCCAGGGAGGCGTAGTCAGCCCCCCGCGGACTATTGGTTTGGGGCCCTCACGCCTCAGCCGCCCTGCCGGCGATATAGCCCGTGCTCCAGCAGACCTGGAGGTTGAAGCCTCCCGACGGGCCGTTGAGGTCCAGCACCTCGCCGGCAAAGTAGAGGTTGTCGCACAGCCGGGAGCGCATGGTCCGGGGGTCAACCTCCTTCAGGCTGACGCCCCCCCGCGTCACGACGGCGTTATTGAAGCTCCAGAGGCCGTTGACGGTCAGGCGAATATCCTTCAGAAGCCGCGTCAGGGCCTCAATTTCCTCACTGGAGATGTAGGCCACGGGTTTGTCCGGCGGCACGTCGGAGAGCTCCAGAATCATGGGAATAAGGTGGCCCGGCACAAGTCTCCGCAGAGCCCCGTCAAACCGGCGGGAACCCTCAGTCTGGAAATCCTGGGCAATGCGGGTCCTCAGCTTGTCGTGGGGCAGGGCGGGCTTAAGGTCCAGTGAGAGCTGCACAACGCCTCCGCCCGGCGCCTCCCCCTTTTCCTCCGGGGACGTCCCCCGCTTTGCCTCGTCTATCCAGTCCGGGACGCGGGCGCTCATCTCCATCACGATGGGGCCGCTGACGCCGAAGTTGGTGAACTCCATCTCGCCGAAATGCTCCTCCGCTTTCCTGCCGTTTACCATGACGGTTATATTCACGTTCCTCAGGTTGCAGCCGTGGGCCAGTTTGACCCAGGTCTCCCGCGTCCTGATGGGCACGAGTGCGGGGTAGGTGGGGACAATGGTGTGCCCGGCTGCCTGCGCAAAACGGTAGCCGTCGCCCGTTGAGCCCGTTTTGGGGTAGGATTTTCCCCCCGTGGCGATGATGTAGCGTTTGGCCTCCAGCTCCTCCACTCCCGTGATAAGGCGCTCCGCGTGGGCCAGCTCCCCCTCCCTCCGCGGCTTCCTCACCTTCATAGCCTTGACGGACGCGTTTCGGAGGATGCGGACATTTCCCTTCTTGCACAGCAGCAGCAGAACGTCCAGAATACGCTGCCCCCCGCTGTCCGCTCTTCCGGGGACAGGGAAGATGCGCTTGCCCCGTTCCATCACCGTCTCCACCCCGTTCTGGTGGAAGAAGTCCAGCGTCTGAGCCGGTCCAAAGCGGCTGAAGGCCGAGTAGAGGAACCGCCCGTTTTCCCCGTAACGGTCAAGGAAGGCGTCGGTGTTTTCCTCCCCGTTTGTGAAGTTGCAGCGGCCACGGCCGGACAGGAGCAGCTTTACGCCCAGGTTGGCGTTCTTTTCCAGCAGCAGCACGCGCTCCCCCGCGGACGACGCCTGAATTGCCGCCATCAGGCCCGCCGGCCCCCCGCCGATGATAATCGTGTCAAAACGTTCCATGATCGTCCCTCCTTAACGGCGCTTCTGCTGGCCTAACTGCTCACGGAGAAGGGAACCCAGCGACAGATCCGGTTTTTCCTCCCGTCCCCGTCCGCCCCGGCGCGCCGGCCGTTTTCCCGTCTCTGCCGGGGGGAGGGAGCCCTTCTTTTCCATGTCCGATTTCCTCATGGAGAGGGAGATGCGGCTGCGCTGTTCGTCAACTTCCATCACCATGACCCGGACCTGCTGCCCCGGTTTCAGGTGGGCGTTGGGGTTTTCAACAAAAATGTCCGCGATGCGGCTGACGTGCACCAGCCCGTCCTGATGCACGCCGATATCCACAAAGGCCCCGAAGGCCGTCACGTTTGTCACCAGGCCGGGGAGAATCATGCCGGGCTGAAGGTCGGCCAGCGTGTGGACGCCGGGATCGAAGGCAAAGGCCTCAAACTCCGCCCGGGGATCACGGCCGGGGCGCTCCAGCTCCGCCAGGATATCCTTCAGGGTGGGCAGCCCCGCCGTCTCCGACACGAAGTCCGCGGGGTTGATTTTGCTGCGGAGCTCCGGCCTGGCGATGAGGTCTGCCACGGAGCAGGAGAGGCTCTCCGCCATGCGCCCGACGGTGGCATAGTTCTCAGGGTGGACGGCGCTGGCGTCCAGAGGATTCTCGCCCCCCTGGATGCGCAGAAAGCCAGCGGCCTGTTCCCATGTCTTGGGGCCGATGCGGGGAACCTTCTTCACCGCCTCGCGGCTGGCGAAGGGCCCGTTGGCCTCGCGGTACTTCACGATTGCCGACACGGCGGTCTTATTCAGGCCGGAGACGTAGGACAGGATCTCCGGGCTGGCGGTGTTGACGTTCACGCCCACAGAATTGACACAGTGGATCACCACGTCGTCCAGGGCGCGTTTCAGTTCCTTCTGGTCCACATCATGCTGATACTGCCCCACGCCGATGGACTTGGGGTCGATCTTCACCAGTTCGGCCATGGGGTCCATCAGACGGCGGCCAATGGACACCGCCCCGCGCACGGTGACGTCCTGATCGGGAAACTCGCGCCGCGCGGCTTCCGAGGCGGAATAGATGGATGCGCCGCTCTCGTTGACGGAGGCAATGGTCACAGGCAGTTCCAGGCCGCGCACAAAGGCCTCCGTCTCCCGGCCCGCCGTCCCGTTGCCCACGGCGATGGCCTCAATGGCGTATTTCTTCACCAGTTCGCGGAGGACCTGGGCTGCCGCCTCACGCCCTGCTTCGGAGGCATGAAGAAAGATCACCGTGTGGTACAGCAGCTTTCCCTGACGGTCCAGACAGACCACCTTGCAGCCGGTGCGGATCCCGGGGTCGATGCCCAGCGTCGCCTTCTGCCCGAGGGGCGCGGACATCAGGACCTCCCGGACGTTCTCCGCGAAGATGTGAATTGCCTCGGTATCGGCGCGCTTCCTGAGCGCGGCCCGCAGCTCGTTTTCCATGGATTTTTTCAGCAGGCGACGGTAGCCGTCCTCAATGGCGGAGGCCACGACGCGCGAGGCCGCCCCCGACCCCCGGACGAACCGGCGCTTGAGAAGCGACAGGGCCTCCCCCTCCGGCGGCTCGGCGCTGATACTGAGGAACCCTTCCCGCTCACCCCGCAGAATGGCCAGCACCCGGTGTGAGGGCATGGCGGCCGCCGGCTCCTCCCACTCGAAGTAGTCCCGGTAGTTCTGAGCCTCCCTGTCCTTCTCCTTGCCCCTGGCGCACGCGCTGGTCAGCACGGCCTTTCGCGCGAAAAGCCGCCGGATCTCCTGGCGGGCGTCGGTGTCCTCGCTGATTTGCTCCGCGAGGATGTCCATCGCACCGGCCAGCGCCTCGTCCGGGGTGTTGACGCCCTTTTCCGTGTCGACAAACCCCTGAGCCGCGTCCTGGGGGAGGGTGTCGGGCAGCTGCTCCAGCAGAAGCTCCGCCAGGGGTTTCAGCCCCTTTTCCATGGCGGCGGAGGCGCGGGTCCTCCGTTTGGGCCGGTAGGGAAGGTAAACGTCCTCAAGGGCCGTCAGGGTCTGGGCTCCCAGGACGGCGGCCTTCAGCTCGTCCGTAAGCAGCCCGCGTTCGACCAGAGAGTCCAGAATCGCTGTCCGCCGCTTGTCCAGCTCCGCCAACTTCTCACTGCGGTCGCGTATCTCGGTGATGACGGTTTCATCCAGAGAGCCCGTTGCCTCCTTGCGGTAGCGCGCGATGAAGGGAACGGTGCAGCCGGCCTCAAAGAGGGACAGGACAGCCCTGACCTGATCCGGGCTCACCCCGCGCGGCGGATTTCCCGCCGGCTTCAGTTCCTTCGCGATGAGCTCCGGGATTCTCAGATCAAAAGCGGGGACTTCCGCCCCCCCCGATTTTAACGGACTGACCGCGCCCTTTTGGGCAGAAGCTGCTGTCTCCATCCTCAACCATCTCCCCAATAAAGATATCAGGTATATTATAAGGCAGAAAGAAGATTAAACAGAAGAGAGGGGCTGCGGTCCCAAAACCTGTGAAAAAAAAGAAGAGGAGGGGGATTTTCCCTACTCCTCTTCCGGTTCCTCCTCGACGGGGACGCCGCCGAAAAGCTGGTGAAGCAGATCGGTCTTTAAATCCTCCCCGATAATCACCATGTCTCCGCTTTCCGCCGGGTCAGACGCGGTGATTTCATAATTGCCGTCAACGACGTTGAAGGAAAGCCATTCGTCCGCGTTGACCTTCGGGGCAAAGCCCTTGGCGCGGACGACGCGGCCCAGAGCGCCGGAGAGCAGCAGCTCAAACTTCGCGATAAGCTCCACGGGCGAGGAGAAGGAGACGCCACGCAGGGCGAGGTTCATCAGCGGCCTCACCGGCTCCGCGGCGGGACTGTCCGCGCCGGCCCCGTCCCCCGGCAGCCGTTTGCTGAGAAGCGCGGTCCATTCTTCCTTTGACCAGCGGCTGTAGTGGCAGCGCGGGAAGTGCGTGCCGGGCGCGAGGTCAAGCTCCCGCTCCGCCTCCGCGAAGTCCGCTTCGCTCATGTTTTCTGATTTTGAAAGCACAACCGTCCCCGCGGCCTTCACCTGGTCCTCAAAATACTCGGCGTAGTCCCGCCTCTGGGTGCGGAAATGCTGAGCGTCCACAATCGTTACCGGTGCGAGGACCCCGATGTCCCCATAGCTGATTTTCTGCAGCCCCGCGATAATGCGGCTTGGGAGCGCCACCCCGCTGGGCTCCACCAAAAGATAGTCCGGCCTCAGCGTGTTGGCAATGGTCATGACGGACATGGAAAAATCCATGTTCATAGAGCAGCAGATGCAGCCCTCCGTCAGCTCCCACACCTTCATTTCGGGGTTGTCGTTCTGCAGAGCCCTGCTGTCGAGGTTGATGTTGCCGAACTCGTTCTCCACCACCACGAACTGCCGCCCTGTGGCGCGGGTCATAGCCTTGATAAAGCTGGTTTTTCCAGCCCCCAGGAACCCGCCGATAACAAGAATATTCATCTCTGTCCCCTGAACAGGAAAACGCCCTCCCAAAGGTGAAAGGGAGGGCGCCCTGTTTAAATTAAACTCAGATGTTTACAGCACAACGACCGGCTTGATGAGGTCAGCCGGCTTGTCCTTCATGAGAAGGAGCGCTTCCTCAACGTGCTCAAAGCCCTTGAAGCGGTGGGTGATGAGCTTCTTGACGTCCAGCTTGCCGCTGGAGACAAGGCTGCCGAGCTTCTCAAGACGACGGCGTCCGCCGGGCATAAGGCCGCCGCAGATGTTCTTGTTGGCCATGCCGCAGCCCCACTCGATACGCGGGATGGTGACGTAGGTACCGCTGCCGAGGTAGTTGACGCTGCCGATGCGTCCGCCGGACTTCAGGCACTTCACCGCGGGCTCGAAGGTCTCAACGGTACCGCCGGCGATGACGACCTTGTCGACGCCCTGGCCGTCCGTCAGCTTCATGACCTGCTCGTCAATGGGGCCGTCCTTGTAGCCGATGAAATCCGTTGCGCCGTAGGAGGTTGCCACCTCGCGGCACTTCTTGCGGGTGCCGACGCAGATGATGCGGCTGGCGCCGCGCAGAGCGGTCCCCGCGACAGCCATAAGGCCGACCGGCCCGATGCCGATGACGAGGACGGTGTCGCCGAACTGGACGTCGGCCAGCTCAACGCCGTGGAAACCCGTGGGTACCATGTCGGAAAGCATGCAGGCCTCTTCGGGAGAGATGCTGTCGGGAAGGTGCGCAAGGTTGGCGTCGGCCTCGTTCACATGGAAATACTCGCCGAAAACACCGTCCTTGAAGTTGGAGAACTTCCAGCCTGCCAGCATGCCGCCGGAGTGCTGACCAAATCCCGCCTGAGCCTCAATCGAACCCCAGTCCGGAGTGATGGCCGCAACCATGATGCGGTCACCCTTCTTGAAGTCCTTAACCAGGGAGCCGACCTCATCCACAACACCGCAGCCCTCATGGCCGAGAATCATGTTGTGCCTGTCTCCGATAGCGCCTTCCCAGACAGTGTGCACATCACTGGTGCAGGGGGAAAGAGCCAGAGGCTTGATGATGGCGTCAAGCGGCCCGCAGGCAGGTCTCTCCTTCTCAATCCAGCCTGCCTCACCAATCTTCAGCATTGCATACCCTTTCATAGTACCAGCCTCCTTAAAAATTAATTTTAGTATAGTCCAAAACGGACAATCAAATGCGCGACGTCTGGATTATATCATATAAACAGCTTCATAAGCCTGTGATATAATTAAACAAAATTTTCTAACATTTGGAGGGGAGAAATTTGAGCAGCAACGAAGCAACATTGGGCAAGCGTGGAGCGTTTGAGAAGTTCATCCACGCCATCGAGGTCATCGGCAACAAGTTTCCGCATCCGTTCTGGCTTTTCGTGGTGCTGTCGCTGATTTTGCTGGCACTGTCGAGCTGGCTGGCGGGTACGGAGGTCACCTACATGGTCAGCAAGTCCGGGAAGGTGGAGCCGCAGACCGTGGCGGTGGTGAACCTGCTGTCCTTCGACGCGATGAGGAAGTTCTTCGCCGGGTTCGTCAAGACCTACGTCAACTTTGCGCCCCTGGGGCTTATCCTGACGATGATGCTGGGCATCGGGCTTGTGGAGCAGACGGGCATGATCTCCGCCCTCATGCGCAAGACCATCCTGGGCGCCCCCCGCATGCTGGTGACGGCGGTCATCGCTCTGGTGGGCATCAACGCGAACCTGGCCTCTGACGCGGGCATCATCTTCACGCCGGTCATCGCCGGAGCGGTGTTCAAGGCACTGGGCCGCAACCCCTGGGTGGGCGTCGCGGCGGGCTATGCGGCCGGCGCCGGCGGCTTCACGGCCAACCTGTTCGTGGCGGGCACGGATGCGCTGCTGTCCGGCATCACCACCAGCGCCATCCAGGGCGTGCCCACCATCCCGCCGGAAACCCCCACGCACCCTCTCATCAACTGGTACTTCATGCTGGCCGGGACATTTGTCCTGACGTTCCTGACGGTGTGGGTCACGGAGCACTATATCGTCAGGATGCTGGGCGACAACGACACGGAGATGGACGCTGAGGTTCTGAAGGAGCACGCGGTCACCCCGGCGGAGAACCGCGGCCTGAAGTACGGCCTGCTGGCGCTCATCGTCTACATCGCGCTCATCGTGTGGATGACGTACCCCGAGGGCTCCCTGTTCCGCAACCCGGAAACCGGCACCATTGTGCCGCGCTCGCCGCTGCTTTCCAGCGTCATGCCCATCCTGTTTGGGCTGTTCTTCGTGATGGGGACAGCCTACGGCATCGGCGCGGGCGTCATCAAAAAGGGTGAGGACGTGCCGAAACTGATGTCCAAGGGGCTTATCGGCAGCACGGGCTTCATGGTGGTGGTGCTCCCGGCATCGCTGTTCGTGGAGCTGTTCCGCATGAGCCGCTTCGACACCATCCTGTCCGTCACCGGCGCGGAATTCCTCAAGAGCATGAACCTCGGCGGAATCCCGCTGCTGGTGCTGTTCATCCTCCTGGTGACGTTCCTCAACATGTTCATGATCAGCGGCTCGGCCAAGTGGCTCATCCTCGCGCCCATCTTCGTCCCGATGTTTGCGGGCGTGGGCTTCTCTCCGGCTCTGACCCAGGTGGCCTACCGCATCGGGGACTCCACGACGAACATCATCTCCCCGCTGTCCTACTATCTGCCGGTCATGATCGGACTTCTTGAGCAGTACAAGCCGAAGGAGGACACGAAGGTCGGCATCGGGACGGTCATCTCCATGGCCATGCCCTACTCCATCTTCTATCTCATCGGCTTCACGGTGCTGCTGGTGGTGTGGTATCTGCTGGGGCTGCCTCTGGGCCCGGCAACGCCCGTGGTGCTGTAGGTTTTTCCGCAGCGCAAAAACACCGCCCTCTCCCGCTGAGGAGAGGGCGGTTATTGTATTCCCAATTTGTAATTTTTTGCTTTTTTATTGTAAAATATACGTAAGTCTCAGCTTTACAATGGGGCTGTTATGAGAGATGGGGAGCTCGGTCGATTATGAGGAGGTATTCAGGGCATTCGGTTCTTGCCTTCCTGTTCGCCGCGGTGCTGGGAACAGGGCTCGTTATGGGGGCGGATGCGGCAATGAACGTGAGGATGTCCCGGCGTCAGAAGAACGTCCTTCCCGTGGGATGGATGTACGACATGAGATACACGGTCTGGTGCACTCAGAGGGGAGTGTCCGCGACACCCCAGACGTGGGGAAAATACGCCCGTGAAAGGGAACGCCTCACCTGGCGGTCCCGTAAGATTTGTTCCCCCCTCCTGGAAACGCTGGAGGGCGCGATGGATGGCTTCTCTGAGCTGTGGGAGGCGCGGGCAAGGTAAAATAAATTCCTCCCCGCCTTTTGCCCGGGCCGTCCTCCGGCCGCGGCAGAATCCGGAGAGGAATGAACGAAAAGTTCCTATCCAATCAGCGCCAGGGCAAAGTCGTTGACGTTTGTCCCTGTGGGGCCTGTTATAAGGAGAGAATCCACGGCCTTAAGCGCGGTGTAGGCGTCGTTGTTCTTCAGGACTTCCGGAATGCTGATCCGGAGTCCCTTCAGCTGTTCCTTTGTTTCTCCGTCCACAAGGCCTCCCGCCGCGTCGGTGGGGCCGTCCGTCCCATCGGAGCCGACGGACGCGATCACAACATTTTTTAAACCCGATATTCCCTCCCCCGCGGAGAGGGCAAGCTCCTGATTCCGGCCGCCTTTCCCCTTGCCTGTGAGATGCACAACGGTTTCACCGCCGGCGATGACCGCGCAGGGAGCCTTGATTGGCCGGCCGGAGGCGCATATTTCATGGGCAATGGAGGCAAGGAACGAACCGGCGTCCCGCGCCTCGCAGGCAAGCGTGGTGGTCAGCAAGAGCGGGGAGTAGCCCAGCCCTTCCGCTGCCTTTGCCGCGGCCGCGCAGAGGGCCGTTACGCTGCCGGTCACGACGGCCGTCACGTTGTCCAGCGTTTTGGGCGTCTCGCTCTTCAGGATCTCCAGCAAATGGGGCGGAATGTTGAGCCCGTACTTTTTGACGATGGCCAGAGCCTCCGCCGAGGTGGAAGAATCGGGCCAGGCCGGGCCGGAGGCGATGCTGTCCAGCCGGTCTCCCAGCACATCCGAGAGCACGGTCATAAAGACGTGCGCCGGCGCGCAAAGCTGAGCAAAACGTCCGCCCTTGACCGACGAGAGGTGCTTCCGGATGGTGTTGATCTCCACGATATCGGCCCCGCAGGCCAGGAGCTGGCTTGTGACGTCCGCCATGTCCTCGAGGGAGACGCCCTCCGACGGGAGCTCAAAGAGGGCGGACCCTCCGCCGGAGACGAGGAACAGCACGGTGTCATCCGGCCCCAGCCCCTTTACATGGCGCAGGAGGGCCTCCGTTCCCTTTATGGTGTTCCCGTCCGGAACGGGGTGACCCGCCTCGAAGATCTCAAGCCCCGGGATATCGCCCATCGAATGCTCATATTTTGTGACGACGGCCCCGGTGATGGATGCCCCCAGGCTGTCCGCGGCAGCTCTTGCCATGCGCCAGGCGGCCTTGCCGATTGCGGCCACGACAACCCGTCCGCCCTTTTTCCGGCGCGCGGTGAAGTCCTCCCGTGCCAGCGCTTCCCTGACGGCCGCCTCGGGCAGCACGGCGCTGATAGCCTGCTTCATGATTGTCACCGCGTCCTCGCGCAGCTTGCTCATCTTAACGCACCTCCTGTTGTGTCTGCTCGTCCTCTTCTATATTAATATATTAATAATATTATTATAATCAATAATCCCGGTCCGCGGGGGGCCGCCGACGCCTCAGCGGGGCAGAAGGGCCTCAGCCGCATCTCTGCCTGTAACAAACAGGGATGGTGACGCGAATTTCGTCAGGGCGGGGGCACGATGTAAAACAAAAATATTTGACAAAAGGGGAAGGCGTCCTTATAATCACACGGGAGTGGATGGAGTATGGCCGCTTTGAATGATGTTTCAGATGATAAGGATAAGGAACGGCTGGAACAAAGAGTTTCTCTGAACCTGCTCTATGATTTTTACGCCCCCCTCCTGACGGAGTACCAGAGAGAAGTCTACGAGATGCTGTCCTTCTCGGACCTGGCCCCGGCGGAGGTGGCCCGTTTGCTGGGGATCAGCCGGCAGGCCGTCCATATACTGGAGCGGCGCATAATGAAGCGGCTGGAGGACATAGAGGAGGAGCTTCACTTTGCGGAGACGACACGCCGGCTGGAGGAGCGGATCCGGAAGCTGGAGGAGGAGAACAAAGCCCTTCGCGGGTGAAGGTCAGGGGACATGGCTCACGGCGTGAGCGGATGGATTGTGAGGATAAGAGGGGTGACGGCAGGTGTTTGAGGCGCTTAAGGATAAACTGGAGGCGGCGTTTGCGCGTCTGAGAGGCAAGGGCAAACTCTCCGAGGCGGATGTTGACCTGGCGCTTCGGGAGCTGCGCAAGTCTCTTCTTGAGGCGGACGTCGATTTTAAGGTGGTCCGCGACCTGATTGCCCGAATCCGTGAACGTGCCGTCCAGCTGGAGGTCCTGGAATCCATCAGCGCCGCGCAGCACATCTCAACGGTCGTTTACGAGGAGCTGGTCTCCCTGATGGGTGACCCCGCGCCGCTGATTATCGCTCCAATGCCCCCGACGGTCATCCTGATGGCGGGCCTTCAGGGCAGCGGCAAGACGACCACCACGGTGAAGCTGGCCCGCCGCCTGAAGGAATCGCACAAGCCGCTGGTTGTGGCCTGTGATCTCCGGCGTCCGGCGGCGGTGGAGCAGCTCCGGGTTCTGGCTGAGGGGGCCGGAGTGGCCTTCTACGGGCCCGAGGATGGCACTTCGGACGTCCTGAAGGTGGTGCGGGGGGCGGAACGCTACGCCGCCGAACACCTTTGCGATGTTATCCTGCTGGATACGGCGGGACGTCTGCATGTTGACCAGGAGCTGATGGATGAGCTTGCCTCCATCGCGTCGGTTCTGCCCCCCCACGAGAAGCTGCTGGTGGCAGACGCCATGATGGGGCAGGAGGCGGTGAACGTCGCCAAATCCTTCCACGAGCTGCTGACCCTGACGGGGCTGGTGCTGACGAAGCTGGACGGCGATGCCCGCGGAGGCAGCGCCCTGGCAGTCCGGGCCGTCACGGGTGTGCCCATCAAGTATGCCGGTGTGGGCGAGGCGACGGATGCCCTTGAGGTTTTCGACGCCCGGCGCATGGCGGGGCGCATCATGGGCATGGGGGATATCCAGGGGCTTGTCGAGAAGGTTCAGGCCGCCGGCACCCAGGACAGCAAAAAGATTGCGGAGAGCCTCAGGGGGGGCGGAAAGCAGTTCACGCTGGAAACGCTGCTGCTCCAGTTCCAGCAGATTGAGAAGATGGGCCCTCTGGGCAAGGTGATGGAGATGGTCCCGGGGTTCAGCCGGCTCAGGGGAGTCGATATGGACCAGATGGACGATTCCATTATCCGCCGCAGCAAGGCCATCATCCAGTCCATGACCCCCGAGGAGCGGCGCAATCCGCGGATTATCAAGGGAGCAAGGCGGCGGCGGATTGCCGCGGGGTCGGGGACATCCGTCCAGATGGTGAATCAGCTTCTGGCCCAGTATGAACAGATGAAAAAACTTTTCAAGACGTTTTCATCCGGTGAAAAAGGCATAAAGGGAGGGCTGCGATCCCTTTTTGGGAAGTCGCGCCGGTTTTTTTAGAGTTGCCCCGCCGGTGGAAAAGCCTTGCATTTTCAGGGAGTAATGTTCCCTCATTTTTTTCAGGAGGTGTTTAAGAGTAATGGCAGTAAGGATTCGTTTGTCGCGTCAGGGCAAGAAGAAAGCCCCATTCTACAGGTTAGTGGTTGCGGACTCTCATTCGCCCCGCGATGGAAAGTTTATTGAACTGATTGGGACCTATAATCCCATGACGGACCCGGCGATGGTTACAATCAACGAGGACCGGGCGCTGTACTGGCTGAGCGTAGGGGCTCTTCCCTCGGATACGGCCCGCGGGCTTTTGAAGAAGCAGGGTGTCTGGGAGAAGTTCGAGAGCAAAAAAGCGCAGTAAATTTCAGAGTTTTGATTGTTGAACAGTTTTTAAAAAAATTTTTTCAATAACTTACATCGTAGACCGCGAAAAAAACAGGAGGTGCCACAATGGTCAATTACAAAGAGCTTGTAGAGTTCGTCGTCAAACACCTTGTTACACAGCCCGATGCTGTCAGCGTGGAGAGCAGTGATGAGGATGGCGGTGCAAAGGTCATGATTCGCGTTGCCCATGAGGATGTGGGCCGAATCATCGGGAAGCGGGGTGCCACGATCAACGCTATTCGTCTTTTGGCCAAGGCGGCAGCGGTCAAGGCCGGAGAGCGGGTGGATGTCGATATCATCGAGGACTGAAGAAAAACATCTGATCTCGATTGGACGTGTCTCCTCGGCTCACGGCCTGAACGGAGAGATTAACGTTGTTCCGCTGACGGACTTCCCGGACCGTTTTCGCGAGATGGATTCTCTCTCGCTTTACAAAGAGGGACGTTTTTTGCGCAGTCTCAGAGTGAGGGATGTCCGGGTCAGCGCAGGGGGAAATACCCTGACGTTAAAGACGGACCTTGAAAATCGGGAAGAGGCGGACTCCTGCGTGGGGGCGTCTATCCTCATTGAACCGCAGGATCGTGTGCCTCTTCCGCCCGGGCACTTTTGGGTGGATGACCTGATTGGCCTGAGGGTTGAGGACATGGAGGGGCGTCAGCTGGGAGTGGTCTCCAATCTTCTCTCAGCCGGGGCCAATGAGCTCTATGAAGTTCAGGATCCGCAGGGGAAGCGGCACTATATTCCAGCCGTGGAGGAGTTTGTTCGCGTTATTGACCCGGAGGGAGGCAGAATACAGGTTTCCCTCATTGAGGGGCTCTGGGATGGAGGCGGCGCGCCGTGTCGGCAGACAAGGGACTGAGTCCCCGCGTTACCATAGTTACCGCTTTCCCGGAGTTCTTTGGAGATTTTCTGTCCACGAGCATCCTGGGACGTGCCGTGAAGAATGGCCTTGTTCAGGTGGAGCTCGTGAACCTGCGTGATTTTGGCCGGGGGGGATACCGTCAGATTGACGATTATGCCTTTGGCTCGGGGGGAATGGTTCTGGCGGCTCCTCAGCTCCAGGACGCGCTCAGCGAAGCGCGGAGGCGGGGCGGGGGAAAAAGGCCGTTTGTGGTTTACCCCTCGCCCCAGGGTGCCCTTCTGACGCAGGAGATTGTTGAAACCCTGGCACAGCAGGAACACGTCATTATCCTCTGCGGACATTATGAGGGGATGGACGAGCGCTTTGTGGAGCGCGAGGTGGACCTTGAAATAAGCATTGGGGACTGCGTCCTCACAGGCGGGGAGATCCCGGCTATGACGGTGGTGGACGCGATGTCCCGTCTGGTCCCCGGCGTCGTTGGCCGGGGTGAGGCGGTGGCGGAGGATTCCTTCTATCGGGGAATGCTGGATCATCCGCACTACACGCGGCCTGCCTCGTGGGAGGGAATGGAAGTTCCCCCGGTGCTTCTGAGCGGGGACGAGGCCGGGGTGCTGGCCTGGCGCCGCGCTCAGGCGGTGGAGCGGACTCTGGCCCGCCGTCCGGACCTCCTCGCCCGTGCCGCAATTGGGGATTACCTTTCCGGAGGGGCTTACCTGGCGGTGAGCGTGGGAAAGGAACAGGTGTCATTAGCCGCTCTTTCCGCTCTGTGTCGTGTCTATGGACTGGGACGGCCCTTCCTGATGGCGGGAGACCCTGAACGGCGGCACGCTCTCAGCGATGAGGCTGAGCTGCTGGAGACGGCCTCGCCGGGAAAGGAACTCTGCCCCCCGCGGATTGTTGGGGGCTGGGCCCGGGTTTTGGAGTGGATTCAGCGCCACGAGCCGGACAGGCCGCTTTTGATTGTCGAGGTGCTGTCCCGGCCTGAGGAGGGAGCCCTCCACGGGCTGGAGGTCAAGCGCCGCTGTCTGGAGTGGAAGGGGCCTGTTATGTTCCATCTCTCAGGCCCGGAGCAAAGAAAACAGCCCGGCGAAGGAGGCGAGGTCCTTCTCACCTCGCTGGTGCGGGAGCCGGAAGATTTGCCCCTGGAGGTCAGGGCGGCAATCGCTCTGGACCGCTTTCTGGGGAAGCGATGATTTAAATTCAGGTTTAGGAGGAAGCAAAGTGAACGTAGTGGACCTTATTCAGAAAAAATACCTTAAGGCGGAGGCCGCGCCGGACTTTCGTCCCGGCGACACCCTCCGCGTCCACGTGAAGATCAAGGAAGGGACACGCGAGAGGATCCAGGTCTTTGAAGGGATTGTCATTGCGCGTCAGCACGGCGGGCTGGATGAGACCTTCACCGTGCGGAAGATTTCCAACGGCGTGGGCGTTGAGAGGATTTTCCCGCTGCACTGCCCTTCGATTGAGAAGATCGAGGTCCAGCGGTGCGGAAAGGTGCGCCGGGCGAAGCTCTACTATCTGCGCAAGCTCAGCGGCAAGGCCGCGCGCATCAAGGAGCGCCGCGAGTTCTGATTCGGGATGTCCTTATCAATCAGCCCCTGGGCTCTCATGCGGAGCGGAGGGGCTGATTTTTTTTATCTGTCAGTCTGTAAGTCTGTAAGTTTGTCAGTCGTCGGCGGCCTCGTCCTGAACCTTGAAGCCGCACTGCGCGCAGAACCGTGTCCGGCCCCGCCGGAAAAGCTCTGCCCCGCACTCCGGGCAGTGTTCGCCCGTCGGCTGGTTCCATGAGATGTAATCGCAGTCGGGGTAGCGCGAGCAGCTGTAGAACGTGCGGCCCTTCTTGCTCCTGCGTCTGACGACCTCGCCGCCGTGTGTCTGGCCGCATTTCGGGCACTTCACGCCGACGGTGGCAAGGATTGCCCGCGTGTACCGGCAGTCGGGGTAGCCGCTGCACGCGATGAACTCTCCGAACCGGCCCCGTTTCTTCACCAGCGGTTTGCCGCACTCCGGACAGTCCTCGCCGATGGGCTCCGGCTCCGGCAGGGGCACCCGCTCCGCGCCCTGGGCCTCCTCAACGGTGTGGGAGAAATCTTCCCAGAAATTGCGCACCACGTCCAGCCAGCGGCGCTGCGCCTCCTCCACCTCGTCCAGCGCTTTTTCCATCTGGGCGGTGAAGCCCGCGTCCACAATGGAAGAAATGTCCTTCCGGTTAAAGTACTTCATCAGGAAATCGTCCACCGTCATCCCCAGCGAGGTGGGGCAGAAGCGCTTCTCCTCGTTTTTCTCCACATAGCCGCGCACGTCCAGCGTGCTGGCGATGGTGGCGTAGGTGGAGGGACGGCCCACACCGTTCTCCTCCAGCGTCTTGATGAGGGTGGCCTCGGAGTAGCGTGCCGGGGGACGGGTGAACCGCTGCTCCTTCTCAATTGAAGAGGGAGTGAGCTCTTCCCCCTCTTTTGCCGGGGCTATCTGTTCTCCCTTCAAATCCAGGGGCCAGAGGGCGCTCCAGCCGTCGAACACCAGGCTCTCGCCGTCCTGGTGCAGCCCCACCCGTCCGGCCTCGGCCCGCACACTGGCCCGTGCCGTGATGGCCGGGCTCATCTGGCAGGCAACGAACCGGCGCCAGATCAGGTCGTAGAGGCGGAACTGTTCCGGCGTCAGGTTGTCTTTAACGGAGTCCGGGGTCAGGGTGACGTCTGTGGGGCGTATTGCCTCGTGGGCATCCTGGGCCCGGCCGGGCGCCGCATAACGGTTTGGCTTCCCCGGCAGGTATTGGGAGGAGAAGTTCTTCGTGATGTGATCCCGGCAGGCGGTGAGCGCCTCTTCAGAAAGGCGGAGGCTGTCCGTGCGCATGTAGGTGATCATGCCGACGTGCCCGCGCCCGGGAAGGATCAGGCCTTCATAGAGTTCCTGCGCCACACGCATGGTGCGGCGGGGGGCCATGCTCAGGCGGCGGGAAGCCTCCTGCTGGAGCGTGCTGGTGCGGAAGGGGGCCGGCGCGGTGCGCGGGCTCTCCTTCAGGCGGAACTCCGAAACGCGGAGGGGGTTCTCCCTCACCTCGGCCAGAATGGCGTCGGCCTTCTCCTCCGTGTCGACGAGCAGAGGAAGGCTTCCCTTCATGAGGGACTTGCCGTCCATGTGGTCGGCCCTCAGC
Organism: Fretibacterium sp.; assembly: GCA_024681935.1. Lineage (GTDB taxonomy): Bacteria > Synergistota > Synergistia > Synergistales > Aminobacteriaceae > JAFUYV01. The sequence goes on from JAIKZX010000089.1 coordinate 20,341, forward strand.
TCATAGGTCCGCCCGTCCTGGGCGGATGCCTTTACGGAGACGACCCAATAGGGGTCGGGGACGAAACGCTGAATCTCCCGCTCGCGCTCGCAGATAAGGTTGAGCGCCACGGACTGCACGCGCCCCGCGGAGAGCCCGTAACGTATCTTCTTCCACAGAAGGGGGCTGAGGGTGTAGCCCACAAGCCGGTCCAGCACGCGCCGGGCCTGCTGCGCGTTCACCTTGTTCAGGTCGATGAAGTCCGGGGACTGGACGGCGCTGCGTACAGCCCCTGACGTTATTTCGTAAAAGCGGACGCGGCACTTTTCCGACATGTCCAGCTCCAGGAGGTCGGCCAGGTGCCACGCGATGGCCTCACCCTCGCGGTCCGGGTCGGACGCAAGGAGGACGCCGGACGCGTTCTTTGCCAGGGCGGTCAGCTCGTTCTTCAGGGCCGCCTTGCCCTTGACCAGAATATACTCCGGTTTGAAGTCGTGCTCAATGTCGATGGCCATCCGGCTGCGCGGCAGGTCACGGATGTGCCCGATGCTCGCCCGGACGACGTAGTCCTTCCCCAGGATGCCGGAGAGCGTCGCAGCCTTGGAGGGGGACTCCACGATGACGAGCGTCTTGCCCGCCGCCGCCGTCCCGGACGCTGCTTTTTTCGCCGCGGACTTCCCCGCCTTTTTTGCGGCGGTTGTTTTCTTTGTCGCCGGAGATTTCTTTGTTGCGGTTTTTTTCTTCGCGGCCGTTGTTTTTGCCGCTTTTGACGTTTCTTTCGGACTCAAGGAAATTTCTCCTTACACCTTGTTCTTGCGCGCAGCTAACTCTGCGTCAGCGTATTTATACCATACTTTAGGATATTTTGGGGAAATTGTTAAGTATTTTTTACTTTTGGGCTGCGGATAGAAACCTCCCAAAAAGTCAAGACTTGATTTTTTTGGACTTTTTCCTTCGTCCACATCTTCCACTTATCCACAATTTTGGCTGGAACGTCGATATGATAGCGTCTCATGGCTTTTTATCCACAGACTTACCCACTTATCCACAGGTGCTGCCCCATGTCACGAATTCAATCGCCTGATATAATGGAGCGTAGCTGTTGGAGGGAAACGGGAGGACAGTCAGGCTGCCGGGGTCACGAGGAGCAGCCGGCTTTGAGGCGTTCGGCAGATTGGCTGTGTCAGGGAGTGGCGTATCCACGGGGCACAGGCAGCCGCCTCCTGAGTTGGATTGGGAAGAATGGGGAGGACGCGGGGATGCGGCGCTTTATTTTCGTTGTTGTTCTGGCCCTGACAGGGGTTGTATTCTGCGAAGGGCAAATCTTTGGCGACGTTCAGCTGCCGGATAAGGCAACGCTGTCCGCCAACAGAATGCGCTTCGACTCACAGACAGGGGACTTCCTTGCGGACGGAAATGTCACCATCACTGCCGGGGGACTGAGAGTCCTGGCCCCCCGGGGCACGGGCAACGTGGAGCGGCGCGAGGTCTTTTTTGAGGAGGGGATTGTCGCTTCCGGCGACTGGATGGGAGATCCGGTGGACCTGAAGGCCGGGGAACTCTCCCTCTCCTTTGCGGAGGCCCCGACCTGCCGGTTCCGGGAGGGCGTCAGGGGCGGCGTGGGGGCAATGCGGCTCGACGCGGACCGCCTGACCCTCATCGGCCTCGGCGGGATTACGGGAGATCGTCAGTCGCAGACAAAGTTCTGGCTGGTGAAGGCCCGCAAGGTTGAGGACCGGTCCCAGGGACTTTCCTTTGGCGCGGATGAGGTGGAGGGAATCCTCCGCGGCGGGGAACTCCACACGCTGACCGCGGACAAGGGGGTCTGGCTCCAGGGAAAACCCAAGATGAAGGGGGAAGGGGCTGTGAGTCTGCGTGGCAGCCACGCGCTCTACTCGCTGGAGCGGGGCAGCGTCGTCCTCAGCGGCAACGTCTCAGCCGTGCAGGGGGGGCGTACGCTGAAGTCGGAGTCCATTGTCTACTTCCCCGGCCAGAACCGCGTGGAGGCCATGGGCGGGGCTCCCACGCCCGGCAGCAAAGCGTCTCCGACCCCCCGGGCGGAGATCACCATTGACCTCTCCCGCGAGAAGACGAAGGCTAAAGAAAAGGACAGCCCCTCTCCCGGAGAGGCAAAGAAAACGGGGAAGAAGCCGGGAAAGAAGGCTGACAAATGAGCGGCGGAGGCTCGTGGGAGATTCGGGGGGAGGCAAGTTCCTCCCTGAGTTCAAAGCTGGTGGCCCAGGGAATCCGCAAGAGTTATGACGGACGGATCGTCGTCTCTGACGTCAGCATTGAGGTCCACCCCGGAGAGGTGGTTGGGCTCCTTGGTCCCAACGGGGCGGGCAAGACGACGTCCTTCTATATGATTGTCGGGCTTGTGCGCCCTGATAAGGGAAAGATCTTTATCGGGGACCGGGAGGTGACGCAGCTTCCCGTCTACGCGCGGGCGCGGGCGGGGATTGGTTACCTTCCCCAGGAGCCCTCGGTGTTCCGCAGCCTGACCGTGCGGGAGAACATTGACCTGGTTTGGCAGGAAATGGGGAAGGATACGTCCGAAACGGACGGCCTGCTGGAGCAGTTCGGCATCATGCACATCGCCGGAACGAAGGGCTATGCCCTCTCTGGCGGTGAGCGCCGGCGCGTGGAGATTGCGCGGGCCCTGACGCTGAAGCCTCGCTTCATCCTTCTGGATGAGCCCTTCAGCGGCATTGACCCCATCGCGGTGAACGACATTCAGAGCATGATTCACGCGCTGAAGGCCCAGGGCTATGGTGTGCTCATCACGGACCACAACGTCCGCGAGACGCTCTCCATCACCGACAGGACGTATCTCATCCACGACGGAAAGATATTCCTGGACGGCACGCCCGGTGAGGTGGCGGAGAACCCCATGGCGCGCAAGTTCTACCTTGGGGATAACTTTCAGTTTTGATTTGATGTCAGGGGGCTTT
>JAIKZX010000146.1 GCA_024681935.1 Fretibacterium sp.
GCCAGCACGCCGGGAAGGGCTTTCGCGGCGGAGGCGTCGATGGAAAGCACCCGCGCCCTTGGATAAGCCGACCGGACCGCCGAGGCGTGGGCCATGTTCTCCATGGTGATGTCATCGGGATAAAGCCCCGTTCCCAGGACCTTTTTCCTCACATCATCCCGGAAGGTGTGCGTCCCCACAGTGAAATCATCCGAGCGTTCCAGCCCCGCGTCAATTTTCTCATCGCCGCGCAGAATGGCCGAAACCAGCAAAACGGCCTCCAAAATCTTTTTATACCCTGTGCAGCGGCAGATGTTCCCGCGGATGGCCTTCTTCACGTCCTCCTCGGTGGGGTTTTTGTTCGTGTCCAGAAGCGCCTTTGAGGCCATGACCATGCCGGGGGTGCAGAAACCGCACTGCACAGCGCCCGCCTTGCCGAAGGCGTAGACGTAGGCCTCCTTCTCGAAGTCCGAAAGCCCCTCGACGGTGAGAACCTCTTTGCCGTCCGCCTGTTCGGTTGTCATGATACAGGACCTCACGGGGCGGCCGTCCATCAGGACCGTGCAGGTTCCGCAGGCTCCCTCACTGCAGCCGTCCTTCACCGACGTGTAGCCCAGGTCATCGCGCAGGAAACGGATCAGCTTCTTTTTTTCCGCTGTACGAACTTCCCGGCCGTTGACCTGTATCGTGAAAAGCCTGTCGCTCATGAGTACCATCCCTTCTTTATCTTAATGATTTCCCTTATAAAAAGCGGTTCTGCGTTCCGGAATTTTGGCCCTCAGCGGTCGTTCCCCCATCTCTTTTGTCTTGCATTGCTTCTTCGGCCCACCGCCCGCAGGCAAACATCGTCAATGCCACATCACTTCTGCGGGCAGAAAGCAGGATACCCATGTTGCAATCTTCAGAAGCGGCATCCTTTTTGCTGATTTTTCCATCTCCGGATAAAACGGACCCCTTACAGGCCATCTTTAATATATTATAACAACATTTCATTCCCTGACTTATGAATCCAGCTATGGGAATATACCGATGAAAACGCGTTCTCATATCTGTTGTATCGGGTTCGGGTAAAGGGAAGCGCTGCAGAGCGGACACGAAGGCGGTAGCAGCCTTAATGATCTGTCGTGAGGACGCGGCGCTTTCTGAGCTGTAAATGGTTATCTTCTGACCACGGAAATAAACAGTGGGCCCACCCCAATCAACCTGAAGGGCGTCGCCAGGATTTAACTGTAATGGAATAAAGGGAGAGGGAAATTCTTCCCTCAGTTCTCTCACTTTGGCCCTGACCGCAGGTTCTCATCCATATGGGAACAGGTATGGTGAGAAATATACAATCATAACCGTGAAACAACCTGGTGGACAGGCTCCTGGGAATTCTGAGTCTTAAGTCAGAGCACTGACAAAATCCAACGGCGCTATCGTTCAAAAAACATTGGCAGAGGCGCAAAAACCTGCTAAGCAACAGCTCCTGGATTTAAAATCTAAGTGCAACAGCAAGGAGGTAATGCAGAAAAGATCCCACAGAAGGCAGAATTTCGCTAAAAATGAGTTTGAGAGCCCCATTAATAGCGAAGGAGACTGCCGACTGTGAGATACAAACATCTCACGCCAATTGAGCGCGAAAGCATCATGAAACTTTCTGCACAAGGATAGGGTGTACGGGTCATCGCGCGTAAGATGGGCAGAAGTCCGTCAACAATAAGCCGCGGGCTGTCCCGTGATGCCGGTACCGTTAATTCTTACAGCGCGTACGAGGCAAACAGGATTATTCAGGGCTTCAACACGATGACGCTGACGGCATGAGATTCTGCAGCAAAAAAGCCCTCCTGAGTGTGCCGGAGGGCTTGGGGCTGCCATTCAAAACGTCATCTTTCTCCGGGCCTGCGCCCGTTTACGGTCTCAGGCCCAGGGGTTCTCGGTCGGGTATGGAAGGGACTTGGGCCGGTTGTACGCGATATCGCAGACGCCGAGGAACTTGAACACCTCAAACAGAATTTTCCCATAGTGCCCAAAGGCCACCGCGCCGTGATGCGGGTAATGCTTCTGAATCAGGACATGACGGTAAAAGCGCCCCATCTCGTGAATGGCAAACACGCCGATGCCGCCAAAGCTTTTGGTCGCCACCGGAAGCACCTCGCCCTGAGCGATATACGCCCGGAGTTCGCCCTGGCTGTCGCACTGAAGCCGGTAGAACGTGATATCTCCCGCCGCGATATCGCCTTCCAGCGTTCCCCGCGTGAAATCGGGATCGCTCCCCTGAGGTTCCAGCAGGCGGTGCTGAATGAGCTGGTATTTGACCGCCCGGTCGGCACACATCTTGCACGACGGCGTGTTGCCGCAGTGGAAGCCCATGAACGTGTCAGTCAGGCTGTAGTCAAACTTGCCCCTGATGGAGGTCTCCCACATCTCTGCCGGAACGGAATTATTGATGTCCAGAAGCGTCACCGCGTCGCCGGAGACACAGGAACCGATATACTCGCTTAAAGCGCCGTAAATATCCACCTCACAGGCAACCGGTATGCCGCGGGCAGCAAGCCGGCTGTTCACATAGCAGGGCTCAAAGCCAAACTCCTTCGGGAATGCCGGCCAGCATTTATCGGCAAAGGCAACGTATTTCCTCGCGCCTTTGTGCTCCTCCGCCCAGTCCAGAAGCGTCAGTTCAAACTGCGCCATGCGCGGCAGCAGCTCAGGGTAGTTATTGCCCTTGACGCCCAGCTCCGCCGCCATATCCTCACAAACGCTCTTAATTCGGGGATCGTCCTTATGCGCCCGGTAAGCGATCAGCAGGTCCAGCTCGCTGTTCTCCTCAATCTCCACGCCCAGCTCATAAAGGCCTTTGATGGGCGCGTTGCAGGCGAAGAAATCCTGGGGACGGGGTCCAAAGGTGATAATCTTGAGGTTTTTCACGCCGATGACGGCGCGGGCAATGGGAACAAAATCCTCAATCATCCCGGCAATATCCTTCGCCGTGCCGACGGGATACTCCGGGATATACCCGGAGAGATGGCGCATCCCCAGATTATAGGAGCAATTCAGCATTCCGCAGAAGGCATCGCCGCGCCCGTTGATGAGATCTCCGTCGCCCTCCGCGGCCGCCACAAACATACAGGGGCCGTCAAAGTTTTGGGCGATCAGAGTTTCCGGCGTTTCCGGGCCAAAGTTGCCGAGAAAAACAGTCAGGGCGTTGCAGCCCGCGTCTGTGACATCTTTGACGGCTTTAAGCATATCCTTCTCGTTCTCAACGGTCACAGGGCACTCATAAAAATTGCCGTTACAAGCCGCTGCGATGTTCCTGCGGCGCTGCGTGGAAAGCGCAACAGGGAAACAATCCCGTGAAACCGCGATGATACCAAGCCTGACGTTGGGAATATTGTCCATGATTATTCCTCCTTTTTTTCTGACAGACTGAAATCTGCCTGTATTTTTCCGCTCTATGATTTTCCCGTCTTATGGTTTGACACGACATCGAAAACCACGGCAGTGAGAAGGACCGCGCCTTTTACAACATACTGCCACTGGTCGGAAAGGCCGAAGATGGACATCCCCTGATTGATAACGCCAAGGAGGATTGCGCCGATCATAACGCCTCCGATGTTGCCGGCTCCGCCATAGGCGCTGGCTCCGCCGATGAAACAGGACGCGATGGCGTCCATTTCATAGGAATTACCCATATTGCCGTCAACGGCCCCAATCCTCGCGCTCACCAGAAGCCCGGCAAATGCCGCGAGGACACTCATAAGAAGGTATGCCCAGAAATAAACCCTCCGGGGGTCGATGCCGGACAGTTTGGCAGCCTTCTCGTTGCCCCCTACAGCGTAGAAATAGCGGCCAAAAGCGGTGTATTGTGTTATAAACCCGAAGATCAGCACAATCCCCAGAATCCACAGAAGCATGACGGGAATTCCACGGTACTGCGATAGTTTGTAACTGTAAAAAAGGATAAGGGCGTCAATGATGACAAGTTTCACAAGCCAGCCCTTTGATTTTGCGTTATTTGCTTTGTTTTTGCGCTGGTTGTAAATAAAGATAAGGGCCACCAGAACCGCGACGATAACGCCCGCTATTATCGCTGAAACACAATTCCTTCTCACATCAAGGCCGGGAATATTGATGTATGAAGTGAAAAGATTCAGATAGGTTTCATCCTGAATGCTGACCGTCTGTGAATCGAGGATGGCCCTTGCAATCCCTCTGTATAAAAACATTCCCGCAAGGGTGCAGATGAAGGGCGGGATGTGGATATGCCCGATTAAAAAACCCTGACAGATGCCTATCACCAGCCCGATGGCGAGCGCCATGGCAATGGCTGTCAGCGTACCGCCCCCCTGAGCGATAACCTGCCCCGCCGTCGCCGCTGAAAGACACAATGTTGCCCCCACAGAGAGGTCAACATTACCGCCGGTCAGTATGCACAAAAGCATGCCGCATGCCATGACAAGAACATAAGCATTCTGAAGGAGCAAGTTAGAAATATTCTGAGCCAGCAGCATTCTTCCGCCGGTCAGGACCGAGAAAAAGATAAAGACGACAAAAAGCGCCAGCGTCATAGTGTATTTCTTTATGAATGTGGAAAGTTTCATGCTATACTCCTCACTCCTTATCCGATTTCAGGATAATCTCCATGA
>JAIKZX010000181.1 GCA_024681935.1 Fretibacterium sp.
GCCTCCTCCAGCTCTTCCATCGCGGACTCAGCGCGCTCGATTGTAACGTACATCTTCCGGTCCGTCTTGCGCCAGCGCAAATCACGCTTGATGCGAAAGCCCTGAGCCGCCCGGCGGAGAAGCTCGGTCAGCACCGCCCGGTACTCCTCAATCAGCCGCGCTCCCGGAAAGACGGAGAGCCGCGCTGAGACGTCATAGAGGTGATCCAGGAGCGCCTCAAGCTCCGACGCCTCCATTGCCGCGTCAAAGGAGGATGCCGCAGCCGGGCCCACGGCGCTTGCGTTCATACTGTGGTGCCCGCCTCCGCCCCCGTATTCAACCCGGGACTGCGCCGTCGGTCCGCCGGCCCCTCCCCGCTTTATCTGTATCGGACTCAACGGGGGACCTCGAAATAGTTTTTCAGGGCGCGCTCAACCTCGCGCCGAATCTGCAGGGCAACTGTCTCCTCCGGCCCCTCGGCGGGGACGGTGATGATACGGCCCGGATGAGCTTTCGCCAGATCCGCGTAAGCCCCGGCCACGCGCGCCATAAAGGCCAGGCCTCCCGCCTCGATGCGGTCCGCCTTGCCCCGCTTCACAAGACGCTCCGCCGCCGCCGCCGGCGATATCTTCAGGAACACCGTCAGATCAGGCTCCGGAAAGCCGCAGAGCTCCATCAGTCCCCGGAGCTTTTCAGGGGGCACTCCCCGTCCCCCCGCCTGATAGGCCCAGGTGGAGTCCGAGTAGCGTTCACAGAGGACAGCCTGCCCCGCCTCGAGGGCCGGCCGTATCACCGAGGCCAGATGCCCGCTGCGGTCCGCCAGGAAGATCAGGAGCTCCGTATCCGGATCGGATATCTCCCCCTCCAGCACCAGAGACCGGAGCGTTCTGCCCCCCTCCCAGCCGCCGGGCTCGAAGGTCCGCTCCACGCTGTATCCCCGCTCCTGAAGCCAGCGGGCCAGACGGGCGGCCTGCGTGCTCTTGCCGCAGCCGTCGATTCCCTCCAGCGTGATAAAAGGACCCCGCCGAACCGTCATTTCGACTTTGAATCGCTCGCGGGGCGAGCCTCTTCATTGCCCGGTTCCACCGTCACCAGGCGCTTGATCATCCCGTCGACGAAGCGGTCCGCCCGGTAGATACACAGCGTCCCTTCCTTGAGGCGGCGTTCCTTCGTCTGGCTCAGGTACTCCGTCTCCTCGGGGAGAAGATTCGCCTCCTCGTGCGCGTCCTTTTCGCCGTCCTTGCCTTCCTTGCTGTCCTTGCTGGAAGCCTTTTTGATGGCCTCGGCGATGGCATCGCTGGTCAGTTCGACGAACAGCTCGTTGTTCGCATCCATTGCGCCGATTTCCTCAAGCATACGGTCCAGACTGTCGATGGCCTTCCAACCCCCATCAATGGCCAGCTGCGGCAGGGGATGAACACCTCCGCCCCGGACGATGAGCTCACAGACGCCGGACGTGCCCTCGGGGGCCTTTACTTTATAATCGCGGGTAATGGGCTTGCCCCGCCAGGGACGCAGCGTCACCGTCACCGTCAGTTCCTCCCCGGCCTTCGCCCTGGCAGGGACCTTCACGTCCTCAATAATCAGCGCGCGCGGCTCCTCCGTGGCCTCGACGTCAAGACGGAAGCCCAGCGGCATCCTGTCCTCAAAAGGCTGGGTCAGGAAAGCGCTCATAATCTGCACGGACTGTTTCAGCGCGGCGCCCCCGGCGTCCTCCTCGGAAAAGAACACGTCGTTCCGGGTCCAGCCATTGCGGATCCCCTTGCCTTCAATGCGCAGCGTAACCGTCATCGTGCCCTGTCCCTTGCGGCCCCACAGCTCCTCAACAAGCCCGGCACAGATGCCTTCCAGCAGTTTTGAGCTCAGCCAGGCGTCCGCCACGACCCGGAAACTCCGCTCTTCCCGCGTGAGCCGGTCCCGGTCGCGGAAGACAAGCGTCACAGGAATGGAGGGGGCAAAGAAGCCCGTTCTGCCGCCAATACCCGCTTCGCGGTCCTGAGTGACAGTCCCGACGAGAGATGCGGGGCTGGCCAGCTTGAAGGGAAAGGCCTGACTTTTGACCGTCTCGTGAATGACGGCGCGGGCTGCGGGATAAAAGCTCTTCCCCCGCTTGAGGAAGGAGTGCCCAAAAGCAAGGAACCTCCCGTCCTTTGACGTAGCCGTCACGGTTCCCGTCGCCGCCACTTCCACGTCCCCCCAGGCCAAAAGCGCTGCCACAGCCTCCCCCGGCCGAAAACGCCCCGGCTCCACACGCGGCTCTCCTCTGGTTACGGGGACCTCCACAAGAGCCCCTCCCAGAGCCTGCGAAAGGAAGGACGCCGGCACGCCGGACACGGTGATGGGTGTCGCGGCCATTTTCTTTTCTGCCGCTTTTTTCCCTCCCTCGTTTTCGGCGGCAAAGATTCCGCACATATCGGCGATGGGCGTCACCAGGGTCAGCGAATGGTCGCTGAACTCCCAGCCGCGCCCCACAGCCCCGGCCAGCTTTCCCCGGAAGAAGACGGGCGAACCGCTCATGCCCTGGGCCAGCCCCACGGTCTGACCCCGCGAATCCCTGAAGGGCAGGATGCGGACAAGGATAAAATCCCGAATCTCTCCCCGGGGAACCCCCGCTCCCTGAGGAATGACACCGGCGACCTGTACGGGAATGCGCACAGGTTTCGTTCCCTTCAGGACCGTGAGCATATAGCCCTTCTCCCCGGTCCTGAGGGCGCCTGCCGGGATGGTGGGCTGTTCAGGGATGAAGGGTTCTGCCGCCTCAGCCCATGACGCGTGAGCGGAAAGACACAGAGCCAGGAGGCACAGAGCCACGGCGCGGCGCGGCCAGACGGCCAGCTCACGCGGACCGCCAGGTTCGCGGCACTGTGCCGGCCGGCTGTGTCGAAAAAGGGTCAGCATCCCCGCTCCCCCCTTGCGTGGGCCCGAAGGTACTCCATGATAAAGTCTCCAATGTCGCCGTCGAGGACCGCCTGGATGTTGCCCTTCTCAAAGTTCGTCCGGTGGTCCTTGACCAATGTGTAAGGGTGCAGGACGTAGGATCGGATCTGGCTGCCCCAGGTGCTCTCCTTTTTGTCGCCCACCACAGAGGCCAGCTGGTCCTGGCGCTCCTGAAGGGCAAGCTCGTAGAGGCGGCTTTTCAGCACGTGCATGGCCACCTGGCGGTTCATGTGCTGGGAGCGCTCGTTCTGACAGCTCACGACGATGCCCGTGGGGATATGGGTGATGCGGACGGCGGAGTCCGTGCGGTTGACGTACTGCCCCCCCGCGCCGCTGGCCCGGAAGGTGTCGATCTTCAGATCCTCCGGCCGCACCTCCACGTCCACGTCGTCCGGGAACTCCGGTGAAACGAGGACCGAGGCAAAACTGGTGTGGCGGCGGTGTGCGGAGTCGAAGGGCGAGATGCGCACCAGACGGTGAACGCCCCGCTCCGCCTTCAGGAAGCCGTAGGCGTGGTCGCCCTCCATCATCACGGTGGCGCTCTTGATGCCCGCCTCCTCGTCGTTGGTGGCCTCCAGCACCGTGGCCCTGAGCCCCTCCCGCTCGGCGTAGCGCAGATACATTCTCAGCAGCATCTCCGCCCAGTCCTGGGAGTCCAGCCCGCCGGAACCGGCGTGGACCGTCAGGATGGCGTTGGCGGTGTCATACTCCTCGTTCAGCAGCAGCAGCAGACTGGTATGCTCCATCGAGCGGCGCAGCTCCGCGGCACGCCGGTCAAACTCCCCCTGAAGCTCGGCGTCCTCCGCGCCGGACAACATCTCCTCCAGCACCGTCAGGTCATCCACCTCGCCGCATACGTGCTGCCATGCCTCCAGACGGGAGTTCACGGCCGACAGCTCCTTCAGGATCTCCTCATGTCCCTCCGAGGTCCAGAAGTCCGCCGCCGCGCTACGGGCAGTCAGTTCTTTCGATTTTTCCGAGAGTGCAGGCAGGTCAAAGACTGTCCTGCAGCTCCTGCTTCAGGACGCGCAGTTCCTCCAATACGGTGACGTTTGCGGTGAGCATTTCTCAATTCCCCCCCGAGGGACAGGGTCCCTCGTTGTTTTCCATCTTATTATAACAGTGCGGAGGCCCCTGTGGAGCCCCCGCCTGAGATAACCTTTTCCGTTGCGTCGCCAGGTCAAGTTGGTCGGCTGTGTCGGAGCGGGCGTGTCAGCCCGCGGAGACCGCTTCGGCGCTCAGTCCCGGCGCGCCTGCTTCCTCCTGCGCGCTATTAGCCCGGCCAACGCCAACACCGCCAATCCGACGCTGCCGTCTTCAGCCGCCCGGCCAAAAGGCACCCGAAGTTTTTTAAAAATCCGCCTCAACGGGACGGTTTTCCGCAAGGGAACGCGCCGCGTCCAGGACCCGCTGGTTTTTGGAGCCGCGCCAGGGGAGATCGAGACTCCGCTGTTCCAGCAGAAAGGGACCGTCCACCAGAACGTCGACCGCGGCAAGGAGCTCACGCCGGTCATCGTCCTTCGCAATCTCCTCAAAGGTGTAGCCGCTCCACGCCATCACGTGATACCCTTTTCTGCGGGCTGCCCTTGCCAGTTCGGCGAAAGCGGCGGCCTGGTCGAAGGGCTCCCCCCCGCTCAGGCTCAGCCCGTCCAGCAGGGGATTGGCGGTCATCATCTCAAGGATATTTTCCGTCTCGACCTCCGTCCCGGCGGAAGGATCCCACGTATCGGGATTGTGACAGCCGGGGCAGCGGCGGCCGCACCCCTGCGCAAAGACCGTCAGGCGCAGCCCCGGTCCGTCCACGATGGAGTCCTCAACGATACCCGCCACCCGGAGTTTCATATATGCCTCACCCGGTCGCGCTCCTCGGCGCGTTTGGCGTTGTTAAAGCGCTCCAGCGTCCCCACAAGGTAGCCCGTGATGCGGCGTATCCGCTCAAACTTCACGCCGCCCTCCTCCTCGCTGCGGCCGCAGCCGGGGCAGACGTCGTTGATGACGCCCGTGTAGCCGCACACCGGGTCGCGGTCCAGGGGATGATTGATGGCGCCATAGCCCACGCCGGCCTCCTTCATCGCCCGCACCACCTTTTCAAAGGCCGCCAGGTTGCGCGTCGTGTCGCCGTCCATCTCCACATAGGTGATGTGCCCGGCGTTGGTCAGCTCGTGATAGGGGGCCTCGAGGCGTATCTTCTCAAACGCGCTGATTTTATGGTAAACGGGGATATGGAAGCTGTTGGTGTAATAATCCCGGTCCGTCACCCCAGGCAGGGTCCCAAAACGTTTGCGGTCCATGCGGACAAAGCGGCCCGAAAGCCCCTCGGCCGGGGTCGCCAGCAGGGTGAAGTTCAGCCCGTGAGCCCGCGTCGCCGTGTCCATGCGCTGGCGCATGTGCCCGACAATCTCAAGGCCCAACGTCTGCGCCTCCTCACTCTCGCCGTGGTGAACGCCCAGCAGAGCCTTCAGGCATTCCGCGAGGCCGATGAACCCCAGGGACAGCGTGCCGTGTTTCAGGATCTCGCGTACTTCGTCTTCCCAGGACAGTTTTTCCGAGTCTATCCACACGCCCTGCCCCATCAGGAAGGGATAATTCTTGACCTTTTTACGGGACTGTATCTCCAGCCGGTCCAAAAGCTGCTGAATCACAAGGTCGGTCATGGCGTCGAGCCGCCTGAAAAATTCGCCCTTATCCCGGCCGCTCAGCAGGGCCAGACGCGGCAGGTTAACGCTGGTGAAGCTCAGGTTGCCCCGGCTTGTCACCACCTGACGCTCCGGGTCCGCCACGTTGCCGATGACGCGCGTCCGGCACCCCATGTAAGCAACTTCCGTGTCCACGTTTCCGGGCTTGTAGTAGCGCAGATTGAACGGCGCGTCGATGAAGGCGAAGTTGGGGAACAGGCGTTTGGCGCTCACCCTGCAGGCCAGCTGGAACAGGTCATAGTTGGGATCGCCGGGGTTGTAGTTGATCCCCTCCTTGACCTTGAAGATACTGACGGGGAAAATGGGCGTCTCGCCGTGCCCCAGCCCGGCCTCCGTCGCCAGCAGCAGATTCTTCGTCACCATGCGCCCCTCCGGGGAGGTGTCCGTCCCGTAATTCAGAGAACTGAAGGGCACCTGTGCCCCCGCGCGGCTGTGCATGGTGTTCAGGTTGTGAATCAGCGCCTCCATCGCCTGATAGGTCTCCCGGTCCACGTCCTTCTCCGCTTCCTCCCGGGAGCGGCGTTCCACCTTCTCCGTGTCATCGCATACCTCGGACAAAAGGCTCAGGTTTTTTCGATAAAATTTCTCCAGCGACTTTGCGACGTAGGGTGCCAGGTAATGGTCGAATGCGGGGATGCTCTGCCCCCCGTGCTGATCGTTTTGATTGGACTGGAGGGCGATGCAGGCGAGCGCGGCGGCGCTGCGGATGCCGGACGGCTCGCGCAGCGTGCCGTGTCCCGTTCCAAATCCGTTCTTAAAGAGTTTATTAAGGTCAATCTGGCAGCAGGTCGTTGTCAGCGTCAGGAAATCCATGTCATGGATGTGGATGTCGCCGTTGCGATGGGCCTCGGCCTGCTCCGGGCGCAGGACGAATATCTCGTTGAAGTGTTTTGCTCCCTCAGACCCGTAGCGCAGCATGGTCCCCATGGCCGTGTCCCCGTCGATGTTGGCGTTCTCGCGCTTCAGATCGTTGTCCCGCGCGTCGCGGAACGTCAGCTCCTCATAGACGTTCATGAGGCGGCTCCTCATTTCCCTCACGCGGCTGCGCCCGTCGCGGTAAAGGATATAGGCCTTGGCGGCTCTGGCATGCCCGGAACGGATCAGGACCTCCTCAACGATGTCCTGAATCTCCTCCACTCCGGGGATATGGCCGGCCAAACTGGCCTCCATCTGCTGAACGACTTCTTCTGTCAGGGAAAAAGAGAGGTCTGTGGAATCCCCCACCTCGACCAGCGCCTTGTTGATGGCGCCGGCAATTTTCTCCGCGTTGAACGGGACCTCGCGGCCATCGCGTTTCCTGATCTTGACAAACATAATCAATCTCCACGCCCTTCCATCGTCCGTAGAAGTTGGGGACCACGTCCCCTCGTGTCGCAGAGCACAGGCAGGTCTTCTGACTTGGGTTCTCTGACCGCATCGTCCTTCCCGGAGTTTTCCAGTGGACTTCACGCCTCCTGAAACGAGGTTTTGATGCCGTCTCCCCCATACAGCGGCGGGACCGCGCAGGATTCTCACCTGCTTCCCTCTTCGCCGGCTTTATGCCGGAACCTGTGTCCGTATCCGATGCCTATTATACCCCAGACCCCGGGACAGGGAAAAACGGGCTCCCCGGACCTGACGATTGACTTCGCAATACGTCCCTTATATAATTAATCAGTTTTTTAATTAAATAAGAGATGAGGAACATGGACAGAACTTCAGTTTTAAAGGCCATTGCGGACGAAACGCGCATGAGGATAATAACGCTTCTGCTCCAGCGGAATTACTGTGTCCGCGCGCTGGCAAGGAAGCTGGAAGTATCCGAGGCGGCTGTGTCCCAGCACCTGAAAGTTTTACGCGGAGCGGGGCTTTTGGTGGGGGAAAAGATAGGGTATTTCGTTCACTACGACGTAAAGAGGGATGTTCTGCACGAGTTGACGCAGAGCATTGAATCTCTCATCGCCATCGAGCGTAAGGCCTGTTCGCCGGAGGACGGCGGCTGCTGGGATGAGGAAACCACAAAATGTCATAATCGGGAAACCGGTTCTGATCTGTCCCCGGGCGTCACAGGGCAGAAAGCGGAAGCTGCTGTCCGTTCCATGCCCCGTCACAGGAGCGCCCGCCCATAAAACATGAGTTTGATCCGTTAATCCATACAGAAGGGATGCTTTATTGATGAAAGCGCAAAAGTTACTCTTGTGGCTGAATGCCGGCCTTGGAGCGGTTTTAGCTCTGACCCCATTCATCCTGTTCCCCGTCTGCGCAGAACTCAGACCGGACGGAACACCCATGAAATGCTGGTACAGCGGAATTTTTATCACGGTGATGGGAGTCCTGACTGTGGGCTTTTCCCTGATGGCCCTTTGGGGAAAACTTCCGGCCGTTTTTGCGCTCCTCTCCGCCGCGGCGGCGCTGATGTGCTGGCTCGTGCCCAACGGGATTGTCACGATTGCCGGAGAGACCTGGGCCTGCGGCCTTTGCGCGGATCCGAACCATGCCTGCCGCGCGGTCACCTCACCGGCTCTGGCCGTCATCGTGCCGCTGGCTGTCCTCGTGAGCGTGTTTTTTCTGGTTCTGAGGTTCGTGCAGCCTGATGCCAACAAAAAGAGGACGCGTTAAAATGCCTGGACTTTCAACCTTTGGGATTGCAAAAAAAAACCTTCAGCGGCGGCCCTGGCGCAGTTTTTGCCTCATTATGGCGATACTGCTGTTCTCCTTTTTTCTGTTTGCCGGGTCCGTCCTGTCGCTCAGTTTATCCAGAGGGGCTGAGAGCACCGCAAACCGTTTGGGCGCGGATATCATGCTGGTGCCGGAGGGGTTCGATCCACATGTTGACAGCATCCTTCTCTCCGGCAAGCCCTCCAATTTCTACCTCCCTGCGGACGCAATGGAGAGCGTAAAGGCTCTGGAGACGGATATCGGCATTGCGCAGATGTCGCCCCAGACGTTCCTGGCGACTCTCAACGCCTCCTGCTGTTCCTATCCTGTCCAGCTCGTGGGCCTGGACTATGACACCGACTTTATCGTGAAACCCTGGCTGGAAAACACTCTGCACCGAAAGCTGCATGACGGTGAGATCATTGTTGGCTACCATGTTACGGGCTGGCCGGGGGAGACAATCACCTTCTTCAGCAAGAATCTGACCGTCGCCGGGCGTCTGGAACAGACGGGCATGGGCTTTGACTCCATGGTCTTCATGAACCGGGCGACAATCGCCATGCTGTCCAAAGAGGCGGAGCGTATCATTGGCCGTCCCCTGACCAACGACGGCAGCCTGACATCCGTAATCATGGTGAAGCTCCGGCAGGGGTATGACTCCGTTGCGGCGGCGGTGGAGCTCAACCGCACGCTGAACTCGAAGGGGATCTACGCCCTTTTCAGCAAGAAGTTCGTCAACAGCATCGGCTCAAGCCTGACGGCCGTCTCGTGGATTATCCGGGGCAGCCTGTTCCTGCTGTGGGTATTGGCTATCCTTGTCGTCGCGCTGATATTCGCCCTGACTTTTTCGGAACGCAAAAAGGAAATGGGCGTTTTGCGCGCCCTGGGCGCAAGCCGCAGCAAGCTGCTCCGCTTCTGCCTTTCGGAGGCGTTTTTAGTCAGCGCTTACGGGGCTGCGCTGGGCATCATCCTGGGTGGGGTGCTCGTGGTGGTGGGAAGCCCGCTGATAAAGGACGCTCTGCATCTTCCTTCCCTGCTGCCGTCGTTTACGGGCCTCTTCCTGTTGGGCCTGGGCTCGGGCGGCGCCGCAATCCTTACAGGGCTTTTCGCAGCCTTCTTCTCAGCCTTTCGCGCAAGCCGGGTTGATGTCTACGAGATCATGAGAGGTGCTTAAATGGCTGTGGTGTTGAGTTTTGACAATGTGTGCAAGGAGTATCTGCGGGGGAACGTCCCGTTTTTCGCGGTCGATCACGTCAATCTGACCATTGAAGCCGGGGACTTCGTGAATATCATCGGCCGGTCGGGAAGCGGAAAGTCCACGCTGCTGAATATGGCTGCCGGAATGCTGAGCCCATCGGGCGGGAGCGTTTGTCTGGAGGGCGAGGACCTGTCCGCCAGGGATGACGCTTCTCTGTCCCGGCTGAGGAACGACAAGATTGGATTTGTCCCGCAGGGGGCCTCCGCGCTTCCCGATCTCACCGTGCTGGAGAACGTCGTGCTGCCCTTCTGTCTGTGGCCTCACGGCGGCGACGGGGAGGGAGCGGGACGGATTTTGCTGGAACGGTTTGGGATTGCCCATCTGGCGGACTCCTACCCGGCAGAGCTTTCCGGCGGGGAACTGCGCCGTGCCCTCATTGCCCGCGCGCTGATAAACCATCCCAGAATCGTCATCGCCGACGAGCCCACATCAGATCTGGACGTGGAGTCCTCTATGAGCATTATGGAGACCTTCACGAAATTAAACAGCGAGGGCGTGACGCTGCTCCTTGTTTCACACGATCTGGATACGCTGAAATACGGCAAGCACGTTTACACGATGAGCGAGGGAAAGCTGGAAGAAGGAGACCACCTGACGGCTTAGTTTTTTGGTATAATTGAATGTAATTTTTTTCGGGAAGGGGGGAAGGTATGTGATGGCGGAAAAAAGACGTTTAATATCCTGCTTTATTGCAGCCCTGTTCGTCTTCGTCATCCTTTCCTCCCTGTTTTTCATCGTCCTTGAGGCGGATCATGACTGCACGGGCGAGCACTGCCCCGTCTGCCACCAGATAAACATATGCGAGAGGGCGTTAAAGTCCGGCTTTGCTGTTGCCGTCCTTGTCGCGCCCGTGCTTTTGGGAGTTATTTTTCCCTCAGCCGCGCCGGTGGCCTCTGCCGTCTGCCTCTGCCTGACGCCGGTAACGCTTAAAGTCAAACTTTCAGATTAGTCCCTGCGCTGAGAACACCCAAAGCGGAGTTTGCCCTCCCGTGCCCCCCGGGGCATTGCGGCGGGCGGTTTTTTGTTTCCTTTTTTTGACGATCCGGAGGCTTGACGTTTTATGAAAAAGATGCTTTTGCTGGCGCTTTGCCTTTGCACGGCCTTTTCGTTTCCTGCTTTTGGGGCGGAGACAAAGGCGCTGCGTATTGTTACGACTATTTTCCCTGAATATGACTGGGTCCGGGAGATAACGGGCGACACAGGGGCGGAGATCACACTGCTTTTGGACAACGGAGTCGACCTGCACAGCTATCAGCCAACCGTGCAGGATATGGTGAAAATCGCAAACTGCGACCTGTTCATCTATGTGGGCGGAGAGTCCGATGAATGGGTGGAGAGAGCATTGAAAAATGCTGTCAACAAGAATCAGGTGACGATAAACCTTCTGGACACCCTGGGGGACTCCGTGAAGAACGAGGAACTCGTCGAGGGAATGGAACATGGCCATCATCATGACCATGACCATGACCATGACCACGATCACGATCACGACCACGACCATGATCATGATGACGATCACGACCACGATCATGACCACGACCATGACCACGACCATGACCACGATCATGACCACGATCATGACCATGACCACGACGACGACCATGACCACGGGCATCACCATCACGATGAGGAGGAGGCCGATGAGCATGTGTGGCTTTCTCTGAGGAACGTGGAAGTGATATGCCGCAGCATAGCGCAGACTCTTTCCGTTCTTGATCCGGTCCACAAGGAAACTTACGCTGCAAACGCCGCCCGCTATACCGAGAAGCTGTCCTCACTGGATAAAGCGTATCAGGACGTTGTCCGCGGCGCGGCCCGAAAGGTCTTCCTTTTTGGCGACCGTTTCCCGTTTCGTTACCTCGCTGACGATTACGGCCTGAAATATTACGCGGCGTTCTCCGGCTGTTCCGCGGAATCCGAGGCCAGCTTTGAGACGGTGATGTTCCTTGCCGGCAAGGTGGATGAGCTGGGTCTGCCCTGCGTGATGACGATTGAGGGCACGCAGCATAAGATTGCCGAGACGGTCATCGCGAACACGAAGGCAAAGAATCAGAAGGTGCTCATCATGGACTCCATGCAGTCCACGACGTCGAAGGAAATTGAGAACGGCGTGAGCTACCTTTCCGTGATGGAGAGAAACCTGGAGACGCTGAAGGCCGCTTTGAATTAAGGGTATCGAAATGGTGCAGTTCGCATGTCAGAATTTGTCGCTTGGATATGGCGCAAATGCGTTTATAAGCGGCCTTAACTTTGAGGTCAGCGCCGGGGACTACCTTTGTGTTATCGGGGAGAACGGATCCGGAAAGAGCACATTGCTGAAGACGATGCTGGGCCTGCTGCCTCCCCTGCGCGGTTCTGTCTCGCTGGGGAGCGGGCTTGTCCCCAGCGAGATGGGGTATCTGCCCCAGCAGACAGCAGCCCAGAGGGATTTCCCCGCATCGGTGAGGGAAGTTGTCTTATCCGGGTGTCAGGGACGGTGCGGACTGCGCCCTTTCTACAACGGAAGCGAGAAACGTCTTGCGGCCGAGGCGATGCGGAAGATGGGGATCATGGACCTTGCTAGACAGTGCTATCGGGAGCTGTCCGGTGGACAGCAGCAGCGCGTTTTGCTTGCCCGCGCTCTGTGTGCGGCACGCAAGGCCTTGTTCCTCGACGAGCCTGTTTCCGGGCTTGATCCCCAGTCAGCCGCAGAAATGTACTGCGTTATCGAGGAGCTGAACCGCGGGGGCATCACGGTGGTCATGGTATCCCATGACATTGCCCCGGCGCTGGAGTACGCAAGCCATGTTCTGCGCGTCGGCAAATCCCTGTTCTTCGGCACAAAACAGGAGTACATGGAACGCGAAGGGGTGGGGATATGAGCGCGCTTTGGGAACAGATCGTGTTGTATTGGCAGTTCCCCTTTGTCCGCTACGCGCTGATTGTCGGGGTGCTGATTGCCCTGTGTTCGTCGCTGTTAGGCGTCACACTGGTGCTGAAACGGTTTTCGTTTATTGGCGACGGGCTTTCGCACGTGGCTTTTGGGGCAATGGCCGCCGCGTCCGTCATGGGCCTGTCCAACAACATGCCCGTGGTGCTGGCCGTGACGGTGATCTGCGCCGTGCTGCTGCTGAGGACAGGGCAAAACACGACGATTAAGGGAGACGCCGCTGTGGCGATGATTTCCGTCGGGGCGCTCGCGCTGGGGTATCTTCTGATGAACGTTTTTTCGACGTCATCCAACCTGTCCGGGGATGTATGCACCACGCTGTTTGGCTCCACTTCCATCCTGACGCTGACCCTGCGCGACGTCTGGCTGAGCGTTATCCTTTCCCTTGCGGTCATTGCGGTGTTCGTCCTGTTCTATCACAGGATATTTGCCGTCACCTTTGATGAGGATTTCGCCAGGGCGACCGGGGCGAAGGCCGGCCTTTATAATCTGATGATTGCGGTCGTCACCGCTGTTGTGATTGTTCTGGCGATGAACCTTGTGGGATCCCTGCTCATCTCAGCGCTGGTCATCTTTCCAGCGCTGTCAGCCATGCGGGTATTCAAGAGCTTTTTATCCGTGACGCTCTGTTCGGTCTGTCTGTCGGTCGGATGCGCCCTGCTGGGAATGCTGACGGCTATCCTTGCGGGGACGCCAGTGGGCTCCACCATCGTTGCCATGGACATGGCAGCCTTTGGCGCGTTTTTTATCGCCGGAAAGATTCCGGGAGGGATGAAATGATGAAAAAGTTCATCAGCACGTTGCTTTTGACGTTGTTCCTCGCTGCTTTTCCCCTTGCCGCCGCGGGCACCGCGGGCGTAGACCTCGACCTGACAAAATTTAACGGGATGATGGCCTACACCGGGCTTTTTAATGTTTTTACCGACCCCGACGCCTACACCGGCAAGGTTATCAAGCTGAAGGGACAGTTTGACTGCGCGGAGGACGAGGAGACAGGGAAGCGCTACTATTGTGTTGTCTTAATGGACGCCGCGGCCTGCTGCGCCATCGGCCTGGATTTTGTTTTGAAGGATAATTATGAATACCCGAAGGATTATCCTCAGGTTGGAGCGATTATCACGGTCGCGGGAAGGTTTGAGATGTACAGAGAGGGGGAGGACGTTTTCGCCCACCTGGTGGACGCGGACATCCTGTGAGACTGCCCCCCAAAAAAAATGAGCCGGTCAATCTTTCTGTTGACCGGCTCATTTTTATTCATTCCCGTTTATGCCATGCGCTTGAGGGAGTTGGTGTAGATTCTCTTGACGCGCTCATGAGAGGAGGGCACCGGCGCGCAGCCCAGCAGCCCGGCCAGGGAAGGCGTCTCCTCCGTCAGTTTGACCAGCGGCTCGATGTCGGCCTCGGTGAAGCCCACGTCGGTCAGCTTCTGAGGAACGCCGACGGAAGCCAGCCACGCCTCCACGCCCTTCGCCGCGGCCTCGGCCTCCTCCGGCTCGCCGTCCAGCCCCGGAACAATGGGAGCCAGCAGATCGGCAAAAACCTTCGCCCGCGCCGGGTAGCACTCAAGGACGACAGCGGGAAGAAGAATCGACAGCCCCAGGCCGTGGGTCAGTTCCGGCTTCATGCCGGAAAGCGGATGCTCCATGGCGTGAGTGTAGTGCAGCAGGCCGTTGTCGAAACCCGTGCCGGCAATCATGGAGGCGTAGAGCAGAGCATAGCGGGCCTTCAGGTCCTCGGGGTTGCGCAGCGCTTTCGGCAGGTACTTAGCCACAAGCCGGATTGTCTCAATGCCGAACGCGATAGAGACAGGGTTGGCGACAACGCTGGTCGCGGCCTCCACAACGTGGTTCACTGCGTCAATGGAAACGTAGCGCGTCTGGTCCGGCGAGAGCTTCGTCATCAGCGCGGGGTCGTCGATGGAGTACAGCGGATAGATGCAGTCATAAGCAATGGCGGGCTTGAAGTTCAGATGCGGGATAGTCGCCACAGCAAAACGGTCGACCTCGGTGCCGGTGCCGTGGGTCAGGTTGATGGCGATAAGCGGAACCGCCTTGTCGGGCGTGAACTTGAAGGTGTAGAGGTCCTCGGCCGTCTTGTCGGGATAGGCAAGCAGGATAGCGGCGCTCTTGCCCGCGTCGATGGGGCTGCCGCCGCCGATGCCGATAACAGCCGAAGCATTGTCCTTTTTAGCCATCGCAACGGCCTCATCGATTGCGACAGTGGTCGGGTTCGGCGTGACCTTGTTGTAAAGTGTGATGCCAACGCCATGCTTTTTGCAGGCCAGCTCCACATGGTCCCACGCGCCGGTGAGCTTGTAAGAACGGCCGCCGGTCATACAAAGCACTTGCTTGACGCCGCGCTTCTTCAGCTCCTCAACAATACCGTCAATCTTGGCGATGGCGCCGGGCCCCATGTAGACCGTTGTCTTGAGGCGAATCTCGGAAACCGTGTTCGTGTCGAAATAGTTATCCCACATAAAAACTGCCCCCTACATAAATTTTTGATGCTTATGACGTAATGGTAAAGCAATTTCCCCGTCTTGGGTATTCTCAAAAAGGTAAGGATGCGTTATCATTTTCGATAATAGGTATTTCGATATAAAATTTATCGAAAATAGTGATAGGGAATCGTCTTTTTCATCGTTCACGTGAGGCTCACAGCCTGCTGAAGAACGATAACGGGAGCGGGAGGTCGTAAAATGAATATTTTGCACATGGCGTACGCCGTTAAGGTGGCAGATGCAGGTTCACTCAACAAGGCCTCAGACGAGCTGCTTATTGCCCCTCCCAATTTAAGCCGGTCAATCAAGGAGCTTGAATCGGATTTGGGGATCACTCTGTTCGAACGTTCCCCCAGGGGAATGTCACTGACGCCCAGAGGTGAGGATTTTATCCATTACGCTAAAAAAATCCTGTGTCAGATTGACGACCTTGAGAAAGTGTTCAAGGAGAATCTGCCAAAAAAACAGAAATTCTCCATATCGGTTCCCAGGGCGAGTTATATCGCAGAGGCTTTCGTGCGCTTCTCGAAACGTATCGGCTCAGACGAAATTGAACTCTATTACAAAGAAACCAATTCTTACCGCGCCGTCAAAAATATTCTGAACGCGGGTTACAAACTCGGCATCATCCGTTATGCAGCGTGTTACGACAAATACTTCCAGGAGATGCTCAAGGAGAAGAATCTCGTCTGCGATATCCTGGCGGAGTTTCGTTATGTCCTCATCATGAGCCGGAAAAGCCCCCTTGCCGCGAAGGCGGAGATACATTTCTCCGACCTTCATCCCCTGACAGAAATCGCCCACGCGGACCCCTTTGTCCCATCGCTCCCCCTGTCGGCCGTCATGAAGGAGGAACTGCCCGACGACATCAAGCGGCATATCTTTGTCTTTGAGCGGGCCAGTCAGTTTGACCTGCTGGCCGATAATCCCCAGACTTTCATGTGGGTGTCGCCCGTGCCTGACAAGCTTCTGCACCGTTACGAACTGGTGCAGAAGAAATGTCCGGACAATTCAAGGACCTACCAGGATGTCCTGATCTATCGAAAGGGTTATACTTTGTCGGAACTTGACAGGCAGTTTATCGCCGAGGTACGCGCCTCAAAACGTGAGTGTCTGTGAAGTGTTCCCAAAGCGATAATGTTAAAATGTGTTTTTAGCTTATTAGGTTGGAGGCGAACAAACGATGCCTAACATTACAAAAGCGACTTTAAGCAGGTTGCCGCTTTATCTTCAATACATCCGCTCCTCCGTCAGGGAGGAAAGGACTTCAGCTTCCGCGATTGCGAGGGCACTGGGTCTGGGAGAGGTTTTGGTGCGAAAGGATTTGAGCCTCGTCTGCGAGGCAGGGAGGCCCAAACTTGGCTATCAGACGAAGACTTTATCCTCAGCTCTGGAGAGTATCCTCGGCGTCCATCAATCTGTCCCCGCCATCATTGTGGGGGCCGGGAAGCTGGGGCTGGCCCTGATGGGGTACGACGGCTTTGCGGAATACGGACTGGTGATTTCCGCCGCTTTTGACTGTGCCCCGGAAAAGAACGGTATCCGTTACGCTGGCAAAACAATCTACCCCCTGGGGCAGCTTGCGGGTTACTGCAGGACACACGATGTCCGCATCGGCGTCCTCACCGTCCCCGCTCCGGCTGCCCAGGAAGTATGCGACGAGATGATAAAAAGCGGGATTACAGCCATTTGGAACTTCGCACCACGCACTTTGGAGGTGCCGGAACACGTTACCGTGCAGCAGGAAAACCTGGCCTTATCCCTCGCGCATCTGCGTCTTTCAGCTCTCAGTTAAGCTCCGGCCAGTTTCGCGCCCAGAGCGGCGCACGCGGCGAGGGCGTCGTCGTCCGGTTCCAGGTGGGCTTTAACGCCCTCGGCCACCATAACTGCGCCGCCGCCCTTCACACGATCCGTCCAGGTCCTCAGCCACTCGCCGTCACCCCAGTCATAGGAGCCAAAGAGGGCAACTTTTCTGCCAGACAGCTTGGGAAGCGCAGAGCTGAAGAACGGTTCCATCTCCCCCTCCTCAATGACTTCCGCGCCCATTGCCGGGGAGCCAAACGCCACGGCGTCATATCCCGCCAGCTCATCCACAGAGGCCTCGGAGACGTTCTTGCAGATCACCTCGGCCCCCTTCTCCTTTGCTCCGCCCGCGACGGCTTCCGCCATCTTTGCCGTGTTGCCGGACCCAGACCAATAGATAACGATAACTTTTGACATAATAAAGACCTCCTCTAGTTTTTTAAAGATTGACCGCGCTACCGCAGGGCGTACCGTTCAGCAGCGACCAGGCTGCCTCCCGTTCGGCACAGCGGTAACGTCGAAACGCGCATCGTGCTTTCTTTACGTCTCCATAAACCTTCCAGTAACCTGCCATACGGCACTTCGCCTCCGGATGTTCCATAAAACACATCACATCGTCAGGCGGATAGTCAAGAAAAAAACCAATCTCATGCGGAAACTCCTGCCGGTAACGAACCCGCAGACGCCTCAGGCATCCTTCGACGTCCGGCACGGGATAGTCCAGCAAGCTCAAAACCCTGGCTGCATTTTCATCCATCAAAGCCCTTTCGAGAATATCCCTGCGGTAAATCAGCGCCAGCGCGTTGCGCGAATCCGTCTCTTCGTTCAGAAGGATCCAATCCACTCCCAGAGGATCCAGCCATTCCGAACCATGAGCTGTCCACATCGCGCGCACATCCTCGCTTCCGCGCCTGATGTTAAGCAGGGTGGCCGCCTTTAATCCCTTTATCGTGGGGGCGCCAAAACAAAAAAGGATGCCGCGGACATATTCTTTCAGTTCCGCGCCTCGCAGGGACTCCATGAAGTTTTGGATGATTCCTCTGCGCCGGGGTTTCATTTTTTCGCGAGCACCGCAATCCACGACCAGGAGGGATGATGTTCAGAATGGACCTCGGTGAAACCAGCGCTCTTCAGCGCATCCTCAATCTCCTCGACCGTGTACGCCTTCATTCCGTCGATGATTTTTTCAAATTTATGCGCCGCGGAATCTGTGCCGGTTGTTTCATTCGCAACTAAAAAACGCCCTCCGGGCTGCAATACTCTTGCTACCTCCCTGAAGCACTCCGACAATCCCGGCCAGAAGTAGATCGTCTCAAACGCCGTCGCAAGCCCAAACTTTCCCGACTCCAACCCCAGCTCGCGGACATTCCCCTCCTGTACAACACACCGCCCGGCGGCAATCATGTCCCGGTTGTACTCGCGGGTTTTTTCTACAGAAAGCGGGGAATAGTCGATCGCCGTAACCTTCGCGGACGGAAATTTCTTCAGCAGAACCGCCGCGTTTCTCCCCCCGCCGCAGCCCAGATCCACGATCTCGGAGGGCTCAAGCGAATCCAGATACTTCATCGCCCAGTCCGCGCCCTTCGCGTGGGAAAGGTTCATTCCCCTGAGTATGATTTTCCCAAGAAAACCCTCCGGGCTTCGGGTCTGATTAAGAAATTTTTTTATAAAACCCATCGTTAAGACCCTTTCAAAAAACAATAAATAATGCTGTTCCATGAAAGTCCCCCTCATGGGGACCTGACATGCCGTGCGCTGAAGACCGCAGTCCCTGTGAAATATCAACAGCGCACCCGACACAAACGATTCACTCCACGCCAATAGTATTACTCAACAAACATAAAAACAGACAAATTAATTCTATTTCTCCAATACAGCGCCTCTTTCTTTCAGAATACAGCGGATGATAAACCTGTCTTCCACTGCCAAGAAAAATTTTTATACCCACGAATAAGTTTTATCAATAAAACTTATTCGTGGGTATAATACCACTTCACCGAACAGATAGCAAGATTTATAAGCGAATAAGATGTCTATTGTTTGTTTGGGGAGGAAAAGATGATTGGCGGTCCTCCGGCTAAAAACCCGGTGTTCCTTTGGACCGCCTCTCAGGAGCGGCGTGACGGCAAAGCAAAAGGCTTCCCGTCGCGGGGCAGTTCCTTATAATTTTCTGCAGGGAAGGACTTCCTTCTCCTGGTACTTGTAGATGATGTGAAACTCGTGATGCCCCAGCGCCTCGCTCTTGCTGGGCGTGCCGGACGCGGTATCCGCCACCAGCCGGGCCAGGTCTGAGGCACATTCCTCTATGCTGCGGGAGCCGTCGAGGATAGTCCCGGCGTTGAAGTCCATATCGCCTTCCATGCGGGCAAAGGTGTCCGCGTTGCCGGTGATCTTGATGCAGGGAGACACAGCGTTGCCCACCACGTTTCCACGGCCCGTCACCAGAAAAACAAGGTGCGCTCCGCAGCTGGTCAGGTCCATCAGTCCCTCGTTGTCGCTGGGGTTGGTGATGCCGAAATCCATATAGCAGGGGTCCGGCGTGGAATCCAGCAGCCAGAGCCCCGGGAAGGAAGGCCTGCCGGATACCTTCAGGACACCCTGAATGGGTTTCGTCCCGCTCTTGATGACCGCGCCCATGCTCTTTTCTTCGATGGTCGAGAGGCCGCCGGCAAAATTTCCTGGGCTGATGGAGTATTGACGGGTGTGTTTGCAGTAGCTCAGCGCCTTGTCGTAGGTGTATCGAAGCTGTTCCCGTACCTTGTCGTTTGCCGCGCGGGAAAGCAGATAACCGTCCAGACCGACGGCCTCCACAATCTCCTCAAATATCGCCGTGCCGCCCTGTTCGATAAGACGGTCAAAAAATCGCCCCACCACCACGTTTCCCGCCAGCCCGCTGGTGTAGTCGCTGCCGCCGCATTCGCCGCCAATAATCAGATCCGCGAACGTCATGGGGACGCGCGGCGTCTCCTTCAGCTTTGTCAGGGCGGACCGGACCCAGGTCAGGCCTGACTGAACGGAGGGCAACGTCCCCCCCAGCTCCTGGATAAAGAACCATTCAGCCGGTTTGCCCTCTTCCTCCGCTATCCTGGCCAGCCATTCAGGCTGCATATACTCGCAGCCAAGGCCGACCGCCAGCACAGCACCCACGTTGGGGTGCCGGATAAGGCTGATAATCTGCCGTACGGCATACTGGTTGTCCGTGCAGCCGTCAAAACCGATCAGTTCAACATCCGGGTCTGCGCTGCGGCTCACAATCTCCCGTGCCACGAACTCGGCGCATTTGACCGTATAGATGACCAGCACGTGGTTTCGGATCCCTTTCGTCCCGTTGACCCGGGCGTATCCCAGCCATGACGGCGACAAAGACGGCGCCTTCTGCTCCCCCGCCGGCACTGGGTCCACCAGGCCTTCGAAGTCACTCAATTTATTATTCATATTTCGTGTCCTTCGGCGCCCCTGTGAGAATATCCAGGTGGCTGCTCCTCTCATCGTAAATGCTTCGTATGTTGTGCAGATGTACCCATGATCCCGCGGGGATATCGGTGGTGGCTTGCCCGATGACAACCCCGTATTTGACAATTTTTTCTCCCTCTGCGATGTCCCGAAGCGCCAGTTTATGCCCTTTTGGAATTTCACCGGACGCCTCCGCACCGGGGGAGGCCGCGTCTCCCAACAATTGAACACCGCCGGGCTTCAGCTCCTCCAGCGCGGTGGCGACATTGTCCCCTGCGACGATAACGAAAGCCCGCTGCATGGACGACTCCGCCTCAGTAGCCAAAGGCCAGTGCCCCGCCGTCCACAGCGAAATCCTGCCCCGTGATGTAGGCTGCACCGGGCCCGCACAGGAACGCGGCCATCGCCCCCAGGTCCCGGGTATCGCCGTATGTATGGAAAGGCATCCGCCCCAGGATCTTCTTCTCCCGGGCCTCATCCACCACCTGTTCGGTCATCTTGCTGCGGAACCATCCCGGCGCAATGCTGTTGACGCAGATATTGTCGTTGGCCCATTCCACCGCCAGAGCCCGCGTCATGGCCAGCACCGCCCCCTTGCTGGCGCAGTAAGGAACGACCTCAGAGAAACCGAGGTGGGCACTCATGCTGGTGATGTTGATGATACGCCCCCGCCCGGCACTGGCCTTCAGATAGGGATAGCACAGCACGCTCATGTTGAAGACGTACTTCACATTGGTCGCCATAATTGCATCAAAGCGGTCCTCGGGAAAGGACTCCGCCCGGCATTTATAGCTTATCCCGGCGTTATTGATCAGAAAATCAAGGCAACTGCCGTGTCTTTCGGCGATGCCATGAACGATGGCCTTCATTTCCTCCCGATCGGCAAGGTCCCCTTTCAGGTGGACGACGCCCTCCGCGCTCTGCCCCTCCCCCGGTTTGGGCGCGCCGGTCCGGCTGATGACACAGACCTGTGCTCCGGCCTCCGCCAGCACGTTGGCCACCTGAAAGCCAATCCCGCTGCTGCCTCCGGTAACAATCCCAACCTTCCCTTCCAGCGGTTTCTCCATGAGATCCTCTCCCTCTGTCTTTCGATGAAGCCCTAACAGCTCAATACCTTGTGGCTCTTGCAGGACCGCTCAATCAGCTCCCAGTCCAGTTCCACGCCCACACCGGGCTTGTCCGGCACATGGATAATGCCCTCGCTGTCGATGGGCAGGTCCCCCTTCATGGGCAGGCGGTAATTGTCCTCCGGAACGAAATACTCAAAAAACTCACAGTTTTTAATGGCGCAGCTGACGTGCAGGTTCACCATGTCCATATAGTTCATGGTAGTGGTATGGACTTCGCAGTTCAGTCCAAAGGCCTCCGCCAGATGGGCAATCTTCAGCGTGCCGGTGACACCGTCCTTCCAGCTGACGTCCGCCCGGACGATGTCCGCCGCCCGGGCGGCGATGACCTGAGCTACCCCCCAATGACACCCGCGGGTGGTCTCCGTCGCGGCGATGGGGATGTCCAGCGTCCGGCACAGCTCGGTGTATTTCCAGGTCTCAAAATCCCGGAAAGGCTCTTCAAACCATCGGTAGTTCAGTTTTTCCAGCTGCCGGCCGACACGGATGGCTTCGTCCAGCGTGTAGTCCCCCACGGGGTCAGACATGAGGATGAAATCCGGCCCCACCGCGTCCCGCACAGCCTGATGAACCTCCATGTCGAAGGCGACCGGCCCGCCGGGATGGGGCTTGTAGGCCTTGATTCCACGACTCTTATACCGCAGGGCCTCATCCACATAGGTCTTCACATCCGGGTAAAAGTTGCTGCTGGCATAGACCGGCAGAGAGTCCCGGCAGGCACCGATGTACTTGTAAAGAGGCAGTCCCGCCTCTTTGGCGCAGATATCCCAAAGGGCCACGTCCACAGGCCCCGGCAGAAACACGGGGAAGAACGCCTCGTGACGGTCCACGACCCACAGCTGCTGAAAAATGGCTTCCCGGTCATGAGGATCCCGGCCCAACACCACGGGGCCGATGCTCTCCTGCAGATACGCTTCGCTCAGCGCGCCGCTGCGGGCTGCCATGCAGGTGGCGACCCCCTCGATGCCGTTGTCCGTCGTCAGTTTTATCACGAGGACATCCCAGCCCATTTTCGCGCCGCCCTGCCGTTTTTCATCGAAAAGGCAGCGTCCCCGCTCGACCCACCATGTTTCAAACTTAGTAATGACCAAAGGTCAATCCCTCCCTACCCTCGTGATAAATTTACAGGAAAAACGCCGGGTGAAGCTCTGCACCGTCAGCCGTCTTACTTTTCCACATCATCCACCTGCATGAAGGCCAGGAATGCCTCCTGAGGGATGGAGATGCGGCCAATCTGCTTCATGCGCTTTTTCCCCTCCTTCTGCTTCTCCAGCAGCTTGCGCTTGCGGGTGATGTCGCCGCCATAACACTTGGCAAGCACGTCCTTCCGCAGCGCCTTGACGTTGACGCGCACGATGACGCGCTTGCCGATGGAGGCCTGGATGGGGACCTCGAAAAGCTGGCTGGGAATGAGCTCCTTCAGCTTCGTCACGGCGGCATGCCCCCGGTTATAGGCCTGGTCCTTGTGGCAGATAAACGAAAAGGCATCCGCCGCCTCACCGTTGACCAGCACATCGACCTTCACCAGCTCCGAAGGCTTGAGACCGATAAACTCGTAGTCCAGGGAGGCATATCCCCTGGTCTGGGACTTCAGTTTGTCGTGAAAGTCTATGATGAACTCCGCCAGGGGCATCTCGTAGACGATGCGTACGCGCTCCGGCGTCAGGTAGTCCATAGAACGATAGGTTCCGCGCTTGTCTTGCACCAGCTGCATCACCCGGCCCACGAACTCTGACGGAACGAACACCGACAGTTTGATGAATGGCTCACGCACCTCGGCGATGTCCCCCGCTTCAGGGAAATCACTGGGACGGTGGGCCTCAATAATCTCTCCCGCCTGAGTGACGACCTCATAGACGACGTTGGGGGCGGTCGCCACCAGCTCCACGTCGTACTCCTCCCGCAGCCTCTCCCGCACCACATCCATGTGCAGCAGCCCCAAAAAGCCGCACCTAAAGCCAAAACCCAGCGCCACGGAGGTTTCCGGCTCATAGGTGACGGCAGAATCGTTCAGGCAGAGCTTCTCCAGCGCGTCCCGGAGCTGGGGATAGTTGTCCCGCTCCACGGGGTAGAAGCCGCAGAAGACGACGCTCTTAACCTTACGATAGCCGGGAAGTGGTCCCTCGGCCGGATGGGCCGCGTCTGTCACGGTGTCCCCAACCTGAGCCTCCGCCAGGGTCTTGATGCTCGCGGAGATGTAGCCCACCTCCCCGGGGCCAAGCTGTTTAACAGGCGTGAAACCAGGTTTAAACACCCCAACCTCGTCGACGGGATACTCGCTGGCCGTCTCCATGAAGCGAATGTTTTGCCCTGTACGAAGCGTCCCGTTCACGACGCGGACGTAGCAGATGACACCGCGGTAGTTGTCATAAACGGAGTCGAAGATCAACGCCTGAAGCGGGGCGTCCGGATCCCCTTCGGGAGCAGGAATCTTCTCAACAACCCGCTGCAATATCTCGTCCACTCCGCGGCCGTCCTTTGCGCTGGCCAGAATGGCGTCGCCGGCATCCAGCCCCACAACATCCTGGATCTCCTGCTTCGCGTTGTCCGGGCGGGCAGAGGGAAGGTCGATCTTATTGACGACGGGCAAAATTTCAAGCCCCTGTTCGATGGCCTGATAGGCGTTGGCCACCGTCTGGGCCTCCACCCCCTGGCTTGCGTCCACCACCAGCAGCGCCCCCTCGCAGGCCGCCAGAGAGCGTGAGACTTCGTAGGCGAAATCCACATGGCCCGGCGTGTCGATGAGGTTCAGTATCCATTTCCGGCCGTCCGGCGAGGTGTAATCCATACGGACGGGCACTAATTTAATGGTGATCCCCCGCTCGCGCTCCAGCGACAGGGAATCCAGAAGCTGGGCCTTCATGTCGCGGGAGGACACCGTTCCCGTTCGCTCCAGCAGGCGGTCCGCCAGTGTCGACTTGCCGTGGTCAATATGGGCGATGATACAAAAGTTTCTGATCTGCTCCTGTCTCATGTGTCCCCCTAAAGCAAAGGAGGAGGGCAGCCCCTCCTCCCCTTCCGTTAAAACCTTTAGCTCCTTAATTCTTCGGAGCTTCCTGAGCTGCGGGCGCCATGGTCTGTCCCTTCAGGGACTCGACTCTGGCCTTCTGCGCCGCCACCTGGGCCTCAAGGGTGGCAAGCTGCTCCTCCTCGGCCTTCCTGAGCTGCGCGAGGCGCTCCTCGTAACCCTTAGCCAGCTCTTTCAGCTTGCTGAATTCGTCGCGCAGATCAGCGACATCGGGCAGACCGCCCTCCTCAAGGCGTTTAACGCGGGCCTCGACCTTCGCAACCTGTTCACTCATCTCACCCAGCTTTGGCGTGAACTTGTTCTGAAGCACCGTCCAGATGATGTTCAGAATAACGATAACTATAATAGCGGCAATAACAATGACCTTTTTCTTATCCATGGGAGCACTCCCTTTCTTACTCTGTGCACTCATTTAATAAGCCTCCATTTACTGAAATTTCATACAAAAAAGCGGCCCCGAGGGTCGCTTTTTTGAGACAAAACTACTTCAGCTCCACCTCGGCACCGGCCTCTGTGAGCTTCTTCTTGAGCTCCTCAGCCTCCTCCTTGGAGACGCCTTCCTTCACGGGCTTGGGCGGATTGTCGACCAGTTCCTTAGCCTCCTTCAGGCCAAGGCCGGTGATCTCACGGACAACCTTGATGACGCCGATCTTATTCGCGCCAGGGGCCTTGTAGATAACGTCAAACTCTGTCTTCTCCTCAGCCGCAGCAGCCGCAGGAGCCGCGCCGGGCATGGCCGCCATCATCATGGGGGCAGCGGACGCGGACACACCGAACTTATCCTCAAGGGCCTTCACGAGCTCGGAAAGCTCAAGGACGGACATCTGCTCAATAGCCTGAATCAACTCATCGCGAGACATAGTATATTACCTCCAAATGTTTTCAAAATTCACTCCGTTTTCCCGATCCAGCCAGGAGACAGAGCATTATAAACTGAACCCGGACAACAAGGCGCTGTCTTATGCAGCCTCTTCCTTCTTGTCGCGGATCTGCGCAAGGCACGTGACCAACCCGCGCATCGTACCAGCAAGCACATTGACCAGCCCGGAGAGGGGCGCCGCAATCGTGCGGACCACCTGACCACGAAGCGCATCCTTCGAGGGAAGGTCGGCCAGGGCGTAAAGCTGGTTCAAATCAAGCAGCGTCTTCTCCAGAAGGCCGCCCTTCAGCAAAAACGCCTTCTGCGTCTTGTCTGTGGCGTACTCCTTCAAGACCTTCGCCACAGCCACGGGATCGTCGTAGCACAGCGCGTAAATGTTGGGACCAGTGGTCATGGACTCGGGAAGAGCCTCAAACCCTGCCTCCTTCATGGCAATGGCGAAAAGCGTGTTCTTCGCGACCTTCAGTTCCCCTCCGGCCTCGCGGACGCGGGAACGCAGCCCCGTGCTCTGAGCAACGGTCATCCCGCGGTACTCCCCTACGAAGACAGCGTTGGTGCGGGACAGCTTTTCTTTGAGTTCCTCAACCTGTTCGTATTTAATCTTTGCCGGCATAGTGTTCACCTCCTCCTGAAGAAAATCAAAAAAACTCCCCTCAGCCGGAGCCGGGAGGAGTTAAGGACACACATCTAACTGAGTTCCTCAACTCGCCTCGGCGGGATATTGAGCCTGACGGCACCCACTGTCTCCGGCAAGAAGTTATTCTGTTTTAAAATCGGCCTAAGCTGCAACCTCTTTCTGCGCAGATGAAGGATCCACATGAATCCCAGGTCCCATCGTCGGCGCAATGGTGATGCTCTTCACATACGTCCCCTTCACCGAAGCGGGGCGCACACGATAAATCGCCTGAAGCAATGCCTTCACGTTGTCATAGAGCTGATCAACCGAGAACGCTTTGCGCCCAACAGCGTTGTGCGTAATACCCGCCTTGTCAACACGGAACTCCACGCGGCCGGCCTTAATCTCCTTCACGGCGTTGGCCAGCTCAAAGGTGACAGTCCCTGTCTTGGCACTGGGCATGAGCCCGCGGGGGCCCAACACTTTGCCCAGACGGCCCACGGACTTCATCATATCCGGTGTGGCGATGACCGCGTCGAAATCCATCCATCCGCCCGCGATCTTCTGCACCAGATCCTCACCGCCCACGATATCCGCTCCGGCCTCCTCGGCCTCCTTGACCTTTTCTCCGGCGGCCAGAACCAAAACCTTCTTGGTCACGCCCGTGCCGTGGGGAAGGGCCACCGTGCTGCGCACCTGCTGATCCGCATGGCGGGGATCCACGCCAAGGCGCACATGGAGCTCAATGCTCTCGTCGAACTTCGCCGTGGCAATCTCCTTGTAAAGCTCAACCGCCTCGCGCAGACCGTAGAGCTTACCCTGCTCCACCTTCTCAGCAATTGCCCTGTATCTCTTGCTTCTCTTCATTTTCTGTCAAACCTCCTGTGGTCGGTAACGGGCTCCGGCAAAAAACGCCCCGCCCTGCCACGAAATAATATCTCCCCAACAGAGGAAATTAATCCGCAACCTCCAGCCCCATAGAACGGGCCGTGCCTTCAATCATCCGCATTGCAGCCTCCACGTCATTGGCGTTGAGATCCCGGCGCTTCATCTCCGCAATCTCCTTCACCTTGGCGCGGGAAATCTTGCCCACCTTTGTCTTATTGGGCACGCCGGAGCCCGACTCGATTCCTGCGGCCTTCTTCAGAAGCACCGCCGCCGGAGGCGTCTTAAGCTCAAACGTGAAGCTGCGGTCAGCATAGACTGTAATAATTGCCGGGATAATGAGCCCCGCCTGGTCCGACGTCTTGGCGTTGAACTGCTTGCAGAACTCCATAATGTTAACCCCATGCTGCCCCAACGCAGGCCCCACAGGGGGCGCAGGCGTTGCTTTGCCTGCGGGCAGCTGCAGCTTAATCTGCCCTATGACCTTCTTAGCCATGCAACAATAACTCCTCTCACAGCCTTCTTTTATCCCCTGTCACGGGGAAGAGGCGATTTAAACTTTTTCCAGGAGCTGGTAATCCGTCTCCGTCACCGTCTCACGGCCAAACAGGCTGACGGTGAACTTGACCTTGCCCTTCTCGGAATTAATCTCGACCACAGGACCCGTCTGCCCCGCCATGGGGCCGCTTTTAACTGTGACCGTATCCCCCGGCTTGAGGTCGATCTCCACGTTCGGCTTCTGATCCTTGCTCATCGTGGACATGATACGACGCACCTCATCCTCTGAAAGAGGGATAGGATGCGTCCCTGCCCCAACGAAGCCGGTCACCCCCGGGGTGTGGCGCACCACATGCCACGACTGTTCATCCAGAATCATCTCCACCATAACGTAACTGGGATAGAGTTTCCTCGATACCTTGCGGCTCTTCCCATCCTTTACAGTGACGCGCTCTTCCACCGGAATAAGCACGTTGAAGATGCTCTCTTCCATAGCCATCGTGGCAATACGCTGCTCCAGATCAGCCTTTACGCGGTTCTCATAGCCCGAATACGTCTGAACGACGTACCAGCGGCGGTCCCCCTGCCTTTTCATCGAATATTCCGCGGCGTTCCTCTACCCCAACAGAGCGGAGAAAAGCCAGGCAAGGACAAAATCAACAAGCCCCAGATACAGAGACACGCAAAGAGTAAAGACAATAACAACCAGCGTCCAGTATCCAATTTGTTTCCTGCTGGGCCACGTAACCTTTTTTAACTCGGCCCTGGCCTCGCGCAGGAAGGCGGCGCCCGGTATTGAGCTCACGAGCTCTTTGGCCATCTTGTGCCCTCCCATAAAAAATGGCAGGCCCGGCAAGACTCGAACTTGCAACCCCCGGTTTTGGAGACCAGTGCTCTGCCAATTGAGCTACGGACCTGCAATGAAAAACGAAAGATATTTTACACCCGACTCAGAGGTTATGCAATACCCCTACTTAGACTCCTTGTGCAGAACGGAGGCATTGCACCACTTGCAAAACTTTTTGAGCTCAAGCTTTTTCGACTGCTTTTTCTTGTTCACCGTCGTCGTGTAGTTACGGCGCTTGCACTGCGTGCAGGTCAGCCCTACGATATCGGCCATCTCAAAACATCCCTTTCGTATCTTTCTTTATTAAAG
>JAIKZX010000210.1 GCA_024681935.1 Fretibacterium sp.
GACGCTTGTCATTATATATCTGACCTTTGATGACGATATCGTCAAAAACAACGATTACGGGGTAGGCATTCCTTCCTGTCACCCTGAAAAATAGAATAACATTTTTTTGAATTAATATGTTATCATACCTCATACTGACGATCGGGCCTGTTTAAATGAAACGTAAGGAGGAATGTTGTTATGAGGACAAAAACGATCGCCGCGCTGACGCTGATGGGGCTGGCGCTGGCACTTCCCGCTTCGGCCCACGAGCTGACCATCAAAGCGAAGTCCGATGAAGTGAAGGCGGGCGTGCCCTTTGAGGCCACCGTGCAGTCGGCGCATAAGTTCATCGTGCCGGAGGAGGTCGAGGACCTTTCCCGTGTCAGGGCGGGTATCTTTGAGGACGGAAAGTTCAAAGAGTCCCCCCTCACGGGCAACGAAAAGGACCTGTGCATCGACTTTACCGTGACGCCCGCAAAGGACGGGACGATGCTGCTCATCGCCACAAAGGACGGCGAGACCTGGTGCACCACCAACGAGGGCGGCAAGTCCGGCGCGCGGAAGACGCTGGAGGGCCAGGGGCTGAAGGTCCTCTCGGCCAGGAAGTACGACAAGTACGCCAAGGCTATTCTGAACGCCTCGAAGGACGACAAAAACTTCGCCGCGGTGGTGGGGCACCCGCTGGAGATCATCCCCGTGACGAACCCCGCGGACGCGAAGGCCGGAGAGTTCTTCGACGTGAAGATCCTGCTGAACGGCCAGCCCTACACGGGGCCGGTGTGGGCAACGTACGACGGCTTCGTGACGGAGTACGAGAATACCTACGCCTACTACACCGAAGCGGAGAGCGGCGTGGCGCACATCAGGATCACGGCTCCGGGGCTGTGGGGCGTGCGGGCCATGCAGTCGGGGCTCCCCGGCGTGGAGGGCGATTACGACAGCCGTTCTCTCCGTGCCTTCCTTCTGTTTGAGGTGAAATGAAGATTGTCCTGACGCTCGGTCTGACGCTTGCCGGACTGAGCTTTCTTTTTGAGGGAGACGCCGCCCTGGCGCACGGCGTGGGCTTCCGCCAGGCGGCGGAGCCGGCGGTGGCGCTGGAGTTCTTCTACTCGACAGGCGAGCCCATGAGCTACCGCGAGGCGCGGGTCTTCTCCCCGGCGGATGAAAAATTCGCCCATCAGACGGGCCGCACGGACGCGGCAGGGCGTTTCGCCTTCGTGCCGGACGCGGCAGGGACGTGGCGGGCCGTCGTGCGGGACGAGGAAGGGCACCAGGCCACGGCTGAGATTACGGTGACGGAGGCCATGCTGAGCGGCGTCAGCGCAAAACCTGAGATGGCCGCCCTCTCCCCGGCTGACACGAACAACCCGCCGGAGGGCTTTGAACTTCTGATCCGCTCAGCGCTGGGCGTCAGTCTGCTGTTTAATCTTGCGGCCTTCACCCTTCTGAGGAGGCATGACCATGCACATTAGCGAGGGAGTGCTCTCCCCCGGGGCGCTGGCCCTGGGATGGGCCGTGGCGGGCGCGGGGACGTTCGCGGGACTGCGGCGGATGGAGCCGGAAAAGGCTGCCCGGACCGCGCTGCTGTCGTCAGCGTTCTTTCTGGCTTCCCTGGTCAACATCCGGCTCGGGCCCGGTTCCACGCACCTGTCTCTCATCGCGCCGGTGGGGCTTGTGCTGGGCTGGACCGCCTTTCCCGCCCTGTTGACAGCACTGCTGCTCCAGGCGCTGCTGTTCCACTTCGGGGGTCTCCTGGTCCTGGGTCCCAACACGACGGACCTGGCCGTCCCCGCCGTCCTTGTCTATCTGCTTTTCGCCGGGCCCATCCGCCGAAGCAGCGGACGTGCTGCCGCGGCGCTTGCTTTCGCTGCCGGGGCCCTTGCCGTGTTGTTGGGGGCGCTGGGCGTGGGGCTGTTCCTGGGACTTTCCGACAGAAATTTTCTCAGCGCCGCAAAACTGCTCTTTGCCGCCCATGTGCCCCTGGCGCTCATCGAGGGAGCCGTCACGGCCTTCATGGCAGCCTGGCTGAAGAAAACCGCCCCGGATTTTTTAGCATGAACCTTGAAGCCAACTTCTCACCGGAGGGAGCGCCGTCGCCGCTGGACACCTTTGACCCGCGGGCCCGGCTGCTGTGTGGCCTGGCGTTATCGTTCGCCCTGTCCGCGCTGGGGACCCCTGCTCTTCTTCTGTACGCGGCACTCATCCCTCTTGCGCTTATCCCCTGCGGGCCCGTGCAGCCCCTGCTCTTCACGCTGCTGCGCCTGAACGCCGCGGGGCTTGTCATGGCGCTGTTTCTGGCTCTGACCTACCCTGGCGCGGCCCTGTGGGGCCCCTTCTCCCGTGAAGGGGCGCGGATGGGCCTGACGGTTCTCCTCCGTCTGAACCTGATCATGATTGTCCTTCTGCGCCTGGCGGCCGCCTTGGGGCCGGAAAGGGCGGACGCGGCCCTGACCCGCCTTGGCCTGCCGGAGAAACTGCGGGTGCTGCTGCTGCTGACCCTCCGGGGGATATTCCTCCTCTCGGAGCGTTTTGCCTCCGCGTTGAGGGCCGTTCACCTCCGTGCCCCGCGCCTGCGGGGCACGCTGAAGCTGAAGGCTTTCGCCTGCGTGGCGGCCTCTGCGCTGCTCCAGGCCTCGGACCGCTCGGAGCGTATGGCGGCAGCCCTCCGCTGCCGGGGCGGACTCGCGGGCTTCCACCAGACGCCGCCTCTGGTCTGGCGCCGGCGGGACACGGCGCTCTGCCTCCTCTTTGTGGGAAACATCGCCGCGCTGGCGTGGCTGGCTCTCCGGGAGGCATCCTGAGATGAGCGCCCTGCTTGAGGTCCGGGGACTCTGTTACGCCTACCCCGGCGGGCACGAGGCCCTGAGGGGCGTGTCGTTTTCCCTGTCCGCGGGGGAACATGTGGCCCTCGTGGGGGCCAACGGCTCGGGAAAATCGACTCTGCTGCTGCACCTGGCGGGGGTCCTGGCCGCACCTGACGGGTCGTTGTTCCTGCATGGCGTGCCCGCAGGAATGGAGCGCCTTCGTGAGGCTGTGGGGCTTATCTTTCAGGAGCCGGACGACCAGCTCCTCATGCCCCGGGTGCTTGAGGACGCGGCCTTTGGGCTGGTGGCGCGGGGAGTTCCCGCGGCGGAGGCCCAGGCGCGGGCGCTGGACGTGTTAAAGTCCCTGGGGGCCGCCCACCTGACGGATCGTCCTCCCCACCGGCTCTCCGGCGGGGAGAAGCGCATGGCGGCGCTGGCGGGCATTCTGGTGATGGAACCGGAAGTTCTGGCGCTGGACGAGCCCACGGCGGCGTTGGACCCCCGGGCGCGGCGGCGGGTCATCGAGCTGCTGCGCCCGATGAGGACTTCCCTTATCCTCGCGACGCACGACCTGGACATGGCTCTGGACGTCTGCACGCGGGCAGTCATTCTCTGTGACGGGCAGGCGG
>JAIKZX010000013.1 GCA_024681935.1 Fretibacterium sp.
ATCTTCAGAATCCGGGCTGTATCCTCAGAGGACAGGGAGAGGAAGCGAACGGGACGCAGAGCGTTGAGATACTCCATGTAAGTGTCGGGCGTGGGGCCAAGCTTCACAATGCCATCAACAAGGCCGCTGATGTAGGCCTGCATCGCTTCCGTTGAATTGGACTCCAGATAGTTCGGGCGGATATCCAAAACGTCGAATAATTCATGTATAAGGGTGGATGCTGACTTCCCATACCCACCGCCGCTGAAGGACCTGCCGGTGAGCTCATGAAGGTTTTTGATGCCGGAGTCTCTGGCAGCGACAATCTGAACCAGAGATTTTTGATAATACCACAAAATGCGAAAGTCATGGAATGGCTTGCCCCTGAAAGGGCCCGTGCCAAAGTAGTTCTCGTAGTCCGTAAAGGAGACACAATGAGCGAGCCTTGCTTTGCCCCTGCGGATCCTGGCCGCGTTGTCCATGTTGCCGCCCGACTCGTTGACAAAGAAATTGTATTCCGGGCAAAAGGTGCTCAGCACCCTGGCAATGGACACCGCATAGGGGAACAAAGCAGAACTGGAGGTAACGGCCATCAGAGTCACAGGGCTTGCAGAGAAGGCGACGGGGACAGGTATCACCCATGACATGACGATGGTTGCCGCCAGAAGGAAGAAAACTTTGATTCGCATCATAACGGGCAACCTCCTGAAATTTGGAGGCCGGGGAAGACCCGGCCTCCATTGAAGGTCTAAAACCTGGATTTACTTACGCTTTAGCTGGCTGCGCCCCCATCTCGGCGAGCGCTTTGTAGTTCTCGTAACGCTCCTTTGCCTCACGGGCCGCCTGATCAAAGAGCTGGTCCGCAATCTCCGGGAACTTCAGCTTCAGCGCGCGGTAACGGTTCTCCGTCATCAGGAACTCCTTGTAGTCCGCCGTCGGAGCCTTGGAGTCCAGAGTGAACGGGTTCTTGCCCTCCTTCACCAGATCGGGGTTGTAGCGGTACAGGTGCCAGTAGCCGGCCTCAACCGCCTTCTTCTCCTGCGCCTGGGTCTTGCCCATGCCGGCGCGGAGCCCGTGGTTGATGCAGGGGGCGTAGGCAATAATCAGGGACGGACCCTTGTGCGCCTCGGCCTCCTTCAGGGCCTTGAGGAGCTGGTTCTTGTCCGCGCCCATCGCCACCTGAGCGACGTACACATGGCCGTAGGTCATCGCCATGCGGCCCAGGTCCTTTTTGCGGACGCGCTTGCCGCTGGCAGCGAACTGCGCGATGGCCGCCGTCGGGGTGGACTTGGAGGACTGACCGCCTGTGTTGGAGTAAACCTCCGTGTCAAGGACGAGGATGTTCACATCGTCGCCGCTGCCCAGAACGTGGTCAAGGCCGCCGTAACCGATGTCATAGCCCCAGCCGTCGCCGCCGAACGCCCAGACGGACTTCTTGATCAGATAATCGTGATACTCGGCGATGGTGGCGAACTCCTTCATGGCCGCGTCGCTCATGGCCGTGTGCTGGTGATCCTCACAGCCGCACTCACAGCAGCAGAACACGTCCTCAAGCAGCGACTCAACCTTCGCCGCGCTCTCGACAGACTTCTCGCCGTCCAGGTGCGTGTCCAGCCACTCCTGAAGGATGGCCTTGTCGTCCGCGGAAACATCGTCCATCTTCAGCAGGTTCTTCATGGCGGACTCCAGATAGCCGGTCTTGACGTTGACGGAGAGCTTCATGCCGAAGCCGTACTCCGCGGCGTCCTCAAACAGGGAGTTGCCCCACGCAGGGCCGTGGCCGTTGGCATCGACCGTGTAGGGCATACTGGGAGCGGAGGCGCCCCAGATGGAGGAGCAGCCCGTGGCGTTGCCGATCATCATGCGGCTGCCGAAGAGCTGGGTGATAAGCTTGACATAGGGCGTCTCGCCGCAGCCGGCGCAGGCGCCGCTGAACTCAAACAGCGGGCGCTGGAACTGGCTGCCCTGCACGGAGAACTTGTCCCCGCCGTTGGTCTTGTCCTCAACCTGCTCGATGGCGAAGGTCCAGTTCGGAATCTGGGCATCCTGCGTCGCGGTGGGCTTCATCTCCAGGGCCTTCACCGGGCAGATGTCCGCGCAGTTGCCGCAGCCAAGGCAGTCCAGCACGTCAACCTGCATGCGGTACTTGTAGCCGGCCTCCTTCAGCTTTGGCGCCTTCATGTCCACAACATCGAAGCCCTTCGGGGCCGCCTTCTGCTCTTCCGCGTTCAGCAGGAACGGACGGATGGCCGCGTGCGGGCATACCATGGAGCACTGGTTGCACTGGATGCACTTCGCCGAGTTCCACTCGGGAACGTTGACGGCGACGCCGCGCTTCTCAAAGGCCGCCGTTCCGGAGGGGAACCGGCCGTCCGGGCCCAGTTCCTCGCCCACAAAGGCGCTGGAGGGAAGCTCGTTGCCCTTCTGGGCAGTGATGGCATCCACCTGATAGCTGATGTAGTCCGGAATATCAGAGGGAAGGCCGGGCTTGACATGGGCCTTGTCCTCGGCCGCCGCCCAGCTCTCGGGAACCTTAATCTCGATGAGGCCCGCGCCGTGCCCCGCGTCAACGGCGGCGTAGTTCATCTTCACGATGTCCTCGCCCTTCGCGCCGTAGGACTTCTCGATGGCTTCCTTCATGTACTTCACGGCGTCGTCCATGGGGATGACGTTGGCCAGCTTGAAGAAAGCGGACTGCAT
The DNA here is from genome assembly GCA_024681935.1 of Fretibacterium sp. GTDB lineage: Bacteria > Synergistota > Synergistia > Synergistales > Aminobacteriaceae > JAFUYV01. The sequence continues at coordinate 2,680 of JAIKZX010000013.1, forward strand.
GATGGTGTTGGTGCGGCCGCCAAGGCCAATCTTCTGCGCCTCGTCCACGGCGTTGATGATGTAGAACTTCGCGCCGAGGGTGGCCAGCCTGCGCTTCAGACTGGCGGGCAGATGCTCCTCAAGGGCCTCCATGGTGGTCCACTGCGTGTTCAGCAGGAACGTGCCGCCCTTCTTCAGCCCGGCCAGGACATCGTACTGGTGGACATACTCCTGCTTGTGGCAGGCGATGAAGTCCGCGCTGTCGATGAGGTAGGTGGACTTGATGGGCGATTTGCCGAAGCGCAGGTGGGAGACGGTGATGCCGCCGGACTTCTTGGAGTCGTAGTCAAAGTAGCCCTGAGCGTACATATCGGTGTGGTCGCCGATGATCTTGATGCTGTTCTTGTTGGCGCCGACGGTGCCGTCGGAGCCAAGGCCCCAGAACTTGCAGCAGATGGTGCCCTCCGGGGCGGCGTCGATGTGCTCAAGCACCGGCAGGGAGCTGTCATTCACGTCGTCGGTGATGCTGATGGTGAAGTTGTCACGCGGCTCGAAGAGCTTGAGGTTGTCGAACACGGTCTTGATGTGGCTGGGGGTCGTGTCCTTGGAGCCGAGGCCGTAGTGGCCGCCGACAATCCTGGGCGCGTGCTTCTCCGTGTAGAACAGGGAGCGGATGTCCTCGTAGAGGGGGCCGCCCAGCGCGCCGGGCTCCTTGGTGCGGTCGAGGACGGCAATGGCCTTGACCGTACGCGGCATGGCGCGGAAGAAGTACTTGGGAGAGAACGGACGGTACAGATGGACCTCGATGATGCCCACCTTCTCACCGCGGGCGTTGAGGTAGTCCACAACCTCCTCGGTGGCCTGGCAGACGGAGCCGATGGCGACGATGACGCGGTCCGCGTCCTGCGCGCCGTAATACTGGAACGGCTGATAGGGACGGCCGGTGAGCTTGGAAATCTCGCCCATATAATAGGCGATGGTGTCCGGCACCGCGTCGATGTACGGCTGGCGGGCCTCGGTGGCCTGGAAGTAGATGTCCGGGTTCTGGGCCGTGCCCTTGATGAAGGGCTGCTCGGGCCGCATGGAGCGGTCACGGAAAGCCTCAACGGCTTCCCAGTCCACCAGCTTCGCCAGGTCGGCGTAGTCGAACGTGTCGATCTTCTGAATCTCGTGGGAGGTGCGGAACCCGTCGAAGAAGTTCAGCACAGGCACGCTGGTTTTGATGGCGGTGAGATGCGCCACGGCCGCCATGTCGTGGGCCTCCTGGACGCTGCCCCCGGCAAGCATCGTGAAGCCCGTCATGCGGCAGGACATCACGTCGCTCTGGTCGCCGAAGATGGACAGCGCGTGGGTGGCCAGGGCACGGGCCGTCACATGGAAGACGCCCGGCAGCAGCTCACCCGCGATTTTATACATGTTGGGGATCATCAGCAGCAGGCCCTGAGAGGCCGTGTAGGTGCTGGCGAGAGCTCCGGCGGAAAGCGCGCCGTGGCAGGCCCCGGCGGCGCCGGCCTCGGACTGCATTTCCGTCACCTTGACGGTGTGGCCAAAGATATTTTTGCGTCCTGCTGCGGCCCACTCGTCAATGTGCTCCGGCATGGGGGACGACGGCGTGATGGGATAAATCGTCGCCATCTCCGAGAAAGCGTAGGCAACGTGCGCGACGGCCTCATTGCCGTCCATCGTCTTCCAGTGTTTCTTCATAAAATAAACCCCTCCTCAGATTTGAGCTCAAGGGGGCCTTCACGGGGCGGCCCCGCCTCGCTATGGCACAACACAGCCACTGAGCTGATCCCTTCCGGACACAAACGCCTCGTCCCGCCCAGGAACGCGCAGAACAGCTTGTTTGGCCGAAGGCCCCCGATACTTTTCGTGTTGAGCCTGGGCCCCTCTTTTGCTTTATCCTTATTTTACACCAAAAACGGCCGCCTGGGGCATCGGGTTTTGTGCCCATGCCCCCGGCGGGATGTTCCGCCGGGTGTCTGTGGCGGGCTCCGCATGATAAAATATAACTATTACGCAGAGAACACAAAAAAAAAGAACAGGAGGGGAAACATTTGAAAGTAGGTTTTATTGGCCTCGGCATCATGGGGCGGCCCATGGCGAAGAATCTTCTCAAAAAAAAGGACCAGACCGGCTCAGAGCTTTTGGTCTCCGACCTGAACAAGGAGGCCGTGGCGGACCTCGTGGCCTCGGGCGCAAGGGAGGCGACCTACGCGGAGATTGGCGCGGAGTGCAGCGTCATCATCACCATGGTCCCCAGCGGCGCGATTGTGCAGGAAATCCTGTTTGGGCCTGACGGCGTGGCCTCCACCATCAGGAAGGGCGCGATGGTGTGCGACATGAGCTCCGTCACGCCCGTTGAGTCCCGGCAGTGCTATGAAAGGCTGAAGGAGCTGGGCGTGGGGTTTGTGGACGCGCCGGTGTCAGGGGGCGAGCCGGGGGCCATCAACGGGAACCTGGCCATCATGTGCGGCGGCGACGAAAAGGACTTTGACGTCATGAAGCCGTGGTTCGACATCCTGGGGACCAGCGCCGTTTTCCTCGGGCCCAGCGGCAGCGGCAGCACGGCCAAGCTGGCCAATCAGATGATCGTCAACAACACCATCGCCGTGATCTCCGAGGCCCTGGTGTTCGTCATGAAGGCGGGCGTGGACCCTGAGAAGGTCTACCTGGCCATTCACTGCGGCCTGGCGGGGAGCGCGGTGCTGGACGCCAAGGCCCCCATGATCTTTGAGCGAAACTTCAAACCCGGCGGCCCCATCCGCATCAACCACAAGGACATCAAAAACTGCGTTGCCACGGCCCACGCGCTGGACGTGCCCATTCCCTACACCGCGCAGCTCTACGAGATTCTGCAGACGCTCAAGATTCACGGCCACATGGACGACGACCACGGCGGCATCGTGCAGTACTTTGAAAAGCTGGCTGACGTCGAGGTCAAATCAGGACCGGGCCGCGGTCAATTCAGAAAAAAGTAGGAGCGGGAGATGAGGCTGAGCGCATCGGTGCTGAGTTCCTTTCCCCCCATCGACGAGGCCGCGGCGGACAGGCTGCTGGCTCAGGAGATTGCGGCCAGCAGCAGGAAGATCGTGGTGCTGGACGATGACCCGACGGGCGTGCAGACAGTCCATGACGTGCCGGTCTTCACAGGCTGGGACCACGACAGCGTCCTTGCCGGCTTCAGGGAAAAGAGCCGTCTCTTCTTCATCCTGACGAACTCCCGCGGCTTCACGGCGGAGCAGACCAGCAAGGCCCATCACGAGATTGCCGCCGCTGTGGACGCCGCCGCGCGGGAAACCCATTGTGACTATCTCTTCATCAGCCGCAGCGACTCCACTCTCCGGGGACACTACCCCCTGGAGACAAGGCTGCTGAAGGAGGACTACGAGAAGTTCACGGGCAAAACCCTCGACGGGGAGATCCTCTGCCCGTTCTTCAGGGAGGGCGGCCGCTTCACCATCGGCAACGTTCACTACGTCAGATACGGCGACGAACTGGTACCCGCCAGCGAGACGGAGTTTGCGAAGGACAAGACCTTCGGCTACTCTGCCGCAACGCTGCCGGACTACGTTGAGGAGAAAACCGGCGGCGAATACAGGGCCGCGGACGTGATCTGCATCTCCCTTGAGGACATCCGCGCCATGAATTACGACAAAATTGAGGCGCAGCTCATGGCCGTCCGGGGCTTCAATAAGATTGTTGTGAACGCCGTGGACTACGCGGACATCAAGGTGTTCTGCATCGCGCTGTTCCGGGCCATGAGGAAGGGCAGGCTCTTCATGTTCCGCTCGGCGGCGGCCCTGGTGAAGGTCATGGGCGGCGTGACGGACCAGCCGCTTTTGACGCGGGACAGGATGGTGGTGGAGGAAACCTCAAACGGGGGCGTCATCGTTGCGGGCTCCCACACGGCCAGAACCACAGAACAGCTGGAAAAGCTGAAAGAGCTCAGCGGCATTGAGTTTATCGAACTGAACGCCGGGCTGGTGAAGGATGAGGCGGCCTTTGCGGCTGAGGTGGATCGCTGCCTGAAAATTGAGGAAGCCTGCATCCGGGCCGGAAAGACCGTCTGCTGCTACACGACGCGGAACCTCATCACGGCAGACACGGGCGACAGTGAGGACGAGCTGCGCCTGTCCGTGAAGATCTCCGACGCCGTGCAGTCTCTGGTGGGGCGGCTGACCGTCACCCCGGCCTTTGTGATCGCCAAGGGGGGCATCACCTCCAGCGACGTCGGGGTCAGGGCCCTCGGCGTGAAGCGGGCCAGCGTCCTGGGCCAGATCCGGCCGGGAATCCCCGTGTGGCAGACGGGGCCGGAGAGCAAGTTTCCCCGGACGCCCTTCGTCATCTTCCCCGGCAACGTGGGCACCGCGGAGACGCTGAAGGAAGCCGTCGAGATCCTGACGGCCCCCGGCGGGGCAGGGGCACGGTGATATCATGGCTCAGTGTGTTGTTGTTGCGGACGATCTGACGGGCGGAAACGCCACAGGGGTGCTTCTGGCCCGGATGGGCTACCGGTCTCACACCGTCCTGAACGGGGCCGGACTGGAACCCTCAGCCCTCAGGGACTGCGATTGCGTTATCTTTCCCACGGACAGCCGCGCCGCGAGCCCGGATGAGGCCGCGGACCGCGTCCGAAAGGCGGCGGAGCTCCTGATGGGGGAGGACGTGAAACTCTACTCCAAACGCATCGACTCCACGCTCCGGGGCAACCTGGGCAGCGAGACGGACGCCATGCTGGACTGCCTGGGTGAGGACTTTATCGCCGTCTCGGCCCCCTGCTTCCCCTCCTCGGGGCGGACGCTGGTGGGGGGGTATCTGCTGGTGGACGGGCTGCCTCTGCACAAAACCAACATCGCCATCGACCCCAAGACGCCGGTGAAGACGTCGGATATGGCGAAACTGTTCAGGGAGCAGAGCCGGCACAAGGTCGCCTCCATTCCCCTCAGCGGGCTCATGAACGGCAAACACCGGCTGGCGGATGAGATAAACGCCCTGGCGGACGCGGGAAGCCGCATCATCATCATCGACTGCGTGACGGATGATGATCTGAACCTCATTGCCGACGCGGTGATCACGAGCGGAAGGAAGGTTTTGGCCGTGGACCCCGGCGCGTTTACGGCAACGCTGGCCCGGAAGCGGGTCACGCCCTACGCGCGCAGGGAGAGGAGAAAGATTTTGGCCGTTGTCGGCAGCGTCAACCCCAACACCACGGCCCAGATGGAGGATTTGTGGCTGGCGCAGCATCCCATTGCCAACGTCTTTGTGGAGACGCGGCGCCTTCTGGAGTCCGAAGGGGAGCGGGAGGCTGAGATTGCCCGGGCGGCAGCGGCGGCTCTGGACAAAGCGCCCCTCAACACCGTCGTCACGGTGACGGGGGACGGGCTCTACCCGGAGAACCGCATCGACTTTGCCCCCTACATGGAGCGGGACGGCTGCTCTCTGGACGAGGCGACAGGCCGCATCAACAACTCCCTGGCCGAGGCCGCGCGGCGTATCCTGGAGGCCGAGCCGCTGTTCCGGGGGCTCTACGTCAGCGGCGGGGACGTGACCCAGGCCGTGTGCCGGAAATTTGGCGCGTCGGGGCTGGAACTTCAGGATGAGGTGCTGCCCCTCGCGGCCTACGGGCTCCTGCGGGGCGGGGCCTTCGATGGGCTTCACATCGTCACCAAGGGAGGCAGCCAGGGGGGAGCCAACGCCATCAACCTCTGCGTGAACTACCTTAAAGGCAAGCTGTTTATCTGATTCTTAGGGACACCGGGGGGGAGGCCGCACCGTGAGCGGCACGAGCCTCTCTCCATGACTTCGATAAAAAAGGAGGAATACCATGAAAAAACCCATTATTGCAATCCCCATAGGCGATCCCGCCGGGGTGGGGCCGGAAATTGTCGTCAAGGCCCTTGCCAGCGATACCGTGAAGGGCTGCGCAAGATGCCTTGTCGTGGGGGACAGAAAGATTGTTGAGAGGGCCAACACCCTCACAGGCGCCGGACTGACCATTCACCTGTGCCCGAAACCGGAGGAGACGGATTTCAGCGAGGGGGTTCTGAACCTCATCGACCTGGACAACGTGGACATGGCGTCGTTTGAGTATGGAAAGGTTCAGGCCATGTGCGGGCGCGCCGCTTACGGGTACATTGAGCGGAGCATCGGGCTGGCGATGAACGGCAAGGCGGACGCCGTGGCCACCACGCCCATCAACAAGGAGGCCCTTCACGCCGCAAATATCCCCTACATCGGGCACACGGAGATATTCGGGGCCCTGACGGGCACGAAGAATCCGCTGACCATGTTTGAGACCAACGCTCCGGGGGGTGTCAGCGGGCTTCGGGTGTTCTTCCTGACGCGGCACCTTTCGCTGCTGCAAATGCTGGGGCAGATCACAAAGAACAACATTGTGGCCTGCGCCAGGGAGTGCTTTGCGGCGCTGGAACGGCTGGGCGTGACGAGCGGCACAATGGCGGTGGCGGCCCTGAACCCCCACGGCGGGGAGCACGGGCTTTTCGGCTGGGAGGAGGTCAATGAGATTGCCCCGGCTGTTGAGCAGCTCAGGGCGGAGGGTTACAACGTAGCGGGCCCCATCGGGGCAGATTCGGTGTTTCATCAGGCGGCGCGGGGGTTTTTCACCAGCGTTCTGTCACTGTATCATGACCAGGGGCACATCGCGACAAAGACCCTGGACTTTGAGCGGACAATCTCCATCACGAACGGGATGCCGATCCTCCGTACCAGCGTGGACCACGGGACGGCTTTCGACATTGCAGGCAAAAACCGGGTGAGCGAGGTCAGTATGGTGGAGGCCATTCGTCTGGCCGCGCTGTACGCGCCTTGTTTCACGTCGGGGCGCGGGAGGTAAACGCCTTCCTGCCCCGCCGGAAATGATAAGAAGGGAGACAGTGCAGCATGAATGCAGTAAGCGGGAACCAAATGCTCATCGGCCTTTTGATCGGGATCGCCTTCCTGATCTTCCTGGTCCTCAAGACGAAGGTCCAGGCGTTTTTGGCGTTGATCCTCACCACCATTCTCGTGGGGATTATCGGCGGCATGCCGCTCCTCAACGCGTCCTTTGTGGGGGCGGACGGTGTGGAACGCACGGGAAGCGTCATCAACTCCGTCACGGGCGGCTTTGGCGGGACGCTGGGCAGCATCGGCATCATCATCGGCTTCGGCGTCATGATGGGGCAGATTTTCGAGGCAACCGGCGCGGCCAAACGCATGGCCTACACGTTCCTCAGGTTCTTCGGCAGGGGACGTGAGGAGGAGGCGCTGGCCTTCACGGGCTTCCTGGTCTCCATCCCCATCTTCTGCGACTCCGGCTTCGTGGTTCTGGCCCCCATCGCAAGGGCGCTTTCCAGGGTGACGAAGAAGTCGCTCATCGCTTTGGGCGTTGCGCTGGCGGCGGGCCTCGTCATCACCCACTCCCTTGTTCCGCCGACGCCGGGACCCCTGGGCGTGTGCGGCATTTTTGGCGTGGACGTGGGCACCTACATCCTCATCAGCATCGGCCTGGCCCTTCCCATGACCATTGGCTGCATCTGTTATGCCCGCTGCTCCCTGGCGAAGAAGTTCAACTGGGTGCCGGACGAGAACGACAAGCTGGTGAAGGACGGGTCTCAGAAGCCGGACTATGACGCGGCGTTCAGCATGGATATGAGCGGCACCCCCGGCGCCTTTGAGTCCTTTTTGCCCCTTATTCTCCCGATCATCCTCATCCTCATCAACACCGTGGCCTCCGCGTTTAAGATGAACACCGGCTTTATGAAGCCTGTCATCTTCCTTGGCCAGCCCATCGTCGCGGTGGGGCTTGGGCTTATCGTCGCGATTTTCACGCTGGGTCAGAAGCTGGAGCGCTCCACGGCGCTCACCGAGATGGAGAAGGGCATGGCCTCCGCGGGCATCATCCTTCTGGTGACGGGCGGCGGCGGCGCGCTGGGCCGGATTATCCAGGACTCCGGCCTGGGCACCTTCATGGCCAACAAACTGTCCCAGACGTCCATTCCGCTGGTGGTGCTGCCGCTGGTCATCTCCACGGCCATGCGCTTTATCCAGGGCTCCGGCACCGTGGCGATGGTGACGGCCGCCAGCATCACGGCCCCCATCCTGAACAACGCCGGCGCAAACCCCATTCTGGGCGTCGTGGCCTGCTGCGTGGGCTCGCTGTTCTTCAGCTACTTCAATGACAGCTACTTCTGGGTTGTGAACCGCACGCTGGGCGCGGGCGAGGCCAGGGATCAGATCCGGATCTGGTCTTTCACTTCCACCATCGCCTGGGCGATTGGCGTCGTTGAGGTGCTGGTCCTGAGCTACATCTTCTAAAGCGGCCTGACGGGGCCGGCCTGAGCGGAAGGGTAAAATCCGCAAAAAAAAACAGGGGTCCTTCCCGGGGCCCCTGTTTTATTGTCTCTCAGGGCATTTGTGAGAAGGGGATTGTGATGAAAATGACGTAAAGCAGGCCCGGCAGCATGTCGCAGAGCTTCAGCCTTGTGATCTTCAGCAGGTTGAGCGCGATGCCTATGATCATCAGTCCGCCCAGCCCGGAGAGGTTGGCGACGATATCCGGCGTGAGGAAGGGCTCCGCCCAGGCCGCCAGGCAGGTGAGCCCCGCCTGATAGATAAACAGCGGCACCACAGAAAACAGCACCCCCAGCCCAAAGGAGCCGGAAAGGAGGATGGCCGAGATCCCGTCCATGACGCCCTTGGTGACCAGCAGGGACGGGTTGTGGCGCAGGCCGTCCTCAAAGGCCCCGATGATGGCCATGGCCCCGATGCAGAAGAGCAGCGTCGCCGTGACAAAACCCTCTGTGAACCGGGTGTTGGCGACGTTCATTTTTGCCCTGATCGTGTCTCCCAGGCTGTTCAGCCGGTCGTCAAGCCCGCAGGCGGCCCCGGTGAGCGTGCCGAGGACGAGGCTCAGCAAAATGGCCAGCGCGTGCTTTGCCTCCATCGCCAGGCCAATGCCCAGATACAGCGAGAAGAGCCCCATGCACTCAAAAATCCTTCCGTTCAGCCGCTCCGGGATAAAATGGCCCACCGACATTCCCAGGAGGCTGCCCGCGATGACCGCGGCAACGTTGAACAGCGTCCCCCCCGCGGGAAGCGAGGCTAAAAATTCCATGGCGTCATCCCTCTAAGCCCGGACGGCCTCAAGGCGCCCCGGATAGGCGGCGATGGCGCTTTTGAGGATGGCGGCGGCCTTCACCAGCGCCTCCTGTTTCAGGACGTAGGCCAGGCGGATCTCGTTCCGCCCGCGGTTGGGCACGGAGTAGAACCCGCTGCCCGGCGCGCCCATCATGGTCTCGCCGTTGATGTCGAAGTTCTGGAGCATCCAGACGATGAACTTTTCGCTGTCGTCCACCGGAAGCCCGGCCATGATGTAGAAGGCCCCCCGGGGCTTTGAACAGACCACTCCGTCAATCTCTTTCAGCGCAGAATAGAGCGTGTCGCGGCGCGCGCGGTACTCCTTGTTTACGTCCGCAAGATACTGAGCGGACGTCTTTTGATACAGAGCCGCAGCCCCCACCTGCTCCAGCGTGGAGACGCAGAGCCGCGCCTGGCACAGCTTCAGCGTCTGAGCGATGAAGTCCGCGTTTTTGATGGCAAGGCAGCCGATGCGGGCCCCGCACGCGCTGTATCGCTTGGAGATGGAGTCCACCATGATGACGCGCTCGCGGATGTCGTCCAGGTGCCCCAGGCTGGTGAAGGGTTCGCTGTCGCCGCCGGAAAGCCCGCTTTGCGGGTAGGTGAACTCGCGGTAAACCTCGTCGGCAATGAGGAAGAGGTCGTACTTCTTCGCCAGGCCGGCCAGCGTGTTCAGCTCATCGGCCGTGGAGACGGTGCCCGTGGGGTTGTTGGGGTTGGAGATGAGGATGGCCCGCGTGCGCGGCGTGATGAGCTCCTCAATGACCCGCTCCGGGGGCAGGTGAAAACCCTCCTCAGCCCGGGTGGGGATGGGGACGACGTGGGCCAGGGCCGTCTCGGCGAAGGCGTTGTAGTTTGCGTAGAAGGGCTCAGGGATCAGAATTTCGTCGCCGGGGTCGCAGATGACCTGCACAGCGAGGGACAGCGCCTCGCTGCCGCCGTTGGTGACGCAGATTTCGTCCGGGGAGTAGGGGATGTTCCACGAATGATAATAGCCGCTGATGGCCTCCCTCAGCTCCGGGAGCCCCTGAGAGGCGACGTAGGCAATCGTCTCCACCCTGAAGTTCCGGATTGCCTCAAAGTACTCCCCGGGAGTCTTGATGTCAGGCTGGCCGATGTTCAGGTGATAGACCTTTTTGCCCATGGCCCTGGCCGAATCCGCGTAGGGGATGAGGCGGCGGATAGGCGAGGCCTGCAGCGCTTTGATCCGTTCTGAAAAATGCATAAATTAACCTCTCATTGAATTGCTCAGCGCCGGCCGGGCGCAGAGTGATTGCGGCATCCAGGCCGGTGCGCCGCGCCAGACCGGGCAGCGCCAGGTTGGGATGCCGCGCGCCCTCCGGCTGCTTTCAGCGCCTACTTCGCTTTGCCCTGGCTGGCCACGGCGGCCTGCGCCTTTGCGATGGCCTCCGCGTCGCCGAGGTAGCGGTGACCCTCCGGCTTCATATCCTTGTTCAGCGTGTAGACCAGCGGAACGCCTGTGGGGATGTTCAGCTCAAGGATGTCCTTGTCGGAGACGTTGTCCAGATACTTGACCAGCGCGCGGAGGCTGTTGCCGTGGGCGGCGATGATGACCTTCTTCCCCGCGAGGATCTCCGGCACGATGGCCTCCTGCCAGTAGGGAACCACGCGGGCCACGGTGTCCCTGAGGCACTCGGTGAGGGGCAGGTCGGAGGCGGGCAGGCCGGCGTAGCGCGGGTCATGGCCGGGGTACCGCTCGTCGGACTTCTCAAGGCTGGGCGGCTGGACATCGTAGCTGCGGCGCCACACCTTGACCTGGGCGTCGCCGTATTGGGCGGCGGTGTCCGCCTTGTTCAGCCCCTGCAGCGCGCCATAGTGCCGCTCGTTGAGCTTCCAGGAATGACGCACAGGAATCCACATCAGGTCCATCTCCTCAAGGGCCAGCCACAGCGTCTTGATGGCACGCTTCAGCACGGAGGTGAAGGCCAGGTCAAAGACAAAGCCCTCCTTTTTCAGCAGCCGGCCGGCGGAGCGGGCCTCCTCCACGCCCTTGTCCGACAGGGGGACGTCCGTCCAGCCCGTGAAGCGGTTCTCCTTGTTCCAGGCGCTTTCGCCGTGACGTATCAAAACGATCTCGTACATGAAAAAGTCCTCCTCTTTAAATGATAAAAATTGGGGAACGAAGCCCGTATCCCCTTCATCCTGCCGTTCCGCTTAATTTTACTTGAAAGGGGAAAGGCCCGCAAGGGCGGGGGACAGAGCGGACGGGACAGCTCCGGCTTTGCGGGGGCGGCAGAGGTTTTGGCGTGACGCTTCCCGGGCCTCCAAAAAAATAAAAGGCTCCCGGATCCGGGATCCGGGAGTTTTGCTTTGTTCCGTTCAGCGCGGGGAGAAGGCCGCCTCAGGCCGCGCCGATGTTGAGGGTGTACATCCCAAGGGAATGATAGGAACCGAAGTTCGGGCGGTTTGCATTCTCTGTGCCCGTGTCCCCGAAGGGCATCAGAGACTGCCGCTGGGAGAAGCCGCCTCCGCCAAGAGGCGTCAGCGACTTGGAAGTGACGCCGTCCTTCACCGTGGTCGTCTCCATATAGGCGGTGCCGTTGACAATCACGACTTTAGAGGTCGTCTCGTCGGACTCCTCCTCAGAGCTGGCAGAGCCGGAGGATGACCCGGAGTTTCCCGCCCCGCCCGGTCCGCCGGGACCGGCAGGCGCCCCTGCGCCGCCCGCGCCGCCCGCCACGCCGGTGGCCTCCGCTGCGGTCTTCTCAGTGGAGCTGCCGGAAGCCTGGACACTCATCAGCTCCTCAACCGCGGCGTCCAGATCCTCAATCTGAGGGACGCCCAGCTTTGCGGCCCCCTCATTCATGGCGTTGGCCAGCAGCGCCATGTTCTCCGCTTCCGCCAGGTCTTCCTCGCTCAGCCCCAGCTCCTCCATCGCAGCGAGGATGCTGTCCTCGTTTGCGCGGAAAGTGCTGGACATCTGAGACATCAGGTCGCCGCTGCCGGAAAGAGAACCCGCCTCTCCGCCGGGGATGGGGGGCGGCGCGCCGTACACCCCGCTCTGGGAAAAGTCCCCGCCGGCGTCATGAAGATAACTGTCAAAACTGCCGAAAGGGGCGGACCCGGCCGCACCCTTCTCCTGCCCGTCTTTCGTCGTTGGAAACTGTGCATAACTGAGACGGGACGCCGCCACCGACGCAGAACCAGAGTACCCATAACTGTTGATCTGCATGATGTTGTTGCCTTTCCAGAGGACATTCCATCGGGAAAATTTACCATCCTGGCGTCTATCTTTCCCATCCTCTTTTATATTATTTCGGTCATGGACGTGCGGGAATTTAGGGGG
>JAIKZX010000044.1 GCA_024681935.1 Fretibacterium sp.
CCCCTGGGAGCCCGCGCTGTCGCACATGATGGGCGACCTGCTCATCGTCGAGGGCTACGACCTGGGCAGCGCTCTGGTGCGGAAGGGGGCGCGGTTCCCCATTGTGACGCTGGAGGGCGAGGTCTTTTCCCCCACGGGAACCGTCAGCGGAGGTCAGGTCCGCCAGCAGGGCGGTGTCATTGCCCACAACCAGCAGGCTGCCGAGGCCCAGTCCAACATTGAGGCCCTCCGTAAGCGCATCGGGGAGCTGGAGGGGACCCTGAAGGCTGCCGGGGCCCAGGAGGCAAAGCTCGCCGCGGAGCTGGATTCCGTGGCCGGGGAACGGGAGCAGGTCCGTGCGGACGCCGCCGCGGAGCAGAGGGCCCTGACCACCGTCTCCGCCTCCATCGAGCGTTTGACCTCGGAAGGAGCGGAGGCCCGGGGGCGGATAAACGAGCTCAGCGGAGAACTGGAAAAGGCCGGGGCCCGTGTGAAGGAACTGGAGGCCGCCCTGGCAGATCTGGGGGAACTGGCTGAGGGAGAGCCGGACTCCGCCCTCGCCCCCCTGCGCTCCGAGCTTTCCCTGGCTGAGGAGCGCCTGCGCGGGACTCTTGCCCTTGCAGAACGCATCCAGCGTGAGCGGGAGACACTGACAGCACGGCAGACCGCCCTTGAGGAGGATCTGAGGACGGGACGGGCCACTGAGGAGGAAAAGCGGAAACTGCTGGGCGAGATCGGGCGCGAGCGGCTCTCAATCCACCGCCAGGAACAGGAGCTTCGCCGGCGCTTTGAGGAGGAGCAAAACCGCGTCCGGCGGGCGCATCTGAGGCTGGAGCGTCTGCGCGCGCGGGCCGAAAAGGCCGGAAGCACGGCAGCGCAGCAGGAGAGCGAGATTGCCGCAGCCGTCAGCCGGCAGGCGGCGATTGAGGCGGAATGCCATCAGCTCATTGAACTGTGGGATGAGAAATATCCCTATAACGTGCTCAGAGGCCGCGAGGTGACGGAGGAAGGCAAAACTGCGGGTGACGCGCAGTCGGGGCCGGCAGTCCTCACCGCCTCCCTGAGGCGGCTGGAGCGGGAGCTGAAGTCCCTTGGGCCTTACAACCTGGGGGCACTGTCTGAGGACGCGTCGCTGACGGAGCGGATTGAATTCCTCACCGAGCAGCTTGAGGACGTCCAGAGCGGAGTTGAGGAGCTGAGAGAGCTCATTCGCGAGACGGACGCGCAGGTGGAGACCGCCTTTACGAGCGCGATGACGGAGATCGACAGCCGGTTCAACGCGCTGTTCCAACGGCTTTTTGGCGGCGGCGAGGCGCGGCTGACGCTCCAGGAGGGGGAAAGCATCTGGGATCGCGGCGTGGAGATTTACGCCCGTCCCCCGGGAAAAAATCTGCAGAATATCTCCCAGCTCTCCGGCGGCGAGCAGGCCCTGACGGCCATTGCGCAGCTCTTTGCCGCCATGGAGGTGGCGAAGGTGCCCCTGGCAGTGCTGGATGAGGCGGACGCCGCGCTGGACGAGTATAACCTCATTCGTTTTGCCGACCTGGCCAAGGAGTACTCTCAGACGATTCAGCTCATCGTCGTGACCCACCGCCGCACGACGATGGAGCGCGCCGACCTGATTTACGGCGTGACGATGGTGGAGCCGGGGTTGTCGAAAATCGTCGGCATCGACGTGGAGAACTACCGGTGAGAGGAGCGCAGGACGCCGGAGCGGAATGAGCTGCTGAGACCCGATTTTACAGGGAGGGATTGAAGTCATGCACCTGATCACAAGCCATCTTAACACGGACTTTGACTCGCTGGCCAGCATGGTCGCCGTCCAGAAGCTCTACCCTGACGCGGTGATCTGCCCGCCGGGGGCAGCGGACCGCAAGGTGAAGGACTTCATGAGCCGCCATGTCCACCAGTGGGGCCTCTCCAAACCCAGAAGGATTCCCCTGGATCAGGTGACGCTGATGGTCGTGGTGGACACGCGGGCCCGGCAGCGCATCGGGCCTTTCGCAGCGCTGGCCGGCCGACAGGACGTGACCGTTCACCTCTACGACCATCACCCGCCCACGGGACAGGATATCCCGGCGGAGAAGACCGTCTATGCGCCCGTAGGTGCTGCCGTGACCCTCATTGTTGAGGAACTTCTCAAACAGCGCAAGGACATCTCCCCTGAGGAGGCCACCCTCTTTGCCATGGGTATTTATGACGACACGGGCGCGCTTACCTACGAGTCCACCACCGAACGGGACATCATGGCTGTCGCCTGCCTTCGGGAGATGGGGGCAGACATGACGCACCTCCTGTCCCACGTGGAGGTCTCCATGTCCGCTGCGGACCGCCACCTCCTGGATATTCTGGCGGAGAACGCACGGGAGAGCTATATCAACGGCGCAAAGGTGCTGCTGACCTGGGCCGAGACGGAGGACTACGTTCAGGGGCTCTCGCTCTTCGTCCACCGTCTCCGTGACTACTGCGACTCGCACGTCACCATCGTCGTGGTGAACAACGGAGGGAAAAAGGTCAACATCATTGTCCGCAGCGCCCAGGACGTGCTGAACGTCAAGGATTTCCTTGCCTGCTACGGCGGCAGCGGACACCTCCAGGCGGGTTCGGCCACCATCGAGGGCCGGAACCCGCAGGAGCTTCTGGACGAGATTGAGGAAAAACTGCACAAAGCCATTCCCCCCATGCTCAAGGTCGCCGACATCATGACCAGCCCGGTCATCGCCGTCTCCCCGGACGCGCATGTGGACGAGGCCTACCGGACCATGCTGCGCTACGGGCTGAAGTCCCTGCCTGTGGCCAGCGGGGAGGGCGAGGTCGTCGGCATCATGACGCGCAACGACCTGGACAAAGCCCATCTGCACGGTCTGGACCGCGCCCACATCCGGGATTTCATGACAGAAGGGGTCATCAGCATCGCGGCTGAGGCATCCGTCGATGAAGCGCACCGCATGATGGCGACCTACGGCTTTGAGAGGATGCCCGTCATGGACAGGGGACGCCTTATCGGGATGCTCGCACGCTCCGACCTTGTGAGGGCCCTCTACCACTCAGGGCAGTTTGCCGGCAGCGGCGCGCTGCACGACTCCGGCTTCCTGTGGATGGAAAGTGTCGCCGCCCTGATGGAAAAGATGTTCCCGGATGAGACGCTTTCTCTTCTGCGCCGAATCGGGAGACGGGCAGAGTCCATGGGGATGCGGGCCTACCTCGTGGGAGGGACGGTCCGCGACATCCTGCTGGGCGTGAAGAACATCGATATCGATATTTCCGTGGAGGGCGACGCGGAGAAACTGGTCCGCTCATGGGACGAGCCGGGCTGCCGCACCACATTGCACGGACGCTACAACACCGGGACAATCACCTTCCCCAACGGGGAGAAGGTCGATGTTGCCACGGCGCGCCGGGAATTCTACGAGTACGCAGCCGCTCTGCCCACGGTCCAGAGCGATTCCCTGAAACAGGACCTTGGCCGGCGGGATTTCACGGTCAACGCCATGTCCATTTCCCTGAGTGAGGGCGATTGGGGCACTCTGATGGACAACTTTGGGGGACGCGCGGACCTGCGGGACGGGCTGCTCAAGATATTGCACAACCTGAGTTTTGTCGAGGATCCCTCGCGCATCCTTCGGGGCATTCGTCTGGAACAGCGGCTGAAGATGCGCTTTGAGGACAACACGATGCGCCTGCTTCAGAGCGGCGTGAAAGGCGGCCTGCTGGAGTGCCTTTCCGCCCCCCGTGTCCGGACGGAACTGGAGATTATCGCCAGAGAAAAGTGTTTCCGCCTGATTGCGCTCCGGATGCGGGAGCTTGGTGTCTGGCGCTCTCTCTTCCCGGGGATACAGCTTGACAGCACGGCTGGGGGCCCCCTGCTCAACAATCTGGAACAGCGTCTCCGCGCTATGGAGAGCCTGCTGCCCAGAGCCGCTGAGCTTGGCCTGGACCTCAGGGGCATGGACTGGCTGGTGGGCATGGCGGTCGTCTTCACAGACTCTCCCGATGACATCCGTTCCGCCGCAATGGACCGCATGAGCCTCTCCACTGTTGAACGGAAGGAGATGACCCTCTGCTTCACGGGCTGGACGGAACTGGAGCGTCTCTGCTCTTTTGGCGCCAAAAACAGGAAGGCGCCGAAGAACTCAGATGCCTACCTCTTTTTTAAGGACTACGGCCCCGTGCCTCTTCTCTACTGGATGACCTGTCTCCGGAGCGAGGCAGACCAGCGGCTCATCGTGGAGCACCTCCAGTCCTGGGTCCCGCTCAAGGGCGAGCTGACGGGCCGCGACCTTCAGGAGATGGGGCTTCGGGGGCGCGAGGTGGGCAAAACGCTTTTGGGAATCCGCCTTGCCCGCATGGACGGGTACATTACCTCCCGCGAGGGCGAGGTGGGCTACGCTCAGAGCCGTCTCCTTGCTCAGAGAGAGGAGCGGAGAGGGTAAGGGAGAAGGGCCTGATTTGCGCGGCGTGACGGAGCGCAGAAAATGCCCTGACAAGGTTGAGTCCTCTGAGGCGGACGATTTGCCCTGTGAAAAAAATCAGGGCACTGCGGCTCAGATTGCCTGTGAAGGGCAGATGGCGGGCCGGACCGGCGCATTTCGCAGAGCAGCCTTGTCGGGAGTGCCCTCCGGGGATTGGCAGCCTGTTGACGGGAGGAAAACTCATGGCAGTTTTTGACGCGGTGATTTTTGATATGGACGGACTGATGTTCGACACGGAGGCGCTGAACTTCAAAGCCTGGACCGTGGTGGGGCGAAAACATGGCTATGAGATAACGGAGGAGGATGTCCGCCCCCAGATCGGGGTAGCCGTGCCCACGGCACGCCGTCTGATGAAGGAGCGTTTTGGGGAGGATTTTGATTATGATGCGGTGCGGAGTGACCGGATCGCCTGGTCCTTCGCCTGGATTGAGGAGCACGGCACGCCGGAGAAGCCGGGGCTTAGGGAGCTTCTGGCCTGGCTTGAGCGGGAGGGGATATGCACAGCGATCTCCACGTCGAGCGGGCGAGAGACGGTGAATTTCTATCTTGCCCATGCCCCTGGCCTGAAAGAATATTTCAGCGCGGTCGTGACGTGGGAGCCTGGAATGCGGGGCAAACCCGCCCCCGACCTCTTTCTGGCGGCGGCAAAGGCCCTGAATGCGAAACCGGAGGACTGTGTCGTGCTGGAGGACTCCTACAACGGCATCCGGGCCGCCCACGCGGCGGGCATGAAGCCTGTCATGGTGCCCGACCGTCTGCCCCCAACGCCGGAAATCCTCCGCCTCACCTGTGGAAAAGCGGAGAACCTGCTTGCTGCCATTCCCATCCTGGAAGAACTGCGGGCGCGGAATCGGACGTAAAGGCACAGCCCCGCCCTGCCTGCCGCCTGCCTGCCGCCTGTCTGCCTGCCTGTGCCCAGAGGGTATGCCCTGCGGGTATGCCCTGCGGGGATGCGTGATTATATTCAGGAGGAAACTTTTTGAACGGCCTCCTGCTGCAGTTCGCGGACCAGATTGATGCGGAAGACATCGGGGAACTCGTCTATATTGCAGCAGCTCAGGTCGTGACGCACGGTGAGATTATCATCCGGCGCGAGGGACTCCACACTCACCAGCATGGAAGTGGTGCGCCCCAGGCCCAGGAGCTTCGAGACACGGGCATACTTGGGCAGGTAGGCCATGTATTCCCCGGTTTTGGCTTCAATCCAGAAGACCTTTTCCCCCACGCAGAGCAGAAAGTCCAGCTCAAAGTCCTCCCCTCCCGGCAGGACGATAACAGGGTTCTTCATGAAGGCGTAGGGCAGGGACAGCGTCGCCGGGTGAGTGGTGAGAATAGAGATTACCTTATCGCGAATGTAGTGCTCCAACCAGCCCCCTGTCAGGAAGTTGATGGCCTCCGCGCTGCGGTTGACCCTCGCGATGATGCTGTACTGCTGCGACCTCCGGTAGGCAAATTCGGAGAAGAATCCCTCTGACTTCAGCATCCGGCCAAACTCCAGCGTGTGGGTGATGGTTCGGCTGGTTTTCTGAGCCAGAGAGTAGCGGAACTCCTCTCCCTCGTTCAGCGTGGCCTTCAGCGCATCGTAGAAGGGCAGGATATAGGGAAGGTATTTGCCCATGTAAGTGGCAATCTGGGGAACCGTCTGGGAGAGTTTACCCTCGTCAGGGATGGAGACGACCTCAACTCCGTGATCCTTCAAATAGCGATGGAGGAAGTCCAGCCGTTTCTGAGAGAACTGTCCCCCCGCCTCAGGGGTGTTCCTGCCCGGCGCGAGGAGGTTGCCATCCGCTCCGCTGGGGAAGAGGTCTATCAAACTGTGACGGAGCAGGTTGGGCGTGAGCAGCTCAATGTGGCGTCCTGCCCGCGAGCTTGAGATTGTCCTCAGAAGCCCCGCATCCTCAAGGTTCTCAAGCTGCGCAAAAAGCGAGGGCTTACCGATGTTCAGGGCCTGCGCAAGCTGGTTGACATGGATCAGCCCCTCCTCATGTCCCTTCAGAATATCCATAAGCACAAAGAGCATCCCCATAGGGGCAAAGCCCTTAAGGGAAGACATCATCTCCACGCTGCTGAAGCTTTCCGGAGGATAGGGGTTTTTCCGGCCCGCACGCTTTGCCTGCTCACCCGACGAACCGCCACGGTGATGATGTCCCCTTCTCATCTTAGAGGAGTGGGCCTGAGTTTTTTCAGACATAATTTTTTTATCGGTATCTTTTTTTTCCTCTTTTACAGCCTCCCGGGGGGCTTTTTCAGGAGCTGTTTTGGTTTTGTTTTTTGAACCGGTATCCTTTTTTGCCTCTGTTTGTTTGGGCTGTTTTTTCTGAGACGAAGCGTTTTTATTGCCGATAGTCCGTGTATTCTCATTCAAAACGGAACTTTTGGCCTGAACGGTATCTTTTTTATTATTGGTATTCTTTTTCTTCTCATCCGAAGCATCGGCCGGCTGCTTTTTTACGGGTGTGTTTCTATTCCCGGTATCTTTTTTTACCCCATTATTGGCCTTTTTGGAGGCAGACTGGCGGGTTACTCCGGATACCTTTTTTTCACCAGTATCTTTTTTTATTCCTTTTTCCTGCGTCCGGGCGGCAGTCCCGGGGTTTTTTTTATCCGGGCTGTTTTTTTGAGTGTTCTTTTCAGAGCCCTCTTTTTGGGGGGTTCTTCTGCGCGTCGTGACGCGCCCCAACTTTTTAGGCTCCTTGTCCTCCTTCGGGGTCTGTGCTTTATCTGACTTCTTTCCGGTATTCTTTTTATTCTCCATTTTCCTTGTCTCCATTTCCCCAGCCTCCCTTTCCACGAGTGGGTGGACATAATTTTATCACCCATAGATGTTTCAGGTCAAATTCTACGGGATGTTTTTTAAGACCGGTATAAAAAACCCAATAAGGAAACGGGGCTTGAAACAAAGAGTATAATAAGAGAAGCTATATGGGCTCCCCAAACCGGGGCGGCGCTGAGGGATAAGGATGGAATCGGGGGATTTGATGATAACACTGCGCGCAGATCTGCATACACACACCATCGCGTCGGGACACGCCTACTCCACAATCCGGGAGATGGCCAAAGCGGCGGGAGAGAAAGGGCTGGAGCTGATTGCCATGACCGACCACGCTCCTGCCATGCCCGGAAGCTGTCAGACCCTTCATTTCTCCAACCTGAGGGCCCTGCCGCGGCAGATTGAAGGCGTCACGGTTCTGCGCGGGGTGGAGCTCAACGTCCTGAATACCCAGGGGAAGCTTGACCTGCCCAGGGGGCTTCAGGAACGCCTTGAGTGGCGCATCGCCAGCCTTCACGATAATGTCCTTATCCCCGAGGATGGCTGTGACTATACGGGGCTCTGCCTGGCTCTGGCGGAGAATCCTCAAATCGACATGATCGGTCATCCCGATTCCCCGGACTACCCGTTTGATATGGAGACCGTCGTGCCTGTGTGGGCCGCTCAGGGCAAGGTTGTAGAGCTCAACGAACATCACGCGTTCGACATCGGCCCGCGCAACCTGGAGAACGCAAAGCGTCTGATGGCGGTCTGCGCACGCTGCGGAGCTCTTGTCGCGGTGGATTCCGACGCACACACCTGCTGGAGCGTGGGGGAGTTTTCCCGGGCCGCGGCGCTGCTGAACGAGATGGGCTTTCCCGAGAAGCAGGTCCTGAACACGTCAGCCCGGAGAGTGCTGGATTTTATCCATTCGAAGAAGGTGTTATGATGGAGCCTTATGAGACGTCAGGATCAAACTATTGGTGGACCGTTGATTTCGGTCTTTCACCCGGTGAGAACCGTTCCTGGGATGAGGAGCGTCTTCTGACTGTGGGAGAGCTGTCCGGCGCGATTGGCTCTGAGTTTCATGAGGAGGGAGGGAAACTGGTGCTGCGCGCTGATTATCTGGGCTCGCATGATCTCGACAGTCTGCTGGCACGGCTGAACGGCATTCTGTCCTCCTTTGAAGGGGTCTCGATTCTCCGGAGCCAGAAGACAGAAAACCAGTCCTGGAGCACACAGCACCTGGAGGCCTTCCCTCCGCTGAACGTGGGGCGTTCCCTTACCGTCATGGCCCCCTGGCACAAGAATGAGGCGGAACCGGGCCGTATCCCCATCTACATTTATCCCTCCTCGGCCTTTGGAACGGGCTACCATGAGAGCACCCGCATCGCCCTCGAGCTGCTGGAGGACGCCGTCAGGCAGGGCGACACCATTCTGGATGTCGGCACGGGGACGGGCATCCTCTTTATTGCCGCCCTGAAGCTTGGGGCGGCCCGTGCCGTCGCGCGTGACCTGGACCCCACGACGCTGGACGAGGTCCGCCGCAACATGAACCTGAACGCAATCAACTCCAAAGCCTGCGACCTCAGTGTGGGCAACCTGCTGAATGGAGTGAATATCCTGGCAAACATCCTCACCGCCAACATTCTTCTCACGCCTAACCTGACCATGCTGCCGGACGTGAAGCGCGTCCTGAAGCCCAAGGGGTATGCTGTCTTCTCCGGCATGACGGAAGTTGAGCGGGGGACCTTTATCTCCGTGCTGTCATCTTCGGGGCTGACGGTGGACCGCGAGCTTCGTTCCGGCGATTGGTGGGGCTGCCGGGCCAGGAGGGCCCGTGCCTGATCCACGCATGAACAGAAAGGGGATCAAAGGCCTCAAGGTGTGGGTCCACGTCCTTGGGTGCCGCACAAACCTCTGTGAAGGGGACTTTCTGACCGGCGCGCTTGAGGCGCGTGGGGCGTCGGTGAGCCGTGAACCGGAGGGAGCTGAGGCTGCTGTGCTTGTCACCTGTTTTGTGACGGCGGAAGCCGGGCGCAAGTGCCGTCAGCTCGTGCGGCGCGCCCGGCGTGCCGTGGGCGAGCGGGGCCTTGTCGCTGTCTGCGGTTGCTGGGCTCAGGCGGTTGATGCCGGGGACGCACGAAATCTGGGGGCAGACCTTTTGGTGGGAAGCCGGGGCAAGTCCCGCCTTCCGGATGCGCTTGAGAAGATGGCAGAAGGCCTTCCGTACGACGGGGCGCGCCCTTTCCGGGATCTTCGCACGCTTCCTTCTGTTGAGGGCTGGGAGGAGATGCCTCTTCGGAACACCGGCCTGCACACCCGGGCCTTCGTCAAGGTTCAGGATGGGTGCAGCCACTTCTGCACCTACTGCATCATCCCCTTCCTGAGAGGGCGCCCGGTCAGCCGTCCCCTGGAGAGTGTTCTGGCGGAGGTGCGCCGCCTTGTGGGGGGAGGCTGCCGCGAGGTGGTGCTGACAGGAATCCATCTGGGAACCTACGGCCGCGATACGGGGTCCTCCCTGGCGGAGCTGGTCCGCGCTCTGTCAGGCATCGAAGGGCTTGAACGGCTGAGGCTGGGGTCCCTTGAACCCTTTTCACTGGACGAGGCTCTGCTGAGCGCTCTGGGGGAAAGCCCTGTGTTCTGCCCGCACCTTCATCTGCCTGTGCAAAGCGGTGACGACGGCATCCTGGGCCTCATGCGGCGCGGGTACACGGCAGAGGAGTTTGTCTGCGTCTGCGGCGCTGCGCGTGCCCGTCTGGGAAATGATCTGCATATCTCCAGCGACATCCTTGTGGGGTTTCCCGGTGAGGGAGAGGCGGCGTTTCAAAATACCCTTTCCCTCATGCGCGAGGTTGGGCTGGGACGGGTCCACGTCTTCCCCTTCTCCCCGCGGCCGGGCACAGCGGCGGCGCAGATGCCGGACAGGGTCGCGCCCGAAGCGCGGGATGAGCGGGTGGCCCGCGCGCTGGCGATGGGTCATGAGCTGCTGGAGAGATACGCTGGAGGCTTCATTGGCCGCGAGCTGGACGTGCTGGCCGAGGAGCCGGAACAGGAGGGATGGTATCATGGGCATACCCCGCATTTCCTTGAGGCACGGTGGGATACTGGAGAGGTCGTTAAGCCCAACGAGACTGTCCATATTCGTGTGCTGTCCGCGGACGGGGGACAGCTTGAGGGGGTTATGCTGTGAAGGGCGCCGCCATTGGCATTAATCTGGGGACGCACAGCGCCCGCGCCGCCTTTGCCCCCTCAGGCAAAAACGCGAAGCTGATTCCCAACCGATGGGGAAAGACCGCTATGCCAGCCCCCGCCGGGTGGAGAGACTGCGCGCGGCTCGATCTCCAGGAACGGCTCGTTCCCCTTATCCTGACCCTGCGCGAGGATGCGGAGGTCCACCTGAACGATTTCGTCTCTTCCTGCGTCCTGGCCATTCCCGAAGGCCTCTCCGGGGAGCAGAAGGAAGGCATCGTGCGGTCCGCGAATGCCGCTGGGATAGCGGAGGCCGGGTTCATTTCTGAGCCCTGCGCCGCCGCGCTGGCGATGGGATGCAACGGACGGTCTCTTATCTTGGATTTTGGCGCAAAGACTGCCCTTTCCGTGGTGGAGTTCAGGAATGGCGAGGGAAATATTTTAGAGAGCGTGGAAGCGGGGCTCCCCGGCGGCAGGGATTATGACGAAGCTCTGGCGGCGTGGCTGCGGGAACGCCTGCGGTTGTCGCTGAAGGAAGGGGACCCCCGTCAAACTGATCTGATCCGTGAGGCGGAGAAGATCAAGATCGCGCTGTCGGACGCAAAATCCATTCGCTGGACGCCCCCTGTTTTGGAGGACGGGCAGTCCCTTTCGCCAGCGGACTGGCCCTTCCCGAAACTGACGATCTGCCGGGAGGATCTGGAGTGCCTCATCCGCTTTTCCCTGCGGCAGATTATCCACACGGCCTGCCGGCTGTGGACCCAGTATGCTCCAACCCACCTGATCCAGACCGGCGGCTCAAACGCTATTCCGCTGCTCAGGGAGATCTTTCGGCGGGAAGGCCCCAATCCCAGACATCGGGTTCATGGAACAGAGGACGCGGTCGTACGCGGGGCCGCGGTCTGGGCCAGCAGGGGGGCGCCTTTTCAAAATGAGCAGGAGCCTCTGTCTGACGCATCCAGAAACTGGGCCCAGCAGCTTCAGGATCTCAAGATGTCCCTTCTTGAACTTGAGACTCTTTTGACCCATTCCCAGCAGGATCAGCTGCACATCCTGTTTCAGCGCGCGGAGAGCGCCCCGCCTGCTCCGGAGCTGCTGCGGATTATGAAAGGGCTTGTCCACGACCTGCAGCAGGCTGTGGAGTGACCTGTTCCTGCCAGGTCAGGGCAAGTTCTGTCATTGTGCCCGTGCCCGTCCAAAGAACTTCCTCGTTGACCGTAAATTTTGGGTGATGGTGGGGATAGTTCTCCCCTTCTCCCACAGCGGAGGGATGCCAGAAGAACACGCCGGGCACCTTTTCCAGGAAGAACGCCATATCCTCGGCCACCATCGTGGGGGCGTCGACGGGCCTGACGTGCTCCGGGCCCACGATTCTGCCCGCTGCGCGAATAAGTTTTTCCGTCATGCCTGAGTCACAGATGACGGGGGGAGGTCCGTAGGTGAACTTGACGGAAGCGCTGGCCCTCATGGCCCCGGCCACTCCCTCGGCAATCTCCCGGATGCGTTCCTGTATTCTGGTTCGCGTCTCCGGAAAGAGAGTCCGAATCGTGCCCTGCATTGTGCAGGAGGGCGGGATGATGTTGGCAGCGCTGCCCGCCTGGATTGTGCCCACCGTCACCACAGCCGCCTGGGCGGGGGGAACCTCACGGCTGACGATGGTCTGGATTGCCGTGTAAATCTGGCAGGCAGCAGCGATGGGGTCCACCGCGCGGTCAGGCTGGGCTCCATGTCCGCCGGTTCCCGTGATGGAGAGAGTAAACATATCTGCCGAGGCCATCAGCGCACCGCGGCTGTATCCAATCTCTCCCGCCGACGCGCCGGTCCAGAAGTTGCCTGTGTGGAGCCCGGCGATGGCATCCACCCTGGGGGACTCCAACGCGCCGTCGCGGATCATGGCCACCGCACCGGCCCCGATTTCCTCCGCGGGCTGGAAGATGAGTTTGACCGCCCCCTTCAGCTCCGCCCTGTGCCGTGACAGAAGCTTCGCTGTGCCCAGCAGCATGGCGGTGTGGGCGTCGTGGCCGCAGGCGTGCATTTTGCCTTCCTCGGACGAGGCGAAGGGGAGCCCCGTCTCCTCATGGATGGGCAGTGCGTCCATGTCCGCACGCAGGCCCAGCACCCCGCCCGGCTTTTCCCCCTGAATGACAGCCGTGAGCCCGCCGCGCCCCACGCCGGTTTTGATGTCCGCCGCGCCCATGGCCTCAAGCTGCTCCGCGGCAAAGGCTGCGGTGTTTTGAGTGTCAAATCCCAGTTCGGGATGTTTGTGCAGATGCCGCCGCCACTCCACAAGCCGGGCGTTCAGCGCCTGCGCCTCATCCCGGATGTCTGTCCTTTCCATAGCTATCACAGCTCCTTCCCGGCCTCTATTCTACACGAAAAAAACGCGGGATCCCCGGGCCGGAGAGCGGCCCCATCAGCGTGACGAACATTCCATGTTCTTCAATTTTCACAAAATCTACTTAAAAATTTCAATAATGCCTCACATTTCTCCTGTATTCTATCAGCGTAAAAAAAAGCCCCGGTGAAAAACCGGGCGAATACAAAGGAGGCAGTTAAAAATGAAAAAGACGCACCTCGCACTGACAGCACTGATGATTGGGATCATGACCGTGACGGGCACGTCCTTTGCAGAGGCCGGGCTCAGGGTGGGTGATGTGAAAATCGTCATCGAAACCAGTGATAAGCATAAAACGCCCGGGCAGGACACGCACCAGCCCCCTGAGCCCCCGGCGAAGCCCAGACCTGACAGACACGCCGGGCACGGAGAATTGAAACCGGATCCGCAGCACGGGCATGACAAGCCGGCCCCCAAACCCTCGGACTCTCACGGCCCAAGTTCCGATGGGCATCACAAACCTGCCCCCCATGAGAAGCAGGAGCACGGGCATGACAAGCCGGCCCCCGACCCCTCGGACTCTCACGGCCCAAGTTCCGATGGGCATCACAAACCTGCTCCCCATGAGAAGCAGGAGCACGGACACGACGCACCGCCGCCCAGGCCCAAGAGTTAGGCATCACCGGCAGCATGGAAGCTCAACCGCATTGAGCGGCGCGGCGGGGAGGCTGCGGAGGAGCCCGTAAGCGGAGTAAACAATCTGAATCCTGGAGCTTTCGGGCTCCAGGTTTTTTTGACGTTCCGCCGCGATGAAACGGAGTGAAGAGTTTTTATGAGCCTCTCGCGCTGTTCTGCTGTAAAATATGAGGGAGGGCTGTCCCCATTTGCCGGCGGTTCATCTTGTGATGTGCGGATACCCTTTTTGTGAAAGAGATATGATTAAGGAGGATATATCCAATGAAACGCATTGCAAGCTTCATTCTCTCCGCGCTGCTCCTGTCTGCCGCTCTGCAGGCCGCGGCCGCCACGGTGGAAGCCGATCCGGAGGCCCACCGCGTGGTCGGAGGGCTCTATACCCTGGCCGCCACAGCGGGACTGCACACAAAGACGCTCCCCACAGCCGCGCAGCTCCAGCAGTATTTCAAGGAGACGCTTTCCATACAAATCGTGGAAACCGGGGGCGCGTGGTGGATTGGACTGCCTGTGGACCGGTTCTCCACCGCGCGGCGCTACCTTCGGGCTCACGCTCCGGAACTGGGGATTATGGATGCCGCGAACGGCCGCCCCTGGATAGGCGGGGACTTCGCCTGGCTGAAAGCCGCCGCTTTGGGGAAAGGGAAGAAAGGGAAGACCGTTGAGCTCATCCCGCTCCAGGTCGCCCGCGGTGCCGGCAAAGACGCCAGGGCGCTCTTCCTCAGCACGGACGGCGAAAACTGGTGGCTGATTCCGGAGATCACGGGTTCCGCCCGCAAGGCTCTGTTCAAGCGCTGGGGCATAAAGAACCCGCCGGAGCTCCACGCCCCCGCCGGAGCGCCGGGCATGGAGGAGCGGTTCCGGGCCTCGCCGGTCGGTCTGCCGGAGGATATCCACATCGGTGCGGACAGCGAAGACCTCTCTATCGGGATGGGCGGCGTAAACCTCAACCCCATCCCGCGGGTGAAGAACGACTGAATCAAATCAGCTCAGGAGGATTTTAGTATGGCGGTTTTGATCTGCGGCGGGGCCGGGTACATCGGCTCTCATAACGTAAAGGCGTTTCTGGCCCGCGGCGAGGAGGTCATCGTGCTGGATAACCTCTGGACGGGGCACCGTGCCGCCGTGCCGGAGGGCGTGAAGTTCTTTGAGGGAGACGTCCGCGACGGATCCCTTCTGGACAGGATTATGGGAGAACACTCCATTGAGGCGGTCATTCATTTCTGCGCCTGCTCCCTGGTGGGCGAGAGCATGGAAAAGCCTCTGCTCTATTTCAACAACAACGTTGGGGGAATGCAGTCCCTGCTGGAGGCCATGCAGCGCGGCGGCGTGGACAAGATCGTCTTTTCCTCCTCCGCGGCGGTCTACGGCGAGCCAAAACGCGTCCCCATCCTTGAGGATGACGAGACGAACCCCACGAACCCCTACGGGGAGAGCAAGCGTATGATGGAGCGCATGATGCACTGGGTCAGCCGGAAGCACGGCATACGCTACGTCTCCCTGCGGTACTTCAACGTGGCCGGCGCTTTCCGCGACGGGAGCATCGGCGAGGACCACCGCTGCGAGACGCACCTGGTGCCCCTCATCCTTCAGGTTCCCCTCGGCAAACGGGACCATGTCACGGTCTACGGCAACGACTACCCCACGAAGGACGGGACCTGCATCCGGGACTACGTTTACATTGAGGACCTGGCAGAGGCGCACCTTCTGGCCCTGAAGTACCTGCGGGACGGCGGGGAGAGCCAGATTTTCAACCTGGGCAGCGGCGACGGCTACTCCGTGATGGAGATGGTGAACGCAGCACGCGAGGCCACAGAGCGCGATATCCCCATTGAGATGGGGACACGGCGCGCCGGGGACCCGGCCCGCCTCGTGGCGGACAGCACCCGGGCCCGCACAGTTCTGGGCTGGAGCCCAAAGGTGACGTCGATGAAGGATATCATCGCCTCAGCCTGGCGCTGGCACAGTGCGCATCCCAACGGGTACGGGGATTAAAATGGGGACACTTTATCAAATCTACGGGCAGGATGCCCATAAAATGACAGGGGCGCTGCTGGAGGCCTCAGACGCCATTAAGCTGGTTCCGCCGGGGGGCTCCGTGGCCCTGAAGCCCAACCTCGTCGTCGCGGGCTCTCCGGAGAACGGCGCCACGACCCACGCCGGAGTGCTGAGCGGTGCCATTGAGTATTTCCGAGGGCATGGGGTGAAGGATATCAGCGTCATCGAGGGAAGCTGGGTGGGCGACGAGACGATGCGGGCCATGAGGCGCGCCGGTTATGACGCTGTGTGTGAGAAGTACTCCGTCCCCTTCTTCGACCTGAAGAAGGACAAGACGCGGGATATCGACACGGCCATTGGGCCCATTTCCGTCTGCTGCCGCGCGCTGGACGCGGGGCTGCTGGTGAATCTGCCGGTGCTGAAGGGACACTGCCAGACGGTGATGACCTGCGCCCTGAAGAACCTGAAGGGCTGCCTGCCGGACCGGGAGAAGCGCCGCTTCCACTCCCTGGGGCTGACCCGCCCCATCGCGGCCCTCGGCGCGGCGATGAAGCCCCGCCTGACGATTGTGGACAGCCTGTGCGGCGACCTGGACTTTGAGGAGGGGGGAAACCCTGTCCAAACCAACCGGATGCTCCTCGGCACAGACGCGGTTCAGATTGACGCCTACGGCTGCAGGCT
>JAIKZX010000057.1 GCA_024681935.1 Fretibacterium sp.
CGGCCCCAGCCCCACTGGCTATCTCATCGGTGTGGTCCGTCGAATTGTTGTCGTAGACGTAAATCACCGCCTCCGGGAGCGCGGTTTTCCAGTCTCTCACAACCTTATCTATTGTTGCTGCCTCGTTGTAGCAGGGAATCAAAACCGCGATATTATTCATTAAACCCTTCCCTTTTACTTTACACGGCGGGAGGAAAACCTCCCACCGTGCTCTCTCTTTATCCCAGCGCTTTTGCCAGTGCCTCCGCAACCTCCTGAGGCCTGGCCTGGCCTTTTGTCTCCTTCATGACAAGCCCCTGAAGGAACTTCATCTTCTTGCCCTTCGTGTCCTTGCCGGACTTGATCTCCTCAACAACGTCCGGGTTGGCCTGGAGAATGGCCTGGACGGTGCCCGCCAGCGCGTCGCCGCCGATACCGCCCTCCGTGATTCCCAGGGCCTTGACCGCCTCGTCCAGAGCACAGTTTTTCTCCACCATGTGGTCGAACACTTCCTTGCCCTGGGTTGTGGAGAGCCGCCGTTCATCCACGCGCTTCACCAGCTCCGCCAGAACCTCCGGCCGGATGGGGAAATCCCCGATGGTTATCTGCCGTTCGTTCAGGATGCGCAAAACCTCCGTGCGAACCCAGTTCGCAGCTCGGACAGGGGCCGCTCCGGCAGCCACGCACGCCTCAAAGTACTCCGCCAGAGCCCGGTCGTCCGTCAGGACATCGGCCACCTCCGGAGGAATGTTCCAATCCTTAACGTAGCGGGCCGCCTTCTCGTCCGGCATCTCCGGCATCTGGGCAGCCACCTTGTCAATCCACTCCTGAGGGATCATCAGCGGGGGCAGATCCGGCTCCACAATGAACTTCCGGTAGAACTCCTTTGCCCGGGAAGCGGTGGTCACTCCCCTGGCATCGTTCCAGTGGCGTGTCTCCCGAAGCACCTCTCCGTTCTGAAGAAGAATCTTCTTCTGACGCTTTATCTCGTACTCTATGGCCTTCTCCAGCGCGTGGAAGGAGTTCATGTTCTTCACCTCCACGCGGTTGCCCCAGCGGCCGTCGGAGCATTTCAGGGATACGTTGGCGTCAAAGCGCATCATGCCCCGGTCCAGGTCCGCCTCCGAGGCCCCGGCGTACCGCACCCGGCGCTGAAGCGTCATGGCGTACTCCACGGCCTCCTGCGCGGAGGCCATGTCCGGCTCTGAGACGATCTCCGCCAGGGGCATCCCCGAGCGGTTGTAGTCCACAAAGGAAGTCGCCGCTCCCTCCAGACGGCCATCGGCGGCGCTGTGGCGCAGACTGCCCACGTCCTCCTCCACATGCAGGTGGTTGACGCGAATCTTCTTCAGCTTGCCCTCGCTGTCATGGACCTCGATGTACCCCTCCGCCATGATGGGCAGGTCGCTCTGGGTAATCTGATGGCCCTTGGGCAGATCCGGGTAGAAGTAGGATTTGCGGTAGAACAGCGATTTCTGCCGCGGCGTGCAGTGCAGCGCCATGCCCGCCAGCATCCCCTTCTGCACCACCGCGATGTTCAGACGCGGCAGCGAGCCCGGCAGCCCCATGCACACGGGGCAGATGTTGGTGTTGGGCGCGGCGTCCGTGTTCGTCGAACAGCCGCAGAATATCTTTGTGGCCGTCTTGAGCCGGATATGTATCTCAATGCCGATAACCGGCGTAAAAGTCAGTTCTCCAGCCATGATTTAAAGCCCCCCTTTTGTACCCTCAAGGGCACAGGCGATTTTGGGGGAGCCCAGACGCTCCTCCAGAACAAGGCCGGCGTTCAGCAGGTCCGCGTCGCTCCAGCGCGGCCCGATGAGCTGAAGGCCCACCGGCAGGCCGTTTTCGGCATACCCTGTGAAGAACGACAGGCCAGGCAGTCCCGCTAGGTTCACGGGCAGGGTGTAGAGGTCGGCTTCGTACTCCTTCATCTTGTCAGCGTCGGACGCGCCAATCTTTGGGGCCAGCGTGGGCGAGGCCGGCTGAAGGATAAAATCCGTACCCTCAAACGCCCTGGCGAACTCCTGTGCGATGAGCGTACGGACCTTCGTCGCCGCTACATAATACTCATCGCAGCGGGTGGGCTCCGTCAGGCAGGTCCCGGCGATGATGCGCCGCTTGACCTCCGCGCCGAATCCAGCCGTCCGCACCTCCTCGAACATTTCCTTTATTCCCTTCGCGTCCGGCACCGTGTAGCCGTAGCGCACGCCGTCGTAGCGTTCCAGATTCGTGTGGGCCTCGGACATCGCCAGAGCGTAGTAGCACGACACGGCATATCGCGCAATGACAGGCAGTGAGACCTCCACGACCTCCGCCCCGGCGTCCTCGATGACCTTCCGTGTGCGCGTCATGCCCTCCGCGATGGGGGCCTCCAGCGTGAATTCCTGGAACTCCTTCACCAGTGCGACCTTCTTGCCCTTCAATCCCTCTTTGCGCGGCATGAAGTCATAGGTCTTCTCCCGGAAGCAGCTGGAATCCATCGGGTCGTACTGCGAGAGGATGGACATGATGAGGTGCAGATCCTCCACATTCCGGGCAAAGGGTCCGATCTGATCCAGCGAGGAGCCATAGGA
The DNA here is from genome assembly GCA_024681935.1 of Fretibacterium sp. Taxonomy (GTDB): domain Bacteria; phylum Synergistota; class Synergistia; order Synergistales; family Aminobacteriaceae; genus JAFUYV01. Next base: position 2,556 of record JAIKZX010000057.1, read on the forward strand.
GATGAGGCCATAGCGGCTGACCATGCCGTAGGTGGGCTTGAACCCATAGACACCGCAGTAGGCCGCGGGCTGACGGATGGACCCGCCCGTGTCGCTGCCCAGGGAGAAGGGCGCGTAAGCAGCCGCCGTCGCGGCGGCGCTCCCGCCGGAGCTCCCCCCCGGCACGCGGGTCAGGTCATGAGGGTTGTGTGTGGGGCCAAAGGCGGATTTTTCGCAGGATCCGCCCATAGCGAACTCGTCCATGTTGGCCTTGCCCAGCAGAACAGCTCCAGCCTTTCTGAGCAGCGCCCAGGCCGTCGCGTCATAGGGGGGGCACCAGTCGCCCAAAATTTTGCTGGCCGCCGTGGTGCGGACACCCCGGGTGCAGTGATTGTCCTTGAGGATGACGGGAATGCCCTCCAAATCCCCGCAGTTCTCCCCTTTGGCCCGCCGCTCATCGGATTCTTTCGCCTGCTGACGGCCCAGCTCCGCCGTCTTCGTGATGAGGGCTGCAACGTGGGGCTCACAGGCCTCCGTGCGGGCCATGCAGGCGTCAAACAGCTCAGCGGCAGAGAATTTCTTTGTCTTCAAGCCTTCTGCCGCAGAGCGCAGGTTCAGTTCATAGAGCTCCATCGCTATCCCTCCATGATTCTTGGGACCTTAAAGTAGTCCGCTTCCACGTGGGCGCTCTCACCCAGAATGGCGTCCCTGTTGCCAAAGGGCACGGGAGTATCGTCCCGGAGCGGGCATTCGGTGACCTCAGCGAAGCTGAAGGGCTCCACATCCGTCAGGTCCAGCTCCTTGAAACGGTCCAGCATATCCAGAAAGTCATTGATGTAGCGCGCCGCACCGTCCAGTTCCTTGTCCGTCAGGACAAGGCGGCTTTCCAGGGCGATCCCGCGCACCTCATCACCGCTTAGTTTCATTGTCGCACATCCTCTCAGAGCCTTGGGATAGGCTCCACAAAAAGAGCCCCTTTAACGGCTTTTCTCTTCAAAAATTATAACAGTTTGTCCCCGTCTTTTACAGTGCGCCCTGCGCCCCTGTGATATGTTCGCGGAAATAAGCGTAAATATTCCCGCGGACATATCTTTATATATCTGTACCTCCATGCAGAATAAACTCACGGAGCCTGTTTTCCAGCCTGATTCTTA
>JAIKZX010000069.1 GCA_024681935.1 Fretibacterium sp.
GCGGAGCAGACGCTTGCCCTCGCTCTTGAGGCAGAGCGCGGTGATGGGATAGCCGACAAACCCCTGCACGATGTAGATGAGCAGGGCCATGACAGACCAGAGGGCCATGCCCTTGGCCGCAGCCGCCTCGCTCATGATGATGGCCGCCACGATGCCGCCGGACAGGGGCGGAGTGCCTGCGATGATGGCGTTGCGGTCAATGAGCTGGGTGCCGCCGTACAGCAGCGCGGCACACATTCCGGCCAGACCGGCCACAGCAATGACGACGCTCTTCCACTCCTGGCAGAGCTCACGGACGCTCATCAGGGTACCCATGTGCGCAATGAGCAGGTACATGGAGATGTTGGCAATCATACCCCCCATCTGGGCCTTATCGACGACATCCAGCGGAAGCCAGCCCTGCCAGAAACCGGCAAGGAAAAGCGCAGCCGCCACGAAGACAGATGGGACGAAAGCCTTGGTAATGGTGGAGACAATGTCGCCGATAGACATAATCACCAACACCGCCACAAGGCAGACGAGGGCAAAAAGCATAGGACTCATACAAAAAAAACCCCCTTCAATGGGAATAAACTTTGTCCTGATGATTCAGGACGATATAAAATTATAGCGTATTTCCCATGATTTGGCTTCATGGTAAAATAAGGAAAAGGTTATCATGGGGGAGGTGAAGGAGATGCGCATCGTCCAGACAAGCACTACAATCAATACGGCAGGCTTTGTGGACCGTCTTGAGCGTGGCTTCGCCGTAAAACATGAGGATATTCACTATCTGCACGTTCGGGAGCCCGTCGTCATCCAGCGTCCGCAGGTCGAGGACTTTAACTCCCTTGTCGTTGTACATGACCAGGTGGAACAGTATATGTAAAAAATGCGGCAAAAAGACAAGGCGGAGGGCGTAAAGCTCCCCGCCTTTTGTTATTCCCCCGCGGCATTAGGATGTCCCGTCCGGCGCGGTAAGAAGGAATTCCGCGCCCTCCCGTCCAGAGGTCAGCGCAAAGGGCCCCGCGTCCGCCGGAACGAAGAGGGACGTTCCCCTCTCCGCCTCCAGCGAGACCCCTTCATGGCTCAGGACCGCGCTCCCCTTCAGACAGAGCAGCGAGAGGAAACCTTTCCCCGGCGCGCTCTCCCACCGGCCGTCGAGGCGCAGGATTCCGGCGCGAAACTGTGGACAGCGAACCATGACCTCCAGAGTACCTCCCTGGACAGCACAGGGAGCTTTTGCCCCCGGTGGCGCGGGATTTGGCGGCTCCCTCCGCACCACGGCAAGGGCCTTTTCCACATGGAGCGAGCGGGGCTTCCCGTCGGTTCCGAGGCGGTTATAGTCAAAAACGCGGTAGGTGATGTTGGAGTTCTCCTGTATCTCCACCAGCAGAATACCGCCTCCAATGGCGTGTATCGTCCCGGCCGGGATAAAAAAGCTGTCACCCCGGCGGACATCAAACCGGCGCAGCAGGCCGGTCAGCATACCCTCCGAAATGGCGTTCGCCAGCTCCTCCCTGCCGATCTTTTTCTCAAAACCCAAATAGAGAAACGCCCCCGGCGTATGGTCCAGGACGTACCACATCTCAGTCTTGCCCTGGCCGCCCTCCATGCGGGCGGCGTACTCGTTGTCAGGGTGAACCTGAATGGAAAGGGACTGCTTCGCGTCAATGAGCTTCACCATCAGTGGGAAATTCGAACCGGGCTGAAACCCCGGCAAGACAGCCTCCGGATGCTTCAAGGCAAGGCGCGAGAGCGGCCATCCCGCAAAAGGCCCGTCCAGCACAGTACTTTCCCCGTCGGGGTGGGCTGCCAGTTCCCAGCTTTCGGCCACGCGGTCCAGGTTTTCCCCCTTGCCCCACGCTTTCAGCTGTTCCCCTCCCCACAGATAATCCTTGCAGACGGATTTAAGCCGGAATGGCTGCATAAGTTCTTCCCCTTGATCTGAAATAAGTTTCCAAGGATTTTATTGTAACATGAAACGCTGCAGAGATTCCCTGAAAAGAACCCTGCCCTCATGGGGACAAGGGATGCTTTATAATAATAAAGAGAAATGGTTATCTGTATTCTTTAAACAATGAGGCTGCCCCGGTTCTCTGCAGTCACTGTGGGTAAAGGAGGTTATCATGACAAGCGCGTATTTCGTCCTTTGGCTGATATTAAACGGCCGCATGACGGGGGAGGTCCTCATCCTCGGCATCCTCATCGCCGTGGGACTGGACTGTTTCACGCGCCGGGCCCTGAATATCCGATTCCCCTCCACATTTACGATAATCCGGCTTCTTCCCGGCGCGCTCCTGTACTCCGGAGCTCTGGCCGCTGCGATTGTGAAGGCAAATCTCGAGATGATCCGGCTGATCCTTGCCCCGAATATCGAGTTGGAACCCTGCCTGGTCCGTTTCCGCACAAATCTCCGGACCCACGCCGCGCGGACCGCCCTGGCAAACTCCATCACGCTGACCCCGGGGACCCTCACCGTGGCGCTGGAGGGGGACGAGCTTCTGGTCCACGCGCTGAACCATAAAATGGCGCGGAGCCTGGCGAACTCAGATTTTGAACGCCTTCTTTCCCGGATGGAGCGGCCGCTGAGGGGTGAATGCCCATGATGGAGCTGTTCCATGACGTCCTTTCCCTCGCCGGGCTTCGCCGGCTTCTGCTCGTGGGGAGCGCCGTCTTTTTGTCCGTCACGCTCTTCCTGTGTCTCCTCCGGGCCCTGCTGGGGCCGCGGCTCACAGACCGCGTCATCGCGGTCAACATCGTGGGGACGAAGGTCATTGTGCTCATCGCAATCCTATCCCTTATCTTTGAGGAATCCTATCTCGCCGACATTTGCCTTATCTACGCTATTGTCAGCTTTCTGTCTATCGTTGTGCTCTCCCGCTCCATTCTCAACGGAGAGGAGAAAAAACCATGATTCGACTTCTCATCGCCGCCTTTTTAATTCTGCCGGGGCTTTTTGTGCTGGGTATCGCCACGCTGGGAATCTTCCGTTTCAGCACAATGCTGAACCGCATTCATGTGGCTGCGAAGTGCGACACGCTGGGGGCGCTGCTGGTGCTGTTGGGGCTCGTCGTGCTGGCGGGCTGGTCTGCCCTCTCTCTGAAGCTGCTTCTGGCGGTCGTCTTTCTGTGGCTGAGCAACCCCGTGGCCAGCCACCTCGTCGCCCGAGCAGAGGTTCGGACAAACCCGCACCTGGCCCAGACCTGCGACCTCATGGAGCTGGATGGGAACGGGAATCTTCACAAAATGGAGGAGGAGTGACATGGCCGTCTTTGAATGGCTCCTGCTGATCTTCCTCATCGTCTGCGCGCTGGCCGTCGCCATCGCCCGGAATCTGCTGAACTCTGTCGTCATCTTCATGAGCTACAGCCTCGTCATGTCTGTGGTGTGGGTGCTGCTCCAGGCCCCGGATCTCGCCATCACGGAGGCGGCCGTGGGGGCCGGGGTGACAGGCACCCTGTTTTTCCTGACACTTCGCCGCGTGGGGCAGCTTAAACATCACGATGCCGATGAGGAAAAGGAGGAACATCATGCGTGAGGAACTGACGACCCTCTGGCAGAGTTTCCGCGACTGGGTGGAGGGCAACGGCCCGCGCCCGGAGAACGAGGTCATCCCGCCGGAGCCGCCTCCCCCCCTGCCCTTCACGATAAAGCCCACGACGCACCGGCCACGTTTCCATGAGCTGACCATCCGGGAGCGCTATGAGCTGTGGGTGGAACACCACGGCGGGCACCTGTTTTCGTCTCTCTATGCGGGAATGAGCGTCCTCACCTGCGTGCTGCTTGTGCTCCTGCTGCTGGCGACCGTGTCAGAGCTTCCTCCCTTCGGGGATCCGGAAAACCCGGCCAACAATGAGGTCGTCCAGCGCTATGTGGAACGCTGCGGCCGGGAGACAGGCGCACAGAACATCGTGGCGGGCGTGATTCTGGACTATCGTGCCTTCGACACCTTTGGGGAGTCCGCCGTACTCTTCACGTCGGCGGCATGTGTGCTGATGCTGTTGGGCGGGGCCTCTGTGCCGCGCCACCACACCTTCCGCCGGGACGATTCCATCCTGCGCGGTGTTGCGTCGCTCTCCATCCCGGCCATCCTGATTTTAGGCTGCGCCGTCGTGATCAACGGGCACATCTCGCCGGGCGGAGGCTTCTCCGGCGGGGCCATCCTGAGCACGGCACTGATTCTCTGCGCCAACGCCTACGGGTTCAACCAGGTCCACAATTTCTTCCCGGAACGGACGTTCGTGACGTCCAGCAGCGGGGCCCTTCTTGCCTACGCCGTCATGAAGGGCTGGTCCTTCTTCACAGGGGCCAACCATATCGAGTCGGGCATTCCGGCAGGCACGATTGGAAACATCCTGAGCGGCGGGCTGATTCTGCCCCTGAACATCTGCGTGGGGCTGGTGGTCGCGGGGACCCTCTATGGTTTTTACGCACTCTTCAGCGAGGGGGAAATCTGACATGCTGGGCCGGCTGATACTGAACCACTACGAGGCCGTGGCAGTCATCCTGACTGGCATTGGCCTGACGACTCTGTTGCTCCACAGGAACCTCATCAAAAAGATCCTTGGCCTCAACATCATGGACACGGCGGGCTTCCTCTTCCTTGCCGCCAAGGGCTATGTAGCAGGCCGCGCCGCGCCCATACTCGTCCCCGGTGCGGACGGAGGATGGGTGGAGCAGGCCGGAACCTATGTCAACCCCATCCCCGCGGGGCTCGTCCTGACGGGGATTGTTGTCTCTGTCAGCATGACGGCCTTTGCCCTCGCGCTCACCCTCCGCTTTTACAAACACTATGGAACACTGAACATCGACGAGGCCCTCGTCCTCATAAAGGACGCAGAACAGGAGGCCGAAAAGGACGAGCCGCTTCTTGTGGACGGCGGAGACGATGAGACAGAGCCGGAGCCTGAGACCCTGACGGCGCGGGAGCTGCTGAAACGGGAGGGATTGTTATGAGCCTGTTTGCCTACAACATCCCGTTCCTCAGCATCTTCCTGACGATGTTCGCGGCTATCCTGATGCCGCTTCTGCCCAACAGGAGACACATCCCGGAGCGCACGGCCTGTGCCGCGGTTGCCGGTGTCGGTGTTTTGTCCGCGTTCCTGCTGGCCTCCGTGCGGCTGGGGCAGACCTTCACCTTCGCAATGGGGCACTTCCCGGCCCCCTGGGGCAACGAGCTGCGCGCCGGTCCCCTTGAAGCCATCCTGTCCCTGGCCTTCAGCATCTCAATGGTCCTGTCCATCCTGGGCAATTCCGGCTCCACGGAGGCGGACATCCCCCGGAGAAAGCAGCCCCTCTACTACTCCCTGATTTGCCTGCTGATGAGCTCGCTTTTGACGCTGACCTACACAAACGATCTCTTCACGGCCTACGTCTTCATCGAGATAAACACCCTTGCGGCCTGCGGAATCGTCGCAGCCAGGGAGGGGCCGGAGACCGTGCGGGCCGCCCTGCGTTACCTGATAATGAGCCTGGTTGGCTCCGGCCTTCTGCTGACCGCCATCTGCCTGCTCTATGACCTGACGGGACATCTGCTGATGGAGAATATCCGCCCCTCCGTTCAGGGGCTCACAGCGTCGGGCCGCTATATGCTGCCCCTTGCCGCCTCCCTCAGCCTGATGCTGGCTGGGCTTGGCGTCAAGAGCGCCCTCTATCCCTTTGCCTTCTGGCTCCCCGACGCCCATGGCAGCGCCACCAACGCATCAAGCGCCATTCTCTCCGGCCTCGTGATCAAGGGACATATCCTGCTGGTCATCAAGGTCTTCTGCCGCGTTTACGGCATGGAAGCCGTCCAGCAGCTCCACATGGACAAAGCGCTTCTGATTCTGGGGCTCCTGGCGATGATCATGGGCTCCGTCCACGCTTTGAACCAGAAGAACGTCAAACGGATGATTGCCTGGTCCTCCGTGGCGCAGGTGGGCTACATCTTCATGGGCATTGGGCTGAACACCGCCGCCGGCATTGCGGCAGCGTGCCTCCACATCATCGTTCACGCGGCCGTCAAGCCCATGCTCTTCACCGCTGCCGGTGGCCTGAGCGATGCCGCAGGGCACCGAAAGGAACTGCATTCGCTGATGGGTTCCTTCTATGTCAACCGCTGGGCCGGGCTTGGGTTCATCGCCGGGGCGTTCTCCATGATAGGACTGCCTACCTTCGCGGGTTTTGCCTCCAAGCTCAGCCTCACTCTTGCGGCGTTCGACAGTCCCGCCATCGTCCCGGCCCTTACGGTTCTGGCGGCGAGCTCCGTGCTGAACGCGCTCTACTATGTGCCGGCTGTCATCGTCATCCTGACGCCGCCCCGTAAAGCCGCCGCCCTGTCCCCTACGTCCCCCGCATGGCTTTACAGGGCAGTGATGGCGGTCTTCCTGATACTGAACTTCTACCTGGGGCTCTTCTGCGTCCCGCTGCTGCGGCTCATCGAGAAGGGAGTGAGGGTGTTTGGCTAATCCCGACTTTGACAGGCCCGTTCGGAGGTGCTTATTATGACGATATTATCACCGTTTCTGCCCATACTGCCCTTTTTGCCGGTCTTCTTCCCCATCGTGGCCGGAATTGCCCTTCTGTTTCTGCCCACAGGGGGAAAATCTGTCATCCGGCATGTCTATGTTGGGTTCGTGACGCTGCTGAACGCAGCCCTGACCGTCCTGGTGATTGTCCTCACGAAGGAGGAGCTTCTAACCCTCTGCCGCATCACGGGCACGCTCAGCCTCGCCTTCCGCGTGGACACACTGGCCCGCGTGTTCTCCGCTCTCGTTTCCTTCATCTGGACGCTTGTGACCTTCTATTCCTTTGAGTACCTGAGGAGGCGTCCGCCGGAGGGCCGTTTCTTCGTCTTCTTCCTCTCCACCTACGGCATTCTTATTGGCATCGTCTTCGCCGCCAACCTCCTGACGCTCTACCTGTTCTATGAGCTCATGACGTTTATGACGCTGCCCCTCGTGATGCACTCCCAGCAGAAGGAGGCCATCCGCGCCACAGTGAAGTACCTTTTCTACTCGCTCGCCGGGGCGTCCATGGCGCTGGGGGGATTCTTCTTCTTCCACGTCTACGGCGTCTCGATGGACTTCACGCCAGGGGGCGTTCTGGATATGGCGAAGGTGGCCGGACAGCGGAACACAATGCTGACAGTGACCTTCCTGACCCTGCTGGGGTTCGGGGCGAAGGCCGGCATGGTCCCCCTTCACGCCTGGCTGCCCACCGCTCATCCTGTTGCCCCCACCCCGGCCAGCGCTGTCCTCTCCGGCCTCATCACCAAGGGGGGCATCATCGCAATGCTCCGCGTCGTCTACTTTCTTGTGGGGCCGGACTTCCTGAGGGGCACCTGGGTGCAGAAGGCCCTCATCGGCATGGCTCTCCTCACAATCTTCACGGGCTCCATGATGGCCTACACGGAAAAACACCTCAAGAAGCGGATTGCCTGGTCCACCGTCAGCCAGGTCTCCTACGTGGTCTTCGCCATGATGCTCCTGACGCCGGGGGGCCTCACCGGCGCGCTGCTCCAGATTGTGGCACATGCCATGGCCAAGTGCTGCCTCTTCCTCAGCGCGGGCGTCGTCATCTACTTCACGCTCCAGGGGGCCAATTACCATTATGCCGACCAGCTTCGCGGCGTGGGCAAAGAGCTCCCCGTCACCATGAGCTGCTTTGCCGTCGCGTCCCTCTCCATCATTGGGCTCCCCGTAACAGGAGGATTTGTCGCCAAATGGTATATGGCGTCGGGGGCCATCTCATCGGAGGCGGGCTGGTTTGGGATGGGAGGGATCGCCATCCTGATGATCAGCGCTCTGCTGACGGCGGGTTATCTTCTGCCCATCGTGATTGACGCGTTCTTCCCCGGCGACGGATACGACTACTCGACGGTCGTCCGCCTCCATTTGCCCATGAAAATGCGTCTGCCTCTTCTCCTGCTCAGCGCGGGGGCCGTTCTGGCGGGCCTGTTCGCCGGTCCCATGATAAGCTGCTTCAGCCCACTCATTAAAATATTGTTCAGGGGATAGGGGGGCTTTACGATGTCCGAGAAGATGCTGCTGTTCCCCATCCTGTTCCCGGTCTTCGCCGCGTCGGTGTTCGCTGTGCCCGCCTTGCCGCTCAACCGCTACCGGCTGCGCCTCTGGAGGGACATTGCCATTGAAGCCGCCGCGCTGGTGAACTCCGCGCTGCTTCTGTTCCTTGCATGGAACACGCCGGCGGGGACGCTGACGCTCTTCCGCCTGTCGGCCAACGCTTCCTTTGCCCTGCGCCTGGACGGGCTGGGAAGAGGTTTTGTTGCGCTGATCGCATTCCTCTGGCCACTGACGACGCTCTACGCTTTTGAATACATGGAACATGAGGGACGGGAGAGATCATTCTTCGCCTGGTTCCTCCTGACCTTCGGCGTCGTGTCCGGAATAGCCCTGTCGGCCAACCTGCTGACGCTCTATCTTTTTTATGAGGTCATGACCCTGACCACGCTGCCTCTCGTGATGCACGCCATGGATGGCCGGGCGCGGTACGCGGGCCGTAAATATCTTATTTACTCCGTCGGGGGGGCCGCGCTGGCCTTCATCCCGCTGGTCTTCTCCCTTCTCCATGGGGGCGGGGACTTTGCCCTGGGCGGTACGCTGAACACTCCGCCACAGGGTGCGTCAAACATCCTCCTGTCCGCGTACTTCCTGGGGTTCGTCGGCTTCGGAGTCAAGGCAGCGGTCTTTCCCTTTCACGGCTGGCTGCCCGCGGCCTCCGTCGCCCCCACTCCCGTGACGGCCCTGCTTCACGCCGTAGCGGTGGTCAAGGCGGGGGTGTTTGCCATTATCCGTCTGACATGGTACGTCTTCGGGCCGGGCCCTCTGAGCGGTTCCTGGGCCCAGACGGCTGCCTTCGCCATGACCTGCCTCACAATCCTTTACGGCTCCTCCATGGCCCTGGCAGTCCATCACCTGAAACGGCGTTTTGCCTATTCCACCATCAGCCAGCTCTCCTACATTTTGCTGGGCGTGCTGCTTCTGACGCCGGAGGGCCTCACCGGAGCGCTGACTCACATGGGGGCCCATGCCCTGATGAAGATCAACCTGTTTTTCTGCTCCGGGGCCATCCTGTGCCGCACGCACCGCGAGTACCTCTTTGATATGCGCGGTATTGCGATGGGGATGCCCCGGACTTTCACAGCCCTGATTGTCTCCGGACTGGCGCTGTGCGGGCTGCCGCCGCTGGCAGGCTTCATGGGCAAATGGCAGCTCGGCATCGCGGCGGCGGCGGCCCCGCCCCTGGGCTACATTGGACTTGTCGTGATTGCTGTGTCGGCGGTCCTTACGGTGCTGTATATCTTCTCCATCTTTGCCACAGCCATCATGCCGGGCAAGAATTTTGACTTCAGGACGGCTAATGAGGGCGTTTCCGACCCCAGCGCGCGGATGCTTCTCCCGATGGGCGTTCTGGCTGCGGCGGCGGTGCTCTTTGGTCTGTACTGCGGCCCGATGCTCCGTTTTTTTGGCGAAATTGCCGCCGGAAAGCTATAATTATGCCCAAGATTTACATCTAAGGAGGTTTTTTCTGTGCTCAGGTATTGCAGGTATGCAGCGTCCATCGTGGTTCTGTTTGTTCTGGCGTTGTCTGGCAGCGCGTGTGGGGCGCTGCAGGTGCAGCTGGGCGGAAATGACGCCGACGGGCAGTTGCGGAAAGGCGTGGAATGTTACGAAAAAAAGAATTACGCGGAGGCCGCCCGGTGGTTCCGCAAAGCCGCGGAGCAGGGAAATCCGAACGCGCAGTACAACCTTGGCATTATGTACGACAAAGGCGAGGGCGTTAAGCAGGACTCCGCGGAGGCCGTCAAATGGTACCGCAAGGCCGCGGAACAGGGAGATGCCAAGGCTCAGGTCAACCTTGGCCTGAAATACGACCTGGGTGAGGGCGTTAAGCAGGACTCCGCGGAGGCGGTCAAATGGTATCGCAAGGCCGCGGAGCAGGGGGATGCCAGGGCTCAATTCAACCTCGCGGTGAATTACGACGAGGGCGAGGGGGTCAGGCAGGACTACGCGGAGGCCGTCAAATGGTACCGTAAGGCCGCGGAACAGGGATTTGTACAGGCACAGTTCAACCTTGGCATTATGTACGACAAAGCCCAGGGGGTCAGGCAGGACTACGCGGAGGCCGTCAAATGGTATCGCAAGGCCGCGGAACAGGGATATGTACAGGCACAGTTCAACCTTGGCATTATGTACGGCGATGGCCATGGCGTTAAACAGGACTATGCGGAGGCCGTCAAATGGTATCGTAAAGCCGCGGAGCAGGGAGATGCCAGAGCTCAGTACAACCTTGGGGCTGCCTATGCCAACGGCGAGGGTGTGAAAAAGGATGAAGAGGAGGCTGTCCGGTGGTGGCGCATGTCCGCAGAACAGGGAAATGCCAATGCGCGGGACATGCTTTCCAGCTGGGGAATCCAATAGGGCCTCATAAGGCAGGGACGGGGCGTCGCACGGAATCCACATTCAGATAAGGACGGTGAAAAATCAGATGACCGGAAATCCCCTTCTCCTATCCCTCATCCTCTGGCCCATGGCCGGGGGCGTACTTTCATTCATCGTGGGGCGGTACAGCAAGCGGCTGCGCGATGCCGCCGTCGGAACGGCGGTGCTGGCGGAGCTCGCCCTGGCCGTGTACTGCTGCGGGCTGCCGGGCGCAAACCTGCCCCTCGAGGGGGTGTGCGGCCTTGGGCTCAGCCTGACGCTGGACGGCTTCCGGCTGACCTACGCGGTGATCATCGCCTTCATGTGGGCCGCAACGACGCTCTTCTCCCCCGAGTATCTGGAACATCACCACAATCGCAACCGCTACTACCTCTTCGTCCTCCTGACGGAGGGGGCTATCATGGGGGTCTTTCTCTCCGCAGATCTCTACACCACCTTCGTCTTCTTTGAGATGATGTCCCTTTTCTCCTATATCATGGTGGTCCAGGACGAGACGGCCGCCGCCCTCCGCGCCGCCCAGACCTACCTTGCCATTGCGATTATCGGCGGGCTGGTGACGCTCTCGGGGCTCCTGCTGCTCAACCATCAGCTTGGCACGCTCGTCATTGCCGAACTGCCTGGAGCTGCAAAAGCCGTGAAGGGCAGGAGCGTGCTCTATCTTCCCGGCCTTCTCGTCTTCGCCGGCTTCGCGGCAAAGGCTGCCATCTTCCCGGCGCACGTCTGGCTCCCCACCGCCCACACCGTTGCCCCCGCCCCGTCCAGCGCTCTGCTCTCCGGGCTTCTCACCAAGTCCGGGCTGTTTGGCATTCTGGCTCTCAGCGCCGGGCCCTTCCTTCATGACGCGCGCTGGGGCCTGATGCTCCTCGTCCTGGCCCTCATCACGATGGCACTGGGCGCGGTGCTGGCCGTCTTCTCCGTCAACATCAAGCGGACCCTCGCCTGCTCGTCCATGTCTCAGCTGGGCTTCATCCTCACGGGTGTCGCCATGCAGTGTTTTCTGGGCATAAACAACGACCTCGCCGTGCGCGGCACAATCCTCTACATGGCGGGGCACTCGCTCATCAAACTCGTACTCTTTCTGTCGGCCGGCGTCGTCCACATGAACACGCACAAGCTGGACCTGAACGACATCCGCGGCTTTGGCCGCGGCAAGCCCCTGTTCCTCTTCGCCTTCCTGATGGGCGGGCTGGGACTCATGGGAATGCCGCTCTGGAACGGCTATCTGGGCAAGACCCTCATCCATGAGGCCATTGTCGAGCATATCCATCACATCGGGCACGCGGGAGTGGGAGCCCTGGGCTTCCTCATGGAGCCCGCCTCCGAAACGCTGTTTTTCCAGTTCGCGGAGTGGACGTTCCTCCTCTCGGGGGCCCTGACCACGGCCTACGTTATCAAGCTCTTCGTCGTGCTTTTCGTCGAGAGCCCCCTGCCCGGTCTCCATGAAAAAAAATGTTACATCAGTCCCCTGAACGCCGCCGTGTTGTTGGTCTCAGGCGCCTTGCTGCCCCTGCTGGGCTGCCTGCCCTATCACCTGGGGGATCCCATCGCCTTTCTCTGCGCGCCATTTATGAACGGGCTGGCAGGAGGCCCCCTGAGTGGGACTGCCGGGCACCATGCCGTCAGCTACTTTTCTTTGGAATCCCTGAAGGGGGCGGCAATCTCCATCGGCGTTGGGGCGGCGGTTTACTTTCTCCTCGTCCGCAGGATGCTGATGTTCACTGACCGGTGGCCGGAGCGGCTGAATATTGAGGAGCTTCTCTTCCGGCCCATCATCACCAGGGTGCTGCCGTCGGCGGGGAAGTTTTTTGCAAAGGGTGTTGACTGGACGGCAGACACGGTTTTCCATGTTCTTCCCTTCCTGGGTGCGCTGACGGCCCGCGTAATCGACCTGATCTGTGCCGGGCCCGTGACACTGATGCTGTCCCGTGCCGCGCGGATACGCTTCATTCTCCCGCCGGAGGCCCCGGACTTCGGCCTCTACCAGAAGGAGGACACCGCCCCGGCGCTGCGGACACTGCTGCCCTCCACCCTGGCTTACAGTCTGGCGGCCTTTGCGCTGGGCCTGTTATTCCTCCTGACCTGGCTGGTGCATTTTTGACGGCATAAAACACGGGAGGGGGGAACTCTCCTACTCCCCCGCCCGTATCTCCCGGTGCCACTCCTGAAGGGATTTGATCTCCGTCTCCTTGTGGGTCTGCATGCAGCGTATGCCCTCCACGGCCGCGCGGGCGGCGGCCAGCGTGGTGATATAGGGGATACGGGCCCGGATAGCGCTCCGGCGCACGACATTCCCATTGTGGGGAAGGCTGCTTCCTCCCGGCGTGTCCACGATGAGCTGGATGTCCCCATTGGCCATCAGGTCCAGGATGTGAGGCCTTCCCTGAAATATCTTGTTGACCCTCTCCGCGGGAATGCCGGCTGCACAAAGGACATTCCACGTTCCCCCTGTGGCGATGACGCGGAACCCGGCCTCGACAAACCCCCGCGCGATGTCCGGGAGCTCCGGCTTGTCCCTGTCGTTGACGGACAGCAGGACGGTCCCTGACAGCGGCAGTCGGGACTGGGCTGCCTCTTCCGCCTTGAAGAACGCTTCTCCGGATGTCCGTGCAAGACCCAGCACCTCGCCGGTGGAACGCATCTCCGGGCCCAGGACAGGATCGACCTCCGGGAACATATTGAAGGGGAAGACGGCCTCCTTAACGCCGCAGTAGGGAATATCCCTTTCCCTCAGGGCGGGGATGGGCGAGGGATGGCCTGCCCCTGTCTGCCCTTGCCCTGTGGGTATGCCCTGCGGGCAGGCCCCGGAGGGGTTCAGGGAGGCGGTGATGACCTCCACCGCCAGCGGGACCATGCGGATGCCGCAGACCTTCGAAACCAGCGGCACCGTGCGCGAGGCGCGGGGGTTGGCCTCCAGAACGAAGACCTTTCCGTTCTCAATGGCGTACTGCATATTCATCAGCCCCACCACGTGCATTTCCTCCGCAATCTTTCGCGTGTACTCCTTAATGGTGGTCAGAGCCTCGTCACTGATATGGCGTGACGGAAGGATACAGGCGGAGTCGCCGGAGTGGATGCCGGCCAGTTCAATGTGTTCCATCACAGCAGGCACATAAGCGTGGGTCCCGTCGCTGATGGCGTCTGCCTCACACTCCAGCGCGTGTTTCAGGAACCGGTCAATCAAAACAGGGGGCATAACCCCGTTCCCGGCAAGGCGGTCGGGTGTCAGGCTGGAGGCAGCGGCCATGTACTCCTTCAGGCCCTCGTCGTCGTAGACAATCTCCATCCCGCGCCCGCCCAGCACATAGGAGGGGCGTACCATGACGGGATAGCCAATTTGGCGCGCCGTCTTCAGGGCTTCTTCCACGGTCGATGCCATGCCGGACTTCGGCATGGGGATACCCAGCCGGTCCATCATTTTCTTAAACAGGCCGCGGTCCTCCGCCATGTCAATGACCCCCGGCGAGGTCCCCAGGATTCTGACACCGTTCCTCTCCAGTTCGGAGGCCAGATTCAGCGGCGTCTGCCCACCGAACTGCGCGATGACCCCAACAGGCTTCTCCTTCCGATAGATGCTCAGGACATCCTCCAGAGTCAGCGGCTCAAAATAGAGCCGGTCTGACGTGTCGTAGTCTGTGGAGACGGTCTCCGGGTTGCAGTTGACGATGATGCTCTCAAAGCCGAGTTTCCTCAGCGACTGCGCGGCGTGTACGCAGCAGTAGTCAAATTCAATGCCCTGCCCGATACGGTTTGGGCCGCCGCCGAGAATCATGATCTTTGGCCGGCCCGAACCAGGATCTTCTTCCCCGGCGGAACGGCCGGGGACGTTGTAAGTCGAGTAGTAATACCGGCTGTCCGGCGTGCCGCTGACGTGAATGGAATCCCAGCTCTCCGTCACGTTCAGGGCCTCGCGCCGCTCCCGGACAGTGTCCTCCGAAACGCCCAGCAGCCCGCTCAGGTAGCGGTCGGAGAATCCGTCGCGCTTCGCCTGGATAAGGGCCTCGTCCGGTGGAAGACAGCCCTTTGAGCGCAACAGCTGCTCCTCCTCTTCCACCAGTTCCTTCATCTGCCGGATGAACCAGGTCTTCACATGCGTCAGATCATGGAGCTCCTCAACAGCCGCTCCCCTGCGCAGCGCCTCGTACATGAGGAAGTGCCGCTCACTGGAGGGAATCACCAGCCGCTGAAGCAGTTCGTCCTTCGAGAGCTTATCAAAGCCTGCCGCGAATCCCAGACCGTGGCGGTTCTTCTCCAGGGAACGGATAGCCTTCTGAAGAGCCTCTTTGTAGGTCTTGCCAATGCTCATGACCTCGCCGACAGCCCGCATCTGAGTGCCCAGCCGATCCTCCACGCCCTTGAACTTCTCAAAGGCCCAACGCGCAAACTTCACCACCACACAATCGCCGCCAGGCACATATTTATCCAGCGTGCCGCACTTCCCGCAGGGCAGATCCTTCAGCGTCAGTCCGGCAGCCAGCTTGGCAGATACCAGTGCGATGGGGAACCCCGTGGCCTTCGACGCCAGCGCGGAGGAACGGGACGTGCGGGGGTTGATTTCGATGACGACAACGCGGTCCGTCCTGGGATCGTGGGCAAACTGCACATTGGTGCCGCCAATGACCCCGATGTGCTCTACAATCCTGTAAGCCTGTTCCTGGAGCCGCGCCTGAAGTTCCTTCGAAATGGTGAGCATGGGGGCAACGCAGAAGGAGTCACCCGTGTGGACGCCCATAGGGTCCACGTTCTCGATGAAACAGACCGTGATCATGGCATTATCCCGGTCGCGAACGACCTCGAGTTCCAGTTCCTCCCACCCCAGCACGGATTCCTCCACAAGCACCTGATGAACGAGGCTGGCCTGAAGCCCGCGGGCGCAGACGGTCCTCAGTTCGTCCCGGTTATAGACCAGCCCGCCTCCCGCACCGCCCATGGTGTAGGCCGGACGGAGCACAACAGGATAGCCCAGCTTTTCCGCGATGGACAGGGCCTCCTCCACGCTGTACGCCACCTCGCTGCGCGCCATGTCAATGCCAAGCTGTTCCATGGTTTTCTTGAACTCGATGCGGTCCTCGCCGCGCTCAATGGCATCCACCTGCACGCCGATAACATGCACGCCATACTTCTCCAGCACCCCGGCCCTGTGCAATTCCGCGCAGAGGTTCAGCCCCGACTGGCCACCAAGGTTGGGCAGCAGCGCGTCAGGGCGTTCTTTTTCGATGATCTGCTCCAGACGCTCCCGGTTGAGCGGCTCAATGTACGTGATGTCCGCCATCTCCGGGTCCGTCATGATGGTCGCGGGATTCGAGTTCACCAGTATGATCTCGTAGCCCAGGGCCCGGAGCGCCTTGCACGCCTGAGTGCCGGAGTAGTCAAACTCGCAGGCCTGCCCAATGACGATGGGCCCCGACCCGATGATCAGAATTTTATGAATGTCCGCCCTTCCCTGAGGTTTTTTTTCCATGAGAAACGCCTCCTATTATTTGAACGCGGGGAAGTGAAACGGAATCAGAGGGTCTTTTCGGCCAGACAGCCAAGCTACGCGGCTCGCCCCCTGCGGGGCCTGTTAATTAACTCCGAGACACTAACCCAACAAAAACTTAACGATATTATACTACATCTCTGAGATTGGAATGGTAAAATAAACTCGCTGTTTAAAGAAGCCGCGCAAGGGGGAATTTTTTTATGCCCGATTTGTATGGACTGATTCTCACAGGGGGGAGCGGGACGCGGCTCTGGCCCCGGTCACGCGAAGATTTGCCCAAGCAGTTCCTTGCCCTGTACGGGACAAGGACACTTCTTCAGGATACGATGGCGCGAATGCTGAACGTCGTGCCGGTGGAGCGGCTGTTCTCTGTGACAGGAACCCAGTGGGAGGCGCTGGTGACACACCAGGCGCGGGAGGCAGCTGTCTCCCGCGTGGGGGGGCCCGCAGAGCGGCTGCCAGAGGGATTTGCCGTCCAGGAGCCCTGCGCCCGCAACACGGCCCCAGCCATACTCCTTGGGGTGGAGGCCGTGAGGGAGGCTGGAGCAGCAGATGATGATATCGTCATTGTAACGCCCAGTGACCACATCGTCCGGGATCCCAGGGCCTTTGCGGAAGCCCTGCGGACAGCGACCCAGGCGGCAGCGGAGGGTTTTTTGACCACGCTGGGGGTCGTGCCGGACAGACCTGAGACGGGTTTTGGCTACATACGCAGGGGCCGGCCCCGCAGTCTGGCTCAGGGGGAGACAATCCCTCCGGATCCCCCGCATGGTGAATGGTTCGAGGCGGAGGCCTTTGTCGAGAAGCCTGACCTCCCGACGGCGGAAGCGTACCTTAAGAGCGGAAAATACTTTTGGAACAGCGGCGTCTTCATCTTCTCCCTGCGCACGCTGGAGGCCGAGCTGGCCCGCACGGCCCCGGAGCTCAGGAGCCTCATGGGGAACGGAACCCATGCGCTGCGCGAGGCCTTCAGAGACATCAAGCCGGTCTCCTTCGACGTAGCCATTATGGAGCGGGCACACCGGGTGGCGGTGGTCCCGCTGGACGCGGGCTGGTCGGACGTGGGGTCCTGGGACGCGCTGCACGATCTTCTTGAACAGGACGAGCAGGGCAACACCGCAATGGGTGACGTGGTTCTCCGGAACAGCGGCAATTGCCTTGTGGACTCCCGCGGGCGGCTGGCGGTCCTCAACGGTGTGACGGATCTCGTGGTGGTGGACTCTCCGGACGCACTCTTCATCACGCGGCGCGGCACCTCTCAGGAGGTGCGGGATGTCGTGAAGGCCCTCAAGGAGGAGGGGCGGCGGGAGGTCATCCACATCTCTGAGAGCTCGCGGCCCTGGGGGGGTTACCGCGTGCTGTGCGAGGACGCACGGCACAGGGTCCGGCGCGTGACGGTGATGCAGGGCCGGACACTCCCTGTCCAGAGCTTTCACCACAGCAACGAGCACTGGATTCTTCTCCAGGGGACGGGGCGGCTCACGCTGGGGGACCAGACGCGTTTTATTCACGAGGGCGAGGGGGTCTTTATCCCCAAGGACACCCCACATGGCCTGGAGAATTGCGGTCACATCGACCTGGAGTTCATCGCCATTCAGGAGGGAGAATTCCTTGGGGAGGACGAACTTTGAGGGGGCTCCGCGCAAATCCCCAACGCAGGACTGCGGTAAAATTGAAATCTGCGTAATCTGACGTTTGTCACTCCCTGGGCAGAATGCTACAGTGAAAAATGTGTTTTTATTTTTTCAGAGGTGCGGGGAACCGTCGCGCCTGTGACTTTTTAAGGAGGAGTTCTTGATGTTTTCGAAGAAGGCTTTATTGTTGACGATGGCGGCGCTTGTACTGGCTCTGGCTGTGGCGGGAGCGGCGTTTGCGGCTACAAAGCCGGCACCGGCAAAGGTCGGAGCGAGCACCGTCGGCGTCATTGATATTGACGAAGTGACGATGAGCCACCCCAGGATGAAGGACGCCCGTCAGCAGATGGCCAAGCTCGCCCAGCAGAAGGAGAACGAGGCCAAGACAGCAGCCGACCGGGAGAAGGACACCGCAAAGAAAGCCCAGATTATGCAGACCAAGCGCATGGAGCTCGTCCAGGAGCAGCAGAAGCTCATGGAGCCTATCTTCAAGGACTGTCAGCAGGCCGTGCGTGAAGTGGCTGCAAAAAAGAAGCTGGAGCTTGTTCTCAACAAGGCTTTCGTGCTTGTCGGCGGCATCGACATCACCCAGGACGTCATTCAGCAGCTTGCCAAGAAGAAGTAAAGAACTATGAACGAAGGACGCGGGATGGAGGGAAGAGTTTATAACTTCAGCGCGGGGCCGGCCATGCTGCCGGAGCCCGTGCTGAAGCAGGCGGCGGCCGAAATGCTGAACTGCGGCGGGTCCGGCATGTCCGTCATGGAGATGAGCCACCGGTCGAAGGACTTTGAAGCCATTTTGGACTCCGCGGAGGCAGACCTGCGCGAGCTGATGGGGATTCCGCAAAACTATCACGTTCTGTTCCTCCAGGGCGGCGGCTGCACCCAGTTTGCCATGGTTCCCATGAACCTCATGCGAAACCGCACGGCAGACTACATCGTCTCAGGCCAATGGTCAAAGAAGGCCTCCGCGGAAGCTCGCCTGTTCGGCCAGGTGAACATCATCGCCAGCTCTGAAGGAGAAAACTTCTCCCGCGTCCCTGACCTGTCAAACCTGCCGGTGAGCCCGGATGCCGATTACGTCTACCTCTGTCAGAACGAGACAATCCACGGCACGACAATCAGACAGATTCCCGACACAAAGGGGAAACCCCTCGCTGCAGACATCTCCTCAATGTTCCTGAGCGAACCGCTGGACGTCTCCCGCTATGGGCTCCTGTTCGCCGGAGCACAGAAGAACGCCGGGCCGGCGGGAGTGACCGTCGTCATTATCCGGGACGACCTCGTCCGCGAGGACGTTCTGCCCGGCACCCCCACCATGATGCGCTACAAAACCCACGCGGACACCCACTCTCTGTATAACACGCCCCCCTGCTGGGGCATCTATATCTGTGGCCTTGTTTTCAAGTGGCTGAAGGAGCTGGGCGGTCTGACGGCTATGCGTGAGCGGAATGAGAAGAAGGCCGCCCTGCTTTATCAATTCCTTGACAGATCCGGACTTTTCCACGGTACAGTGCGGAAACAGGACCGCTCGCTGATGAACGTCCCCTTCTTAACGGGAGACAAGGCGCTGGACGATAAGTTCGTCGCGGAGTCGGAGGCCGCGGGGCTTCGAAACCTGAAGGGGCACCGTTCCGTGGGCGGCATGAGGGCTTCACTGTACAATGCGGTGCCCTATGAGGCTGTGGAGAAACTTCTGGCCTTCATGGAGAAATTTGAAAAGGAGAACGGCTGATGCCGCGGCAGATGCCTAACCAACTGAAGGATCGGAAGATTCTTTGCCTGAATCCCATTGCCCAGGCCGGGCTGGCCCGTCTTCGGGAGGGCTACGCCCTGACGGACGACGCGGACATGGCAGCGGGCATCCTCGTCCGGTCCGCCGATATGCAGAACATGACCTTCGCGCCGGGCTTGCGCGCCATTGCCCGGGCCGGGGCCGGCGTAAACAACATTCCCCTGGACCGCTGCGCGGAGCAGGGCATCGTCGTGTTCAACACACCGGGGGCCAACGCGAACTCCGTCAAGGAGCTGGTCATCGCGGGGCTGCTGCTGGCCTCGAGGGACATCATCGGCGGCAACGAGTGGGTGAAGGCCCACATCGCTGACGAGGACATCGCAAAGGACGGGGAAAAAGCCAAAAAAGCCTTCTCCGGGCACGAGATCAAGGGCCGCTCGTTGGGGGTCATTGGTCTTGGGGCTGTCGGGGTCCTCGTGGCAAATGCGGCCATTGCGCTGGGCATGGAGGTTTACGGCTACGATCCCTATCTGTCCGTGCGGTCCGCATGGCAGCTCAGCCCCCTTGTGAAGCAGGCGGAAAACGTTGAGGCCCTCTACGCCGTCAGCGACTTCATCACACTCCACGTCCCCGCGATGGACGCCACACGGGGTATGGTGGACGCGAAGGCCCTGGCGCGGATGCGGGATGGCGTGCGGGTCTTGAATTTCGCGCGGGACGTCCTTGTGGATGAGGAGGCGATGGGCGCGGCCCTGCGTTCCGGCAGGGTGGCGTGTTACGTGTCCGACTTCCCCAACCCCCTGAGCGCCGCGCTGGAGAACGCCATCGTCCTGCCGCATCTTGGCGCGTCCACGGAGGAGGCGGAGGAGAACTGCGCCGTCATGGCTACTGAGGAGCTTCAGGACTACCTGGATAACGGAAATATCACGCACTCCGTCAACTACCCCGACCTGAACGCCGGCATCTGCGAGACGGAAGCGCGGGTCGCCATCCTCCACCGGAACGTACCCAACATGCTGTCGCAGATCACATCCTTCTTCGGCTCCAATGGTCTCAACATTGAGAACCTGTCCAACAAGGCCCGCGGGCCGTACGCCTACACGCTGCTGGACATTTCGCACCCCATGCCGCGGGACACGGTGGAGCGCCTTCGGGAGATTGACGGCGTTCTTCGGGTCCGGCGTGTCTCGGAGAATATTTAACTGATTTCAGGAAAAGGGGAAGTCAAAGTGAGTCTGTTTCAGGCTGCAGATATTCTGCTTCCAGACGTCGGAGACATGGCCCTGTGGCCTGTCGTTGCGTGCGACCAGTTCACATCGCAGCCGGAATACTGGGACGAGGTGCGGGAGAAGGTCGGCGACTCCCCGTCGTCGTATCATCTTATCCTGCCGGAGGCGGAGCTTCCCGCCTCGCCCGAACGCGTGGCGGCCATCCACTCCGCGATGAAGGATTATCTGGAAAAAGACCTCTTTCGTGAGTACAAAAACGCCTATGTTTACGTGGAGCGGACCCAGATGGACGGATCTGTCCGACGGGGGCTGGTGGGTGCCGTGGACCTTGAGGGCTACGATTACTCCGAGGGCTCTTCGTCCCCCATCCGCGCCACGGAGCGGACAGTGGTGGAGCGCATTCCGCCTCGCCGGGCGGTGAGGGAGGGCGCGCATCTGGAGCTGCCTCACGTACTCATGCTCTGCGACGACGCGGAGCAGACTCTCATTGAACCCCTTGCACAGAAGAAAGGACAGCTGCCCCGGCTTTACAGCGTGGATTTAATGCTGGGCGGCGGACACGTGAGCGGCTGGCTGGTGCAGGGCGAAGAGGCCGTTCTTCTGGACCGGCGGCTCGACAGCTACACCCGGAGCCATGCCTCTCTGCCTTTCGCGGTGGGAGACGGAAACCATTCCCTCGCAACGGCAAAGGCATGTTACGAGGCGATGAAGCAGGCGCATCCCGCTCAGGATTTCTCCCGCCACCCTGCCCGTTACGTACTGGTGGAACTGGAGAATATTCACGACCCCGCGCTGCGTTTTGAACCCGTACACCGGCTCGTTAAAGGAACGGACGTGCCCCGCCTGCTGGAAAGGCTGACGGCGGACTGCGGCGCGGAGGAAGGCTATCCCGTTGGATGGTTCAGCGGGAGCTGTGGCCCCTCCGGCGGAGACGGCAGCGGCACAATCCGCCTTGACCGGAGCCGGGCTTCCCTGGCGCTGGGGGTTCTGCAAAGCTGGCTGGATGAATACCTGGCCCATAATCCCGGCGAGATTGACTACATCCACGGCGCGGACGTTCTGAACCGGCTGGCTGCGGAAAAGGACTCGGTGGGTTTCCTGCTTCCGCCCATCGACAAGGGGCAGTTCTTCCGCTGGATTGTCTCAGAGGGCGTGCTGCCGCGCAAAACCTTCTCCATGGGGCACGCCCAGGAGAAACGATATTACTTTGAGGCGCGGAGGATCGGGGGTTAAACTCCAAACACCTCGCGCAGCGCCTTCAGTCCCTCCTCCGCGTGGGTGAGGCTCACAATGCAGACGACAGTGTCCCACGTTGGGGAAGAGGCCCCCGTGCCGCCGGGGAAGGTCGAGTTGATAATCTCCACATTCACACCGGCTTCAGCCAGGGTGGAGAACATTTTTGCCAGCACCTGAGGCGTCTCCGGAGAACCGGCCTCCATTCGGACTGTGATGGCGGCCACCTCCGTAGCGAAGGAGACTCCCTGTGCCCCCACCTTGCTGGAGACCTCCCGGCAGAGGGGAATGACCTCCTCCAGCCGGTCCCGGCGAATCAGGAAGGAGAGGTCGGACCGGCCTCCCCTCATGGTGTTCTGGGTAATCATATCTACCCTGACCCCCCGCTCGCACAGAGCGCCGAAAATCTTCGCCGCACCTCCGGGGATGTTGGGCAGCCCCAAAAACACGACGTGAATGCAGTCCTTGTCAAAATCGATTTTAATTTTGTCCATCCTTTTCTCCTTTATTCTCCGCCGCGTTCCACGACCGTCCCTGACGGAGAACTGTTCAGGACGAAGAAGTGCGAGGCGACGCCGCCCGCGGTGAAGATTCGGCACATTTCGGACGAGAGCTGCCCGGCAGGCCCCTTGACGATGGCAATCATCGTGGGGCCGGAGCCGCTGATGGCCGTGGCAAGGCAGTCAGGGTGGCGGCGGATACGAGTGAGAATCTCCTCTCCGCCGGGGAAGAGCCGGGCGCGGTGGGGCTGATGAAGCCGGTCGTCCATCCCCACGCGCAGAAGATCCCATCGTCCCATCGCCCAGGCGGAGCAGAGCAGGGCGGCGTGGCTCACGTTGAATACAGCATCCTTAAACGACACGCTCTCCGGCAGGATTCTCCGGGCGTCCTCTGTGTGGACCTGGAAGTCCGGCACGGCCGCCACCACGTACAGGTCGTCGGGCAGCGCCGGCAATTTCACATAGCGGAGGTTTTTCCCATCCCAGCAGGAAACGGTCATGCCCCCAAGGAAGCAGGGAACGACATTATCCGGGTGTCCCTCGATAAGGGTCATCACACGCAGCAGCTCCGATTCCGGAATTTCCCTCCCCGCAATGAGCCCCGCCAGCGTCACGCCCGCCACAACAGCCGTTGAGGAACTGCCAAGACCCCGGTTGAGCGGGACGGCGTTGCAGCTCTCCAGGAAAAACCCCCGGGGCGGCAGGTCCCATTCCTGGCACGCGCGGAGGTAACTTGTCACCACCATGTTCTCCCCCGCGCCCTGAAGTTCGTCCATCCCCTCTCCGGAGACCTCGCAGACGAACTCCCCCTCCTGCAGAAGCGCCGTGACACCAAAGATGTTGTAGAGCGTCAACGCCATGCCCAGCGTGTCAAAGCCGGAGCCCAGGTTTGCCGTTGTTGCGGGGACCTTCAGCGAGAACAGCGGCCTCTCATGACTCATCCCTTCCGCCCCTCAAGCACGCGCGTCAGTTCCTCCTCCGTGTCCCCAATCTCGATGGGCTGCGCTCCGCCGCTTTGTTTGAGGCTGGAGATTGCCGTATCCGGGTCCTTGAGTCCATTGCCCGTCAGCACCATTGTCACCGTGATGTCCTCCGGCAGTTTCCCCTGTCCCTTGAGTTTTACCAGTCCTGCCAGCGGAGCACAGGATGCCGGCTCAGCAAACACGCCCCCCTCCGAGGCCAAAAGCCTCTGGGCGCTCAGGATCTCCTCGTCCGTCACGGAGTTGAACTCTCCGCCGGACTCCTGGACGGCGGCACGGGCCAGGTGCGCGCTGACAGGGTTGCCGATGCGGATAGCCGTCGCCACCGTCTCCGGGTCGGGGCAGGGCTGACCCGTCACGAGGGGCGCGGCCCCGGCGGCCTGAAAGCCCATCATACGGGGGGCCTTCCCGATTTTGCCGAGCTTGAGGTATTCCTGATAACCCGCCCAATAGGCGCTGATGTTGCCCGCGTTGCCAACCGGAATGGCGTGCCAGTCCGGCGCCCTCAGGCCCTTTCCCGCCTGGTTCCCCAACGCCTCACAGACTTCCCACGCTCCGGTGCGCTGCCCGATGAGGCGGTATGGGTTGACGGAGTTCACCATCGCGAGCCCCATCGTTCCGCTTTCTGCGGCGGCGCGGGCCAGCTCCAGCGCGCGGTCAAAGTTGCCGCGCACAGCAATAACCGTCGCCCCATACATCAGGGCCTGAGCCAGTTTGCCCATGGCGACTTTCCCCGCCGGAAGCAGCACAAAACACGGCACTCCCACAGAGGCCGCGTAGGCCGCGGCGGAGGCGGAAGT
>JAIKZX010000082.1 GCA_024681935.1 Fretibacterium sp.
CTTCTTCGCGTAGGCAACAAAGGACGCCAGATCGGTGATGCCATGCTCCGCAGCCCACTTGGCGTTGACGGACAGAGCGGCGGCGTCCGTATTGACCCGGCCGAGCAGATCGTATTTCTCATAGGTGAGATTGGTGCCCAGTGAAGAATAGGTGCTCAACTCGAAGGTAATCATGCCAATGGTATATCCATCGGGCTCCGCATTGGCAATGGCCTCATGACCAATAATCCCGCCGCCGCCTGTGAGGTTGTCGACGGTCAGGGTCACGCCCAGTTCCTCGCCCATGGCCTGGCACAGCGCACGCAAACACGCATCCGTGCCGCCGCCGGCGCCCCAGGGACAGATGACTGCGAGGTCCTTCTTGGGATAATCCTTACCATAGACCGTCCCAGCCAACGCAAGAACCATGACCATAACCAAGGTAAGCGCAAAAATCTTCTTCATAGACTTCACGACAACTCCTCCTTAATATTTAAAACTTTATATTAATCTTATCATAATATAATGTAATTTTGTCAACTCCACTGGACAGGAAACACCAGAGCAGAACTTTCACCCCGCCTGAAACGCCTCAGTTTACTTTCTTCAGATACGCCCGCAGGATGGACACCATCGCCTCGCTCTTAAAGGGCTTGGGCAGATAGTCGTCGAACCCCAGGCCGATGTACTGCGCCCGGGCGTCGGCATTTGCGGTCAGCGCCACAAAGATTGTCCCCTCCGTCTCCGACAGGTTACGCGCCCGCTGCAGCGTCTCAACCCCGTCCATACCCGGCATCTTGTGATCGAGAAACACAAGGTCATAGTGCTTCGCCTCCATTGCCTTCAGGGCTTCCTCGCCGGACTCCGCCATGTCGATCTGAGCCTTCGTCTTGCCCAGCATCCCTTTCGCCACGACAAGATTCACCGGAGTGTCGTCCACAACCAGGATATGAGCATCCGGACAACTGAAGGGGCCCTCCTCCTCGTCAGCGGACAGCTTCTCCGCCTTCTCCTCCGCCTTTCTCCGGGCCTCCTCCTCCATCTGCACCTCATACTCGGCAATGGTGACGCCCGAGCCAGGCACCAGGAGCAGCGGGATCTCCACGCGAACCTGCGTCCCCCGGCCATACTCGCTTTCGATATCAATGGTGCCGCCCATGAGCTTCACCAGGTTTCTCACCAGGGGCAGCCCCAGCCCCGCGCCCAGCACGTCTCTCGTTTCAACGAGGTTCATGCGCTCAAAGGGCTCGAAGATACGGGGCAGTTCATCTGAGCGAATGCCAATCCCCGTATCAATGATGGAAATCTTCAGCAGGAGGCGAGAGACCGACTTCCTCTCACCCTGGACGCGATAGGTGATGGTGCCGCTGTTCGTGTACTTGATAGCATTATTGAGAAGGTTCATCGTAATCTGCCGCAGGCGCACCACGTCCACGTGGAGGTAGTCCGGCATAGTCTTGTCCACGTCGATGATAAACTTCACCTGGCCTTCCTTGCCATACTCCCTGAGCTCCTGATAGACATAGTTCTCCATGTCCTTGATGATGCGCCACTGATGGTAATCCTCCGTGAAGAGCTCCATCTTGCCGGACTCGACCTTTGAGATATCCAGAATGTTGTTGATGATGTTGAGGAGGTGCTGGCCGGCCTTCTGGATATCATGCGCCGCTTCCTGTATTTCCTCGTCATGGACCTCCTTCAGAATCATCTCGTTCATGCCCAGAATGGCATTCATGGGCGTGCGTATCTCATGGGAGGTGTTGGCGAGAAAGTTGCTCTTAGCCTGATTCGCCCTGTTGGTCTGCCGGATAGAATCCTCCGCCCGGGCCCTCTCAGCCTCTGCCATCTCCCCTGCCGCCACGAGCTGACGGTAGGTGGGGGCCTCAAGGTAGAAAAATGTGATGAAGAGCAACACCGTCGCCACCACATAGATGACCGGATAGTCCTGCTGAAGAACGTACTGGATTACAAAAGCATCAAGCAGAAGCATAAACAGGAAGTTCATCACGATGAACTGTCCGTTGCCGTAGTATTTTTGATAGATAAGCTGAAGGATAAATGCCTCAATCGTAAAGAAGAGCGCCGGGCCGGAGGACAGCACGCCATACAGCGGGCCCCGTAATGCGCTGAAACTCATGATGTGGAGGGAAAGCAACACGATGCTTGCCTGCAGAAGGAGGGTGTTGAACTTCATCCAGCGGTGCCCGCCCTGATGAACGTAAGCCACCACATAACGGAGAAGACAGTAGGAAGCAACATTTACGCTGATACTGTACATTGTCTCCACAAGAGGATGGGAGACCGGCATAAGAAGATAAATAAAGCGCAGCATAACATCCATTGCAGCTGCTACAAAGGTAGACCACACCAGGGCAAGAAAACGCCGGTTGACATCCACCGAGGTTGCAAACCGGCTGGAAAGCGAAACTCCAAAAATCAACAAAAAAGGCAGTATCGTCGCTTCAATCCAAACCGTATTTGCCAAAGAATATCTCCCCTTCGCGTCTCCCCGCCCAGTTTCTGGTAGTAATAGTTATTGTAAGTATATCACAGACCTCCGTGATATAATCTAAAAGTACAGATAAACAGCCGCAGAATAAACGAAAGGGAATGCGGTATGAATAAATGCGTGGCAGAGGAAAAAAGGCTTGAACAGGGACTGACGCCTTTTAACGCGTGGGCGCTGGCGTTTGGGTGCACCATCGGGTGGGCCGCTTTTGTGATGCCTGGCACCTTGTTCCTGAAACAGGCGGGGCCACTGGGGTCCATGATTGCGATTCAGATCGGTCTGTTCGCCTTGCTGCTGATTTCCTTTTGCTACAGCTATATGTTAAATAAATTCCCTTTCGGCAGCGGGGGGTATGCCTACATTCAAAAAGCCTTCGGAAGGGGTGTGGGCTTTATCTGCTCGTGGTTCCTTGGTTTGTGCTACCTGTGCCTCATCCCCCTGAACGCCACGGCCCTGGGGACGATGGGACGCGTGTTGTTCAATGGGAAGTTTCAGTTTGGATTTCACTACACCTTCGCAGGCTATGAAATTTATATGGGCGAGCTGATTCTGGCCATCACCCCGCTGGTGCTGCTGGCGCTTTTGGGAGCTGTGAAAGTCAACGTCATAGGGAGCATCCAGACAGTTTTCGCCGTCGTGCTGCTGGCGGGGGTGATGGTCATGGTGTTGTCCGCGCTGTTCCAGCCCCGGTCACTCACAGGCAACCTCTACCCCATGTTCCAGACCGACGGGAATCTGCCGCTGCAGATTATCGCGGTAGCCCTCACCGCCCCGCAGTTCTTCATGGGCTTTCACACAATGCCGCAGTTTGCCGAGGAGAGAAAATTCTCACCCGATTGGGGAAAGGTCATCACGGACACCAGCCTTATTTGCAGCGCCTTTGTCTATATTGCTCTGGTGTTTCTGGCGGCTTCAGTCCCGGTGGGTTATCTGGACTGGCGGGGTTATATCTATGATTTGCCCCATAAAAGAGGGATAACCTCTATGCCCACGCTTTTTGCCTCTGTCCACCTTTTGGGAGATGCGGGCCTCTGGGTCTGGGGAATTACCGTGACAAGCGCATTGCTGACGTGCATCATCGGCTTCTATGTTGCCGCAAGCCGCCTGATGTACTCTATGGCGAGGAATAATATGCTGCCAGGCTGGTTTGCGAAGCTGAACAGGAACAACGTTCCCTTCCATGCGACGCTGTTCTGCATGGCTGTCTCCATTCTCGCGGCCCTCATGGGGAGAAACATGCTGAACTGGACCTTTGATATGGCCTCACTTGGAGGTGTCGTCTGCATGGCCTGCACGTGCCTGGCGGCGAGGAAGTTCGCGCTTGAGGAAGGCCGAAAGGACATTATTATCCTGGGGACGCTGGGCTTCCTCCTCTCTGCAGTGATGACATTTTTCCTCCTGATTCCAATCCCTGCACTGGGCTGTTCCATCGCTGCAAAATCCTATATTTGTCTGATTCTTTGGTCTGCGCTGGGGGCATTTTTTTTCTTAAGCCGCCGTCATAAATTAAATACTGTTGAGCCTGGCTGTCAAAACGAAAGAGAATCGTCATCATGACAAAAAAATATATTAAAATAACAAGACATAACGAAAAAAAGCTCAAACGCGGCTTAACACCTTTCAGCGTTTGGGCGATGGCCTTTGGCTGTATCGTCGGCTGGGGGGCTTTCCTCATGCCGGGGGATATCTTCCTGAAGCAGGCGGGCCCCCTGGGCTCGATGTTCGCCATTGAAATCGGGGCGTTCATCATGCTCATCATCTCCTACTGCTACTATTACATGCTCCACAGGTTCCCGGAGGTTGGGGCTCAGTTTATGTACGCCAAGAAGGCCTTCGGGAAGCTGCATGGCTTTATCTGCGCCTGGTTTCTGGGCTTCTGCTATATCAGCATTATTCCGCTCAATGCCACTGCGCTTCAAACTCTGTTGCGGACCATAGCGGATAATCTGCTCCAGTTTGGCTTTCACTACAACTTCAGGGGGTACGACGTCTACCTGGGCGAGATTCTGCTGGCGATCACTGCGCTGATTGTGTTTGCTCTTATCTCCTCGCTGAACATCCGCAGGGTGGGGCAGATTCAGGTTGCACTTGTCCTCATTCAGCTCTGCGTGGTTCTGGTCATGGTGGTCGGCTCCATTATGAACCCCGGCCATGTTCTGCACGAGAATCTGGGCCCTCTGTTCCATCCCGGCAAGGATCTCAGTATTTTCCTTCAGATGTTCTCCGTCATTGCTGTCGCGCCATGGGCTTTTGTCGGTTTTGAAATCGTCCCGCAGCTCTCACATGAGTCCAATTTCTCGATGGAAGGGGCGAAGGTCATCATGGACACCTGCATCCTGTGCAGTGCTTTTTTCTACATTGTCCTGACGCTCATGGCGGCCCTGGCCATTCCTGTAGGCTACTCCACATGGGTAGAGTACATCTACGGCCTGCCTTACCTCCGGGGAATGGCTTCGGTGCCCACCGCCTTCGCCGCGCACAGACTGATGGGAGGGATTGGATCGGTCCTCTGGAGCGTTGCCTCTCTCTCTGCCGCGTTTTCCTGCATTATCGGGTTTTACATCGCGACAAGCCGCCTGTTGTACAACATGGCGAAGGATGCCATGATTCCCTCGTGGTTTGGCAAGCTGACTCGTCACGGTGTGCCGGTCAACGCCACGATCTTCTGTATGCTTTTCTCCATGATCCCCCCCTTCTTTGGCAGGTCAACGCTGACATGGGCTGTCGAGATGTCGGCCATCGGGGGAGCCATCGGTTTTGGCTACACCTCCCTTGCGGCGCGAAAATACGCCCGTGAGGAGGGGCGCATGGACATCGAGATTTTTGGAACTTTGGGTTTTATCTTTTCCATCTTTTTCGCTATGCTGCTCCTGATTCCCTTCCCAAAGCTGAACTGCTCTATAGGACAGGAATCCTGGCTTTTACTGGTTCTGTGGACTGTTATGGGGATAATTTTCTTCCTGCGAACGCAGGTCTCAGCTCCGCCTGAGGATGGGGAAAAACCTCATCTGGAGGGAGCTTATCCCCAAAAAGTGTTATAATAAGGCTGTCCAGTTGCCTTTAGTAAAAAATTCCCCGCCCCGTTAGGGCTGAAAGGATCGGTGCTTGCAGGCATGAGAGACTACATGAACTTGCTCAAAACTGTGGAGGAAACGGGAGTCAAGGCCTGGCTGGTCGGCGGCACGGTCCGTATGATTGAAATGGGCATACAGCCCGTCGCGCTGACGCTGGCACTGGACACACAGGACCTGAAGAAGGTAGCCAAGGCAACCGGCGGGACAGTGGATACGCGCGGGCCCTTCCCTGTCCTGCGCGGCACATATGGTGAGATGGGGATTCCCTTCAAGGCGTTGCCCATCCGGGGCGGTTCTATTGAGGATGACCTGGCCCGCCGGGATTTCAGCATTGAATCCATCGCCCTGCGGAGCGATGGCGGTGTGGTGGATCCCTTCGGCGGCCGGCTCGACATTCGAAACAGGGTTCTTCGCCTCAACGGCGACAACATCGACCTCATAAAAGACGACCCCATGCGTGTGGGCCGGATGCTTCGCTTCGCCGCGGATCTGGAGATGGACATCTTCTGGAAGACCGACTCCGACGTCCGCCATTTCCTGGAAAAGCATCCCGAGAGTATGGAGGGGCTTGCCCCGGAGCGTTGGGGGCGTGAGGTTATTCGCGGCATGCGGCGGCATCCCTGGCGTTTCATCATGCTCTGCGACTCTTACAGGCTCCTGCCCTTCTTCCTCCCCGACCTGGAAGCCCTCAAGGATGTGAAGGATGAAAAGGGGCAATCTCTTTTCGACCACGTTACGGCAATATTGCAGGTCATTGAGTCCCGCCTGGACACCCACAAGCTCGCACAGAGCGAGGCCTTCATCCTGGCGGGCCTGCTGAGCCTTATCGGCGCACGCTCCCTTGAGCAGTGGGATTGCCAGAGGACAGAGCGCCTCGTCTCGGACTACCTTACCCACTGGAACATCCCCTCAGAGATTATCAGCGCTGTGACGGCTATCATCGTCCGCTATCCGGAATTCTACGAGCCCCATGACGAAGCGCAGTTCTGCGCCACCGTCCTGGAGTACAGTCCTACCGCCGTGGAGATAGCGTTGGAATTCGCAGAGTGTGTTGCTTTGGCCGAGAAGTTTGACGACTCCTACCGCGAGGTACTGAGAGAGAACCGCTGGAACCTCCAGCAGGTGCTTCGCCGGTTTGAGGCCGTTGAGCTCCAGACCGAGGGGAGCACCCGCTTCCTGACGGGGCGCGAGGTGATGAGCCTTCTGAATATGGCGCCAGGGCGGCGCGTCGGAGAGCTGCTGGACGGTCTGGACATGGCCGTGGGCACCGGGAAGGTCAACACGCTCGCCAAGGCTGAGGAATGGCTACGCGCTCAGCCTGTGAAACAGTAAAAACGGACACTATCGCAGCGGTTTCGACAGCCTGGGGGGAGGCCGGGATTGCCATTGTGCGTGTTTCCGGTCCGGACGCTGCGCCGCTGGCGAAGTCTGTTCTGCGTTTTGGTCCCATGGGCTTTCCTCCGCCCCGGGAGATGCGCCTGGCCTCTCTGCTCGACAGTTCCGGCCAGGCCATTGATCAGGTATTGGCTGTTTATTTTGCCGCACCCCGAAGCTACACGGGCGAGGATATCGTGGAGATACACACCCACGGGGGGACGCTTGTGGTGCAGACATGCCTTGAGATGCTGCTCAGTCATCCTGTCATTCCGGCCCGTCTGGCTGCCCCGGGGGAGTTCACGCGGCGGGCGTACCTGAACGGGCGGCTGGATCTCTCCCAGGCGGAGGCCGTGTTGGGCGTTATTCGCGCCCGAAGCGCGGAAGCCCTGCGCGCCGCGGCCCGCACCCTATCCGGCTCCTTGTCCTCCTCCGCACGAGAAATCCATGAAGAACTTTTGCGCCTTCAGGGGAACCTGGAGGTGGGGCTGGACTTTCCCGAGGGGGAACCCCCTCAGGTGACGAACGATGATCTTCTGACCTCCCTGAAGGATATGAGCCAAAAACTGCGCAGCCTGGAGGGGTGCTGCTCCGCCGGGGCATTGCTGCGGGAAGGCGTGCGCACCGTGCTGTGCGGGCGGCCCAACGTGGGCAAGTCCTCGCTTTTAAACGCGCTCCTTGGTCAGGACCGGGCCATCGTCACAAACCAGCCGGGGACAACGCGCGACCTCATTGAGGAGGGGGCCGTGTGGGGCGATGGGATTCCCGTGCGTCTGACGGATACAGCCGGACTCCGCGAGGCAGACACAGGCAGCATCGAGGCTAGCGGCATTGAACGCGCCCGGGCAGCCATGGAGGCAGCGGATGTCTGTGTGTGGGTGTTGGACGGCTCACGTCCCCTGGAGCTGAATGAAACCCGCGAAATCCCTCAGGGAGCTATCGTCGCGCTGAACAAGGCCGACCTTCCCCACATTGTTCAGGAGAAGGACGTGCAAACCGCCGCACCGGGGGCAGCGAAAATCCTGCGCCTGTCGGCCCGGACGGGAGAAGGTTTAGACGCTCTGAAGGAGGCCGTTCTCAGCCTCGTCCGGGGGGAGGGCACCCTGAGGGAGGGACTGAACGTGACGGCGCGCCAGCTCAGCGATATTCGCAACTGTGCCCATGCCGTCTCGGAGGCGGAGATCTCCGTGCGTGAGGGCGTTGGGGAGGATGTCACGGCGGGTCTGCTGGCCGAAGCCCGCGGAGCTCTGGAGCAGCTTCTGGGGCTTGGCGGCGGCACGGAGGCTCTTTTAGACTCCATCTTCAGCCGCTTCTGTGTGGGAAAATAGAGCCTGTTCGTTGGAGGTATCTTTTCTTGAAAAAAATTATCGCACTCTTTTTGTTTGCCTTCCTGGCAATTTCTGCCCTGCCTGCCGGGGCGGCCCCCCTTCAGGCAGTATGCAGCCTCTTCCCCGTGTACGAGCTTGCGCGGCAGGTGGGAGGGGACCTGGCGCACGTTCGGCTGCTTCTGCCCCCCGGGGCGGAGGCCCACAGTTTCGAGCCCCGGCCTCAGGATGTCCGGCTCATGAACGATGCGGCGCTTTTCGTCTTTACAGGCAAAGAGATGGAACCATGGGCCCTGCGCATCGCCCAAAGCCTGGATGGCCCCGTCATTGTAGACGCCTCGGAGGGTATCCCGCTTCTTTCTAACGAGGACGATCCTTCCCGGGAAGAAGAGCATGAGCACAAACACGGACATCATCATGCCCTTGACCCTCACGTCTGGCTGGACCTGTCTCTGGCACAGAAGATGGCGGACAACATCGCGGCGGGGTTCTGCACCGCAGACCCCGAAAACGCGGACTCGTACCGCCGGAACGCGGCAGCGTATAAAATGCAGCTCGCGGAGCTGGACAGCGAAATCAGGAGCATCGTGGAAAGATCGAAACAGCGCACGCTGGTCTTTGGGGGACGTTTTGCCTGCCGCTACTTTCTCCGTCACTACGGACTGAACTGGGTGACGGCCTACGACGGAGAGAACGAACCCGGAATGCGGCGCGTCGCTGAGGTGGTCCGATACATGAGGGAGCATGGCATTCGTTACCTCTTCCATGACGAGTTCGCCGAGCCGCGCATTGCGCGCTCCATCGCGGAGCAGACGGGGGCAAAGCTCCTGCTCTTCCACACAGCCCACAACCTCACCCGGGAAGAGCTGGAGAAGAACATTACGTTCCTCGACATCATGAAGGCAAATCGGAACGCCCTGACTCTGGCCCTGGCCCCATGACCATGCTGAGGCTGGAGAACGTCACTGTCCGTTACGGCGGGACCGTGGCAGTGGACGGCGTGTCGCTCGCCGTGGAGGAGGGGGAACTTCTCTGCGTCGCCGGGTCCAATGGGTCAGGGAAGAGCACTCTGCTGCGCGGCATTCTGGGGCTTGTTCCCCTCGCGGAGGGGCGGGTCGAACGGGGGCGGGCAGCCTATGTGCCCCAGGCGGAAGATTCCGGCCCGGATTTCCCCGCTACGGTGTGGGAGGTGGTCCTTACCGGGACGCAGCGTCCCGGCTGGCAGCTCCCCCTCTATTCGCGTTCCAACAGGAGGGCTGCGGCCAAGGCCCTTGCCGATCTGGGACTCACCCGCCTGGCACGACAGGGGGTGGGCACACTCTCCGGCGGACAAATGCAGCGTGTCCTCCTCGCCAGGGCTCTTTGCGGACATGCTGGGCTTCTGTTGCTGGATGAACCCTGTGCGGGGCTGGACCCCGCCATGCGGCGCGTGCTCTATGACCTGCTGGGACGTCTGCGCCGCGACGAGGGGAAGACCGTTCTTATGGTCACCCACGACCTGAACGAGGTCCGCGCATTCGCCGGACAAGGCCCCATCCCCCCCCGCGTGGCGGTCATGGAACACGGAAAGCTGGCCTTCACCGGCCCCCTTGGTGATTATGGAAGGGAGGGGGCATGACCTTGGAAGGCTTCCTTGATTTTCTGACCTATCCCTTTGTGCTGCGGGCCCTGGCCGTGGGGGCAATGATTTCGCTCTGCGCCTCCATGCTGGGAGTCATCCTTGTGCTGAAACGCTATTCGCTCATCGGACACGGCCTGTCCGAGGTGGGGTTTGCCTCGCTCTCCGTGGCCGCGGCGCTGGGGCTTCCTCCCCTGTTAATCGCAACGCCCGTCGTGCTCCTGGCCTCCTTCGCCATCCTGTTCATCAGCCAGCGCTGGCGGGTGGGGGGAGATATCGCTATCGCCGTCGCCTCTTCCTCAGCCCTTGCTCTCGGCGTCCTCGCCACGGCGATGGGCCCCGGTATGAACACGGATGTGTACGGCATCCTGTTCGGCAGCCTCCTGGCCACAACGGGGGAGGACGTGGTCATTTCGGCAGGACTGGCGTTCCTTGTTCTGGCGGCGTTTCTGCTTTTTTACAACCGCCTTTTCCTCATCACCTACAGCGAGGACTACGCCCGCTCCCTCGGACTCAACGTCCCGCTTTATCACCTCCTCATCTCCGCCCTCACGGCACTGACGGTGGTGCTGGGCATGCGAATGATGGGCTCGCTCCTCATCTCCAGCCTCATCATCCTGCCGGCCGTCACGGCGCGGCGTATGGCGCGCGGGTTCCGCTCTCTCGTGATTTTGTCTGCGGGATTGTCGCTCCTCTGCTTCTTTGTGGGCATGGCGCTCTCCCTCATCTGGGACTATCCCACCGGGGCCAGCGTCGTCCTGGCCAACGTCGGAGCCCTGCTCCTGACGCGTCTGCCTGCCTGCCTAAGAGGGCGTGCGCATTGACCGGGCACGGACACCGCGCCGTTACCTTCATGGTCGTGGGCAGTACGACGGGCTCGCCCCTCGCCGCAGCTTTCAGCCTGATGGGAGCTGTCCTGCCCGACTCCCTGGAACGTGTTGTTCTGTGGGGAGACCGGAGCCGTTATCATCGAAGGCTGACGCACTGGTTCATTCCATGGCTGGTGCTGACGCTGTTTTGCTTCCACCACGCAAATTGGAGCGTCCCCTCCGCTGCGGCGCTTGTGTCCGGCAGGGAGGGGACGCTGTGGGGCTGCGCTTCCTTCTGGCTGATGGGCTGCCTCCTGCATATCCTGGAGGACGCCTGTTGTGGTACGGTGCCGCTGCTGAACCCGTGGCGGGCTTCGTTCGGGATTCACCTGTTCCGCATGGCCCCGAAGGCGGGGGAGATGAGCGCCGGCGAGATGGCCTTCACCCTTGTCGTTGTCCTGTTCTCACTCGCGGCGTGGGCAAAGCGGGGAATTACGCTGTAAAAGCCGAGGCTCCCGCATACAGTCAGGACGAAGAGATGGTTTTGTTTTCTGAAAGCAATTTCAGAAGCTGCTTGTCAAAAGTTGCAATCTCTGCATCCTTAACGCAATTATAGGCATACAGAACGCAGTCCACGAAATCCAGATTATGTTTTCCAAAAGTATCAAGCGCAAAACTCAACACTCTTTTTTCCTGGCAACTGACCAGTTCCAAAAAATCTTTCACAACATCGACGATTTTGCCGCGCTCCAGCAAGTAGACGCCCTTCAAAACATAGATAACCTCCGCGATAACTTCTATCGTGACCGATACGTTTCCGGCTTCCAGATATTGTTCGGCTCTTTCTGCCATGACGGAATTGTCATTCAGCAGATACCTCAATATCATGTTTGCGTCAAACATCACCATTTTTTTTCACCACGGCACGTTCCCACGCGCCTTTTTCTTTTTTCGTCAACGCAGGATTAGCATATTGCGCCAGAATGCCGCGCATCCCCTTTTTACGGGCCGGTTCCTCAAGCTCCACAAATTCATCCATGATGGCAATGATAACCCGTTGCCTGGGCTTTGCTATTATCTTCTCTAACGGCTGGATTGCCGTTCCGTCAAAATATCCCTGAACCGCTAACATTGGAATCACTCTCCTTTCACGTTTCTTATTATACCCTTCGCGGCGTGGGCAAAGCGGGGGCTGGCGGTATAAAAGCTCTGTGACGTTGTTTAATATAATTTTCCGCCCCCTGAGAGGGGGCGGAAAGCCGTTAAAAGCGAAAGGACAGTGAGAAGGGACTGTCAGTTCATCTCTTCAATATAGTGAATGTAGTCCAGCGAGCGCAGCGCCTCGATAATCTCGCTGTGTTTCCGGTACTTCTTGATATCCCGTTCGCTGATGGTCATGGAAACGGAGTAAACGCTGAGGCCGGAGTTCACGTAGGCGGGGTTGGACTCGATGTCGTCAATGCGGAGCCCCAGCTTGCGGATTGTCGTGACGAAATCCTGGAGTTTGGCGCTGTTCTTCAGCTCAAGGTGGACCTCAAAGTGGTTGGAACGGTCCTTCAGGATAGCCTCGAAGCGCGGGAACTGAGAGAGGACGCACAAAAGCGCGGCAAAGGAGACCAGGGTGAGCGTGTAGAACCCTGCGCCGCTGGAGAGCCCAACAACGCTACACGCCCAGAGCCCCGCCGAGGTGGTAATCCCCTTAATCTGGCTCTTGGAGCTGAACAGAATACCGTTGCCGCTGATCATGGCGGTGGCGACCACAGCCGCCGCGGACACGGCCGTGAAGGTCTCTCCCCCCTGGTGCAGGAGGCAGATATCGATCATCGCGGAGGCGGCGGAGGCAAGGGAGACAAGGATGAACGTCCTCAGCCCGGCTGAGTGGCGTTTGCTGGAACGTTCGCACCCTACGATAGCCGACAGCAAAACAGCCAGACCGATACGAAAGAGTATCGACCACAGGTTGATACCCGTTGACCAGTTCCCAAGAAGCTGGGCGATGGGATCTTGCATTGTCATAACAATTGCCTCCCTTTATTCTATAGTTTGTTCGAGTGGAAACGCCGCCGCATGGACACCAGGATATTTCTGTTTTCCTGAGTCGGGACAGCCTCCCGTGCAGGGCCCGACTCATGTTCAGGCAACTCCGCCTGAATCTCCCTGATGCGCTCAATCAGGAGGTTGACGGCGTGTTTTTCCTCTTCATAGGCTGCCGGGACGGCCTCCTCTGCGGCTTCCTCCTGGCCCGTGGGAATGGAGCGGGACAGGACGAGCGACAGCTTGGCACAGGCCGGGCCAATAAGCTCATACAGGACGCTGGCGGCGAGAACAACCGTCCGGAGCGCGCTGCCCATGTCCCCGCCCAGGGTCCTCGCGCCCAGCTCCGCCAGACCGATAGCAACTCCTGCCTGGGGGATGAGCGCCAGGCCCAGATAGTTGCGGACAGAGGGAGCCTTGTGCGTAAGGGAGCAGCCTGTAAATGCGCCGGTGTACTTGCCTGCAATGCGGATAAGGAAGTACGCGATGCCGAGGGTCAGGAACGACGCGCCCGCCTCCTGTGGAGTCAGGAGCAGCCCCAGGTTAAAGCTCACGCCCGAGCGGACGAAAAAGAGCAGAAGGAAGGGGGGGCTGAAGTAGTTGAGCTGCTTGAAAAGTTTGTCATCCCCCGTGACGTTGATGTAGACGGTTGCCATGGACATGCAGCCCAGCAGGGGCGAGACCCCGATAATCTGACAGAAACCGCAGAACCCGAACAGCACCGCCACGGAAATGATAAGCCGGTTGTCCGTGGATCGCGTCTTTGGAAGCAGAAGTTTCAGCAGAAAGCCCAGCAACGCCCCCAGGAACAGGCTCCCCAGGTTGATTAAAACCGGAGCGATGATGTTCTTGAGGGCAAAGCCCGAACCGGAGGCCGTCGAGGCTAGGGCAACGGAGACAGCCATGCTGTACGCCAAAAGTCCCACCACGTTATCCAGCGCCACGACCTGAAGCAGCGTGTTCACGAAATCGCCGCGCGCACCCATCTGGCGGATGGTCATCATCGTGGAGGCGGGAGCGGTCGTGGAGGCCAGCGCCGCGAGGACAACTGCGAAAGCAAGATCCATTTTCAGGAAGAAGTAGGCGGCAATGAAGACAAAAACGGACGCGACGCACGCCTCAAGGAGCGAAATGACGAGGACGCGGAGACCATTCCCTTTGAGAGCCGCTAACCGGAAGAACTGTCCCGTGCTGAAGGCGATAAAGGCCAGCGCGATATCCGACAGGAAGCCCGTATTCCCTACGACGATGCCGGGGACAAGGTCCAGGCAGTAAGGGCCAATCAGGATGCCGGTGACGATGTAAGCCGTCACATTCGGCAGTTTCAGCAGCTTGGTCAGCCGTGTCAGCGCAAAACCGCACAGGAGCATGACAGCGACCGTGATTATCCCCACGGACGCCGAAGACCCGTTCTCAACGAGCAGGGCGTGGAGCTGCTCAAACATACCTGATCCCTCCTTCAATAAAGCTGTCAGATACAAAAAAAGCTGCCCCCCCGCCTTGAGCCTGAAGGGGCAATTGAAATTTAAGTAATTTTACCACTTTTCCAGCAAAAAGGTAAAGAACTTGCAGAGAAAAAAAAGCAAGTTGGAAGCAGCCGGCCGGGGGCTTCCAACTCTAACGCAGTTTGGGGAAGACGCCCTTCAGCGCGGGGTAGAGCTGACGGAATTTCCGGTACTGCGCCTCATAGCGCGCGGCGAGCTCCGCATCCGGCTCGACAGTTTTCTTTACCCTGACCAGTGTCCGGCACGCCTCAACACTCTCAATGGTCCCGCAGCCTACCATTGCCAACATCGCCCCGCCGTAGCCGGGCCCTTCCTCCGTCTGGGGGATATCCAGCGCAATGTTCAGCACATTCGCAAAGATATTCTGCCACAGGGAGCTCCGCGCCCCGCCGCCGCAGAGTGTCGAGCGGCGGATATCCAGTCCAAGGCTCTTTGCCACCTCAAAACTGTCCCGAATAGCGAACGCCACGCCCTCCAACACGGCCTGAACCATATCTGCCCGCGACGTGCTCATCGAAAGGCCGATAAACGCCCCCCGCGCGTCGGTGTCGTTAATGGGGCTCCGTTCTCCCATAAGATAGGGCAGGAAGAACACATCGTTTGCGCCAAGCCTCTCCTTCGTGATGAAAGCCTGTTCGGCCGCATAGTCCTCCGTCCTTAAAATTTCATCACAGAACCATTTGTTGCAGCTTGCCGCCGAGAGCATACAGCCCATCAGGTGATATTTCCCATTCGCGTGGGCAAAGGAGTGAAGCGCGTTATGCGGATCGACACCAAACGTGTCCGACGTGATGAAGATCGTCCCGCTCGTACCGAGGGAGAGGTTGCACGCGCCGTTTGTCACAGTGCCCGTGCCCACGGCGGCAGCGGCGTTGTCCCCCGCTCCCGCCACGACCCGGACCGACTCCGGCAGGCCCAGCTCGCGGGCCACCTCCGGCCGGAGCGTCCCCACGGGCTCCCAGCTCTCGTAAAGCCCCGGCATCTGTCCCTCTGAAACACCGCAGATCTCAAGCATCTCCTCTGACCAGCGCCGCTCCTTCACGTTCAGCAGCAACATCCCGCTGGCGTCAGAATAGTCGCAGCAGTGGACGCCCGTCAGCCGCCAGTTGATGTAGTCCTTGGGCAGCATTATTTTTGCGATGCGGGCAAAGGCCTCCGGCTCGTGCTTTCGCATCCACAGGAGCTTGGGAGCGGTGAAGCCCGCGAAGGCGATATTGGCCGTCAGGGCAGAGAGCCTGTCTCTGCCAATCTCGTTGTTAAGCCAATCCGTCTCCTCCGCCGTGCGTCCGTCGTTCCACAGGATGGCGGGCCGGATGACCGTGCCGTTCCCATCCAGCGCCACGAGGCCGTGCATTTGCCCGGCACAGCCGATGGCCGCGACGCTTTCCGCATCAAAGCCGCTCATAAGTTCGCGGATGCCCGCCTTCACCGCCGCCCACCAGTCCTCCGGGTTTTGTTCACTCCAGCCCGGATGGGGCAGGAGCAGCGGATACTCCTTCGACACACTGTTCAGAATGCTCCCCTTCTCATCAACAAGGAGCAGTTTGACCGCTGAGGTCCCCAGGTCGATACCAATAACGTTCATTTTTGTTCCCTCACTCATCTGATCGGTTTCGCCGCGTGGCTGTGTCCTACGCTTTTGCCTTCTTGGTGTTGCGAAGGAAGTCCACGTAGACCGCAAGCAGAATGACAGCGCCCTTGATGATGTATTGCCAGTCGGAGTTCACGCCCATCAGGTTCAGCCCGTTGTTCAGGATGCCGATGATGAGCACGCCGATAAGGGTTCCGCCCAACCGGCCGGAGCCGCCAGCCATGGACGTTCCGCCGACGACGACAGCCGCTATGGCGTCCATCTCCGCACCGTCACCGCTGGTGCAGGTACCGGAGTAGAGGCGGCTGGCGATGGTGATGCCCGCGAGGCCCGCCATCAGGCCGGAGAAGCTGTAGACAAAGAACTTTGTCTTGGCCGTACTGATGCCGGAGAACTTCGCCGCCGTGTCATTGCCGCCCACCGCGTAGATGTGGCGGCCTATCCGCGTACGGTTCAAAATAAGCACCGCCACAATGAACACGGAGGTCATCGTAATAACCGGGGTAGGGACCGGTCCCACGTAGCCCGCGCCCAGGAACTTCCAGGCTTCCGTCATGCAGCGGATGGGTTTGCCGCCTGAGAAAACGTAGGCAATGCCCTTGGCTACGTTCATGGAGGCGAGCGTGACGATAAAGGGCGGAATCTTCGTCATGGCGATGACCATGCCGTTGAGCAGGCCAAAGACGAGTCCGGAGACGAGCGCGATGGCGATGCCCACGCCCTCCGGCAAACCATACCACACGACGGCCGCCGCGCCCAGCACGCCGGACATAGCGATGATGGATCCCACTGAGAGGTCGATGCCGCCCAGGATGATGACCATCGTCATGCCGCAGGCCAGCATAAGATTCGTGGAGCTCTGGCGGAGAACGTTAAAGATGTTCGTCCGGGTCAGGAACGTCGCGTGAGTTGCTGGCCACAGATACAGGAAAATCACCATGCCCGCCAGGGCGCAGATGATGCCCATATTGTCGACGAAATAGCGCTTGACTGCCTTCATTGGTCCTTTCCTCCCCATCTATTTTGACTCGGGGGAAAGGTCCCCCGAACCCGCCGCCGTCTCTTCGGTCGTCGCAAGCTTCATGATGGCCTCCTGACTCAGGTTATGCCAATCAATGCACCCCGTCAGCCGGCCGTCGTACATGACGTACACACGATCGGACATATTGATAATCTCCGGCAGCTCTGAAGAGATCATGATGATGGAAACGCCCTGCTTGGTCAGGTCGTTCATGATCTCGTAAATCTCCGCCTTCGCGCCGACATCGACGCCGCGTGTGGGCTCATCCAGAATCAAAATACGCGGCTTGGTGGCAAGCCAGCGCCCAATCATGACCTTCTGCTGGTTGCCGCCGGAGAGGTTGCCCACCGCCTGCTCGTGACTCGGCGTCCGGGTGTTCATCTTGTCGATAAACTCCTGCGTAATCTCCGCCTCGCGGGCCTTGTTGACCTTCAGGCGGCCAATGAACTCATAAAGCACCTCGATGGTGGAGTTGAAGCTCACACTCTGAACCATGTAGAGCCCCTCCACCTTGCGGTTCTCCGGGACCATTGCGATGCCTGCGTTCATTGCGTCTACCGGCGTGCGGATGGACAGCTCCTTCCCGTCCAGCGTCACCGTGCCGGTGGAGCCAGGCATGAGGCCAAAGACACACTCCAGCGTCTCGCTGCGCCCCGCCCCCACCAGCCCCGCGAAACCCACGATCTCGCCCCGGCGGACCTCGAAACTGACGTCGTTGACGCGTTTAC
This sequence comes from Fretibacterium sp., assembly GCA_024681935.1. Taxonomy (GTDB): domain Bacteria; phylum Synergistota; class Synergistia; order Synergistales; family Aminobacteriaceae; genus JAFUYV01. The sequence continues at coordinate 17,568 of JAIKZX010000082.1, forward strand.
GGGTCTTGCGCCCGTCGTCGATGTGCTCGCATTTCAAAACGACTTCGGTCCCCTCCACGTGGTCACGGACGTAGTAGGAGGACAGCTCACGGCCAACCATCATGCGGATCAGTTCCTCCCGCGGCGTCTCCTTCACAACGCGGGTGCCCACATACATGCCGTCCCGCAGCACCGTCACGCGGTCGCAGACCTCGTCCAGCTCGCTCATCTTGTGGGAAATATAAACGATGCCCACACCCTGAGCCGCTAGGTTCCTCATGATATCGAAGAGCGCGCTGACCTCACGGTCCGATATGGAGGACGTCGGTTCGTCCATCACAAGGATCTTGCAGTTGAAGGAAATGGCCTTGACAATCTCCACCATCTGCTGCTGGGCGATGCTGAGGCTGCCCACCTGATCCCCGGCGTCGATGCCCAGCCCGAAGCGGTCCAGCATTTCCTGAGACTGGCGGCGCATTTCCGCCCCGTCGATGCCAAAGGAGCCCATGAGCTCCCGCCCAAGGAAGATGTTCTCCGCCACCGTCATGTGCGGCACGAGCACCAGCTCCTGGTGAATAATGGAAATGCCGTTCGCCCGCGCGTCGCTGACGTTCTGAATGACGACGGGCTGGCCGTCAATGAGGATCTCGCCCTCCTCCGCGCGGTAGATGCCTCCCAGAACTTTAATCAGTGTCGACTTGCCCGCGCCGTTCTCCCCCAGCAGCGCGTGAACCTCCCCCGACTTGAGTTGAAAGTCCACGTTTTGCAGCGCCCTGACGCCAGGGAAAGACTTGCAGATGTTCCTCATTTCAAGAAGATATTCGCTCACCTGTTTTCACCACACTCTGATTTAACTCAGGGGGCTTTACAAGACGCTTCGCGCCTCGTTTCGGCACTGCCGCTCTGTCCAACACCGCAGCGTTGGCACATCCCATAAGCCGGGCAGTCTGGCCGAACGCCCCCCTGCTCCCCGGGCCTAAAAAAAGGCCTTGTCCCCGAAACCCACAAGGGACAAGGCCGTTTGGCCGTCCTACATTCAGGCGGGACCTCTAAGGTCTATTGCCAACCGCCGTTGTTGTACTGGGCAATGTTGTCAGAGTTGATCATGAAGGTCTTGATGGGATAGCGGGCCTCGACCTTCTCGCCAGCCTGATGCTTGTAATAGAGCTCAGCGATGGTCTTGCCGATGGAGATCGGGGACTGAGCGCCGGTGCCGGTAACCTTGCCATCAGCGATAAGCGCCTTGATGTCGGGAGAACCGTCAACGCCGTAGATAAGCGCCTTGGAACCCGCTGCCTCGGCTGCCGCGTAGGCGCCAAGCGCTGTGGGATCGTTTCCGCCGAAGATGGCGACCGCATCCGGATGAGCCGTCAGAGCGTCGGTGCCGTTCTTATTGCCCTGCTCCTGGTTGCCCATGCTGTCAATCTGAGCCACAACGGTGAAGCCCTTGCCCTCAATGGCCTTCATAAAGCCGTTGGTGCGGTCCACAACGGACTGCATCGTGGGGGAATCAAGGACGATGATGTTCCCGCCCTTGGGGCACTTCGCAACCAGGTCGACGCCGCAGACGTAACCTGCATTGTAGTTATCGGAGCCCGCATAGGTCACGAGGTAGCTCATGTCGGCAACTTCCGTGTCGAACCCGAACATGGGGATGCCCGCTTCCTTCAGCTTGTCGAGGCCGGCGATGATGCCGTCACGGTCCACCGGGTTCACAAACATAGCGTCGACTTTGCGGCTGATCATGTCCTCAATCTGGGCAATCTGCTTCTCGTTGCTGTTCTGCGGGTCGAGGGCGACGAGCTTGTCACCGTGGGACTCGACGACTTCCTTGATGGCACCCTCCAGGGCCACGAAGAATGGGTTCGTGCCATCCATGCAGGTATAGCCAAGGAGCTTACCCTCCGCGCCTGCGGCGCAGGCGAGACCGGACACCAGGCACAGGGCCATCACAAAAGCGGTAAACTTACGCATATTACAAAGACCTCCTTTTGATTTGACTCAGGGGAAACCCTTAAGCCGCTCACGACATGGGCCTGCCCCTGAAACCCTCATGATAGGGGCCGCCGGATGGCAGACCCTATTGCATTCAAATAATATAACACTGATGACTACTGAATTATAATGGGCTTTTCGGCGGCTGTCAATCAT